>CAYLOA010000011.1:23123-36943 GCA_964385185.1 uncultured Methanosarcinales archaeon | reverse complement strand
CCCTGGAAACAGGGAGGAAGGTGCAGGCTACGATAGGTCTGTATGCTCCGAATCTACTGGGCTACACGCGCGCAACAATGGTACGGACAATGGGACACAACTCCGAAAGGAGAAGTTAATCCTCGAAACCGTACCCTAGTACAGATTGAGGGTTGCAACTCACCCTCATGACGATGGAATCCCTAGTAATCGGACGTCATCATCGTCCGGTGAATATGTCCCTGCTCCTTGCACACACCGCCCGTCAAACCACTCGAGCAGGGTTTAGGTAAGTTTTGTCTTTCTGGACAATGCGAATCTAAACTCAGTGAGATGGGTTAAGTCGTCACAAGGTAACCGTAGGGGAACCTGCGGTTGGATCACCTCCTTTTATTTTTCTTTTTTGAAAAATAATGTTGATACATGTTACCATAAGTATCTTTATGTGTGTAGTCGGAAAAACAATTGTACTTTTTTTACTCATGTGGGCCTGTAGCTCAGCCTGGATTTTGTTGCATTAATGTGCACATTAAGGCATTAGAGCACCGCCCTTGCAAGGACAATTGTCCTCAGAAAGGCGGGGGCCTCGGGTTCGAATCATTCTGTCAGGGATGTTAGACCTGAGACAGGAATCGAAAGTCCCGACGGGTCCATTTTTTTATGGACGATATATCTAGAAATAGATTATTGTCCTAAGTCAATTCAATATCACAGATATTGAATGTAGGGTTTGAAAGAAAGGCAATTCCACCTATTCTCTTTATGAAACCATGCATAAACTAGGAATCGAAATACTATTAGATGAATGACTAGGCTCTGCAGCCGATGAAGGATGAGACAAGCTTCAGAATGTTTTGGGAAGTGGAATGTACACGTTGAACCAAAAATTTCTGAATGGGACTTCCCAGATAATCCGCAAGGATAGGGAACACGGAGAATTGAAGCGTCTTAGTATCCGTAGGAAAAGAAATCAATTGAGATGCTGTTAGTAAGTGCGACTGAAACCAGTATAAGGCAAACTGAATCTTCTTTAGTGATATTGAAGACATGTGGTGATTGGAGCTCTATTGTATCTTTTGTGGATTTGTTAAAGTTTGCTGGAATGCAACGCTAAAGAGGGTGATAGCCCCGTAGATAGGTCACCTTAAGATGCTGGAGATTTCCAGAGTACTGTTTATTTGATATTAAACAGGAATATAGGAGGCATCAACTTCTAACCTTAAATACTCGCAGAGTCCGATAGCGCACTAGTACCGTGAGGGAAAGTTGAAAAGAACCCTTAACAGGGAGTTAAAAGAGTCTGAAATCTAATAGTGATAGAAAGGTACGGCCCTTCGGGGTTGTACCATACGTTTAGAATAACGTGCCAGGGAGTTTCTTTTTATGGCAAGGATAATTTACAAAAGGATCCGTAGGGAAACCAATATCCATGCAATTTATGAGATGGACGGTACTAATCTGCCGTGAGTCATAAGAAGATGACCCGAAGCCGGACGATCTAACCCTGGGCAAGGTGAAGTATGTGTAAAAACATATGGAGGCCTGAAGAGTTGCTACGAGCAAGTGTTCTTCTGACTTGGGGTTAGGGGTGAAAAGCCAATCGAGTCCGGTAATAGCTGGTTCCTATCGAAGTTGGCCGTAGTCAAGTCTAAGTGGAGATTATATGAAGGGTAGAGTTACAGATTGAAGATTTAGGCCGGGAAACTGGTCGGTCTTCTGTCTAACTCCAAACATTCATACATCGTAGAAGCTTGGAAACGGGGAGTCAGGGGTAAGCTTGGCTTCCGAGAGGGGAACAACCCAGACTACAGTTAAGGCTCCTAAATATCTGCTAAGTGTGAACGGGTGAAGATTGTCTTTGGCCTTAGACAGCGAGGAGGTAGGCTTAGAAGCAGCCATCCTTTAAAAAGTGTGTAACAACTTACTTGTCAAGGTCAAGGGTGTCAAAAATGGACGGAGCTATGCAGATTGCCGATACTGTAGGTCACTAAAAAAGTGTACGGTAGATAGGCGTCCTGTGAGGACGGAACTATATCTGCGAAGATATATGGACCACATAGGAATGAGAATCCTGGCGGTAGTAGGATCATAGTAGAGTGAGAATCTCTATCACTGAAAGGGCAAGGGTTCCTTGACAATGTAAATCAGTCAAGGGTTAGTTGAGCCTAACCGATATCATAAGTGTTTATCGGGAAAGGGAAAACGGTTAATATTCCGTTACTTTTTAAGTATGCGTGGTAACACAGGCATATGTTCTGACAGTTTGGGATAGACCAACAAGACGTCAAGTTTTGTTAATTGGAACACATCAGAGGAGTATTGTCACGATGAGAATCTGTTGAAATCCAAGATGAGCTTACCTTGTGTAAGTTTGGTTGATACCTAGACTCCATGAAAATGAACATGTGAAAAATCTTAAAAACTTATACCCAGAACCAGCACTGGTGCCCCTAGGTGAGAAGCCTAAAGTGTGATAGGACAATCTAATTGAGGGAATTCGGCAAATTAGCCCCGTGCCTTAGGCATAAGGGGTCCGTGCAATTGTGTATGTATGTATGCGGTTGCAGGGTGCAATTACAAAGGCGGTTCGACTGTTTAACAAAAACATAACCAACTGCTAGCCCGTAAGGGTGCGTATAGTTGGTGACGTCTGCTCAGTGCCAGTACTTCAAACTCCAGTTCAATGGAGCCAAGAGCTGGTAAACAGCGGGGGTAACTATAACTCTCTTAAGGTAGCGTAATACCTTGTCGTTTGAATGACGACTTGCATGAATGGCGTAACGAGATCGCCGCTGTCCCCAGACGAAGACTACCGAACACACCATTACGGTGCAAAGGCCGTAGATTTCCAGTGGGAAGTGAAGACCCCGTGAAACTTTACTGTAGCATGTTGTTGCGACGTGAACTTCGTTGTACAGAGTAAGTGGGAGTTGTTAAAGCTTGGACGCAAGTTTAAGTGTAGACGCCAATGTAACACCACTCTTCGAAATTTACGTTGCTCACTCGTTTTACGAGGACACCAATTTGTGGACAGTTTGGCTGGGGTGGCACCCTGTTGAAAGTATATCAACAGGGCCCAAAGATAGACTCAACCTGGTCAGAAATCAGGAGTGGAGTGCAAGAGCAAAAGTCTGTCTGATTGTAATCTTACTAAATGAGGTTGCAAATGCGAAAGCATGGTCTAGCGAACCTCTATGTTCCTCATTGATGGGGGCTAGAGATGACTGAAAAGTTACTCCGGGGATAACAGAGTTGTCGCGCTCGAGAGCTCATATCGACGGCGCGGCTTGCTACATCGATGTCGGCTCATCCTATCCTGGTGGTGCAGAAGCCGCCAAGGGTGGGGGTGTTCACCCATTAAAAGGGTTCGTGAGCTGGGTTCAGTACGCTGTGAGGCAGTATGTTTAATATCTACTGGAAATGTTACATGTCTGAGAGGAAGGATTTTCTAGTACGAGAGGAACGAAAGTTCGAGGCCACTGGTCTACCTGTTATCTTACAAGGTAAGCAGGGCAGCTACGCCTTAGAGGATAAGAGCTGAAAGCATCTAAGCTCGAAGTCTTCCTCAAAAAGAGACATTGGAATACCCATAGAACATGGGTTTGATGGATGCGGTGTGTAAGTGCCGAGGCAACGAGGCATTAAGCTCGCGCAACCCAATAGTTCATTATTTCCTAGTTTATGCATGGTTTTCTTTTTTTTACCATCAATAATTTAGTGACAACTTTCAAACGAATTAGTTTTGATTTTTTTGTCGTCTATTTTTTCACACATTTTTGAGTATTGCAGAAAATTTTGAGATATTGATGTTTCTTTCGAAAAATTTAGTTAGGAAGTCAATAAATATTACGGTAGCAATAGAAAATTTACCAAATATTCTTGCATAATTTAATTAACGAGTAAATGCTCAGTAAATTATATGAGCACAAAAAATCAATTGTCAGGATATGAAAAATTAGATGTCTACACTTTGAGTTTTAATTTTGTAGTGGATGTTTATAAAATTGTAAAACAATTTAGCACGATTGATCCTAATTTAGCTTCTCAATTAAAGAGATCTGCAGCATCAATTCCATTAAATATAGCAGAAGGTAATGCATCCACTTCAAAAAAAGATTACTTGAATCATGTAAATTATGCATTTAAATCTGCGACTGAAGTAAAAGTAACTGTGAATTTATGTCACGCATTAGACCACATCAATAGTGAAGAAAGAGTATATTTATTGGATAAACTTGATGATGTTAGAAAAAGAGTGTATGGTCTGAGAGAAGTTTTGATACGTAATTCCAATTTTAGGGCAGGAGATAGATTTAAGTTTTACTTAAAAAATTCTGAGAAGGAATAACGTTTATATAATCAGTATCTAAAAATGTTTGTATGAGAAAAGCGCAAGTGACTATGTTTGCATTATTAGGAATTGTATTATTGATATTTGCAGGACTTACATTGGGGATGGGTACAGAAACTCTGCCACCACTTGATGCACCAATGAGTGAACTTAGTGCCTATATCAAAAGTTCTTATGAATTAGGATTGGGTTGTTTTGTCCAACGAGCTGGCATGAATGATGGACAATTAGAGTTTAGTGGTGGTGAAAAGATTTCTAGTTTAGGTGATTCGTATTTACTAAAGACTGGTAATGTTTTGCCTAAGAATTTCTCTGTGTTTTTAGGTCGGGAGATAGTTAATACGAATAATGATGTTAGAATTGAAGTGGGAGATTCTGTTGAAGCTATTATTGATCATGATTTTACGGTTCAGATAGGAGAGAAGGTGATTAGTATGCAGAAATTTTTAGTTGAAGTTCCTGTATCATTGGGGCCAATATTACAATTGAAAAGTAAAATTCAGGATGAGTCTTTAGGATTAGATGTTGATGCTTTGGCTCAATCAAACTATCTGGCTAGTGCCTACCAAAAGGACGATAAGAGTGTTATTTTATTAAAAGATAAAGATAATATGTTATTTAATCAGCCATTTCATTATGCTTTTCTTATTTAGTTCGGCTAAAAACACGCCTCACGAAAGTAAAGGTTTATAAGTAAAGTTTGATTCTTTCGTCACTATGGTAAGACGAATTGCAGGTATGGTATTAGGTGTTGTATTAGCTGGTGCTAGCATTTGTGATAGAGTTTCTGGAGAAGAAACTACTGAAGCTGGACATAGTGATGAATCCCTTATTGGTGCTATCCATGCAGAAATTCTTAAGAATCCTTTTGAACTTGATTTGTATACACATTTGGCAAAAGAACATGCTGCTGAGAAAAAGATATTTTCTCCTGATGTTTATGTGAAGAGATTGGATAAAGATGATGTTAAGAAAGCTTCAGATTTAGCAGAGCAAGGTTCGGCGGCATTAAAAGATAAAAATTATGCGCAAGCTAAAACACTTTATGAAGCTTCGATTGAGTTGAATCCTTATGATAGCGATGTCCATAGTAACTTAGGAGTTTCTTTGTTAAGTGTTCAAGATAATAGTGGTGCTCTAGATCAATTCGATATTTGTATTATCTTGGGTGATACAGATCCCGTACTTAGGTATAATAAGGGAATTGCTTCATGGAATATGGCAAGAAATCATGAAAAGGCAAAAAATGTGGCTGAATCAAAAATTCACTATCGGCAAGCTCATAGTTTTCTAACAGGTTATCTAAAGGTGGATAAAGAGGGTAACAAATCAACAGTTGCGAAAAAATTAACAAATTATATGAGTAAACGATTTCAATTTTCTCAGTAAAAACTTTTATATACTCAATTTCTAGAGATGTAGATATGGCTAGGTATACCCATGTTATTTTAATTATCTTAATTTTATCATCTGTAGTTTGGGCACCAGGTAAGGTAGATGTAAATAATTCTGTTGTTGTCGATATTGGAGATCTGGGAGGAACTGTGGGAGATGATGGCGTAGCTAATATTGGTAACTCTCAAATAGGATTAGAAGGTGCACCTGCAAAAACTAAAATTTCTAAAGGTTCGGGTGATAATGATCTTGCAATTAATGGAAAAGAAGCTAAGGGTTTAGAGGGTGAAGTAAAATCAAATGGAAATATTAATGTTAAAAAAGCAGATAAATTAGAAATTCCTACTGATTTGGGAGGATATGTAAAGGTTATTGGGGTAAACAATGGAGTACTATCTGGAGACGGAACAACATCCGTGGAATCAGCAGAAGCAGGAACTCTCACGACCCCTGACATCGTCACCCGCTCCATATCATCAGAAACCCCAACAACAGAAACATCCTTTCAAGATGCTCAAGATTTAGTTATCCATCCTGATGGTAATTGGGAAGCTGGTTTTATGAAACAAGTAGAAATTACTCGACCTCGATTTCAGGAATTCTTAGATGACAATCAAAATATTAGAAGAAGAGTGTTACCTGTGAAGTCTACCTCATTATCAAGTGCAGTAAATGTTCGGTTTGAAAATGGTACCTTAATAGCAGATAAAGTAGATAGAATAGTTATTGATGGAGCAGAAAGTACTAATGTATTCGATCTATCCATGGGATCTGCAGAATTGGATGTTGAAATCCCTCAAGAATATGTGAATATGCCTGCATTATCCTTTGCAAGTGCTCAGCAGATTACTGTTGGAGATTATCAATATAATAATATCATAGATGGAAAATTTGTCATTGTTGATAACACCATTTTATTTTCTGAATTAAGAAGTGGAGCTTTTGACAATCAGATGGTCTTTCCCAATCCGATTCCTAGTTCAACAAGTGAAGTGAGAACTTCCCTTGATAAAAATGCTCAATTATTGTATCTGATCAAAACGATTCAGATTAAAGAAAGAAAATTGTTGAAGGAATTAGTGATGGAGCAATTAACAGAGTCTGAAAAAATAGCACTCCTGAGAGATTATGATAGAAAGATTGGTGGGAGAAGTGGTCCTCCAACAGAAACTATTTTTAGATATTTGCAAGATGGGTATAAACGGTTTACTATTAATTTATTGCCCTTACCTACTGCTAAAATTCAGATTATTAAAAACGCCTTTGATGAGTTCTATAATAATCAAGATTTACAAGATGATATTTATTCACTATTAACACCTGAAGAGCAGGATGCTATGGCGACAAAATATGTCGAGCTTAAGAATTATGATTTAAATTTAGGAAGTTATTCACTTAATGAGAGAAAGGCGTTTGTTTATTTGGTTGCTCAACAGGGATCAATAGAAGGATTCTTGCAGCAGATTTCTGGAGTTCGTAGGGATGTTCTGCGTGAAGTGGAGAGTAAGTTGATTGAAAAAGTGATTGAGCGACCTGCCAAACAGATGAATCTTGTGGTTGATGGAAGTACGGTTATTGAATTTGTTGAAGGTGATGTCGTTAAGATTAAAGGAACGGCAACAGGTGAAGGTAAAATATTTGTGACTGAAGCTGATCCCGTCCAGTATAGTTTGACGAATGAGATTGTTGAGTATATTGGAGGAGACTTTACTGACCAGATTACCAGTGAGAGAAGTGCGTCGACAACTGAAATTGATTTACGAGTTGGGATGGAGTGTATGGTATTATCTCCTGAGGCTGCATTTACCTATACAGATGATGATCTGGAGAAATCATTCCAGGTAGAAAGTCCTCATTTTTATTCACTCTGTGTAAAACGAGATGAAAGCCAAGTTATTAATGAAGAATTATTATGTAGCAATTGTGGTTTTGTAAATACACTTAATAAAACTAAAGTGTTGAACGGTTTTGTTTCTTATCGCAGGTTGATAGATAATGGTTATTCAGATGTGTATACCTCCTACTCTGAGGAGAATAGAGGTGTTTTTTCTATGGATGATTCCATGAGTGACGTGAATTTTTTAACTTTGCAATCAACTGGAGATGAAGAAGTTTTAGCTTCAACCTTGTCTGGAGGGTATCTCATTCAAGAAACTCCTCGAGGAACTCAGATTAGTGTTGGTACAAATGGTGGGCAATATGTTAAAGGATATGTAAGCAGCGATGGTGTAATTGGGTTAGATAAATCCAGAGGAGTGTTGGAGCATACTGATCATATTCAGTTAGGAGATGGTCAAGCATTTTTTACTAAACTGTTGGGCATGTTAAATAATTATTATACAAATGGTGAGACCTTTGAAGCTTTGGAATAAAAAAGGACAAAAGTTGACGTTATTCTTTTTACTAGGTATGGTTATTTTAGGAGCTGCAGCTTTCTATGAATTTGCTCAACGAGCAGTTATTGAAGAAGTGGATGTTGATACTCCTGTAAGTTTTGCAGGGTTTGTAGATAGTTGTATTGAGACTGT
The DNA here is from genome assembly GCA_964385185.1 of uncultured Methanosarcinales archaeon. Lineage (GTDB taxonomy): Archaea > Nanobdellota > Nanobdellia > Woesearchaeales > CALCXY01 > CALCXY01. The sequence continues at coordinate 28,690 of CAYLOA010000011.1, read as the reverse complement.
GTTAGATGATGGGTTGATGAAGTTGAGTACAGGAAGTATTGAAAATGTTGCTAGAGTAAGTGTTGGAAGTGTTGATTATGCACTGTTGGATAGAGCTTTGAGTAATGGTGAGGTAGGTGGACAGTTGGAGAATTTTATATCTGTTGGTTTACCCAGTTGTCTGTCTAGTGATTCAACTCTTACATATTCAGGAGATCCTAAGGTAGGAATTATTATTCAAGATAGAAATGTATTGGTTGATGTTGATTATCCTATCTCTGTAGTTCAAGACGGTCAGACTCAAACACTTTCTGAATTTAGTATTGATAAGTCCATTTTATTAGGAGAGATGTTGGAACATGTTGCTACTGTATTTTCTGAGGGAATTATTTTGCAGAACTTTATGGATGATATTGAATTGGTAACTCAAGTGCTACCAACTAATCAATTGTTGGTTCTTTTGGTTGATTCTGAGTATTTGGTAAGTGGTAAGTCCTTTTATTATGGTTTTGTAATTATTTAATGTGGGAAAATTGGCGGAGTCAGCACCACCACCGGCTCACACAGTGAGCGGTGATGCTGACTTTCAAATAAAAACCAAATTCTTACATAATCTTTATATAACTGCCAGTAGTTCTTATTCTTATGTCAACAGTTACAAGAAATACTAAAGCTAAATTGCCTACTAAGTATGGTGAGTTTGACGTCTATGAATATGAAGATGATTCTGGGATGCAACATTTGGCTTTGGTTAAAGGGAGTCTTGAAGGTGATGTGCTTGTTAGAGTGCACTCACAATGTACAACGGGAGATATTCTAGGCAGTTTGCGATGTGATTGTGGAGATCAATTGGAAAAGGCTTTACAAATGATAGGAAAAGAAGGTGGAGTTTTGCTCTATATGGCGCAAGAAGGTAGAGGAATTGGGCTCAAGAACAAGATTAAGGCCTATGCTTTACAAGATGAAGGGATGGATACAGTAGAAGCCAATCTCAAACTAGGGTTTAAGGCTGATGAGCGTGACTATACTATAGGGTGTAAAGTGTTGAGTGATCTCGGAGTTAAACGGATTCGTCTATTGACTAATAATCCTAAGAAGATTGAAGGGCTGGAGAAGTATGGCCTTGAGATTGTTGAACGTGTTCCATTGGTTGTTGAAGCTTCTAAAGAGAGTGAGAAATATTTAGCAACTAAGAAAGAAAAGTTAGGACACTTCTTTGAAGATAAAGGTGTTGTGAAGTGATATTGATTTATGATGAATTCTAAAACTATCAAAATGGGGAGAAACCTTGTTTGACTATAGATTTTCTCATCGATTTCCACTGGAAACTCTTAGTGATGCCTTTTCGCTTGTATTTATGGATACTTCTGCCTGGCGAATTAACCGGAAACGAAAAACCATTAATGGAATGTTAGGTAGTGAATTTGAGGCTATGTTGAATTCTCATTCAAATATCATAATGTGCCGATCAGGAATTAAGGAATTGAAGAGAGGATTGGAATTCATAAAATGCAAGGAAAGACATAGTATTGCTGAGATATTGTATGCACGGTGTCCAAGATCCAATCCGGAAACCTGGGCCGAAAGACAAATATATTCTCATGTACACAAATTGGCAAAACTTTACGCCGTAATTGATGATAGAGAGCAACCTCCTGCAGATAAGCAGGTTGCGTATAATATTTTAAAATCATGTGTACATAGTGAATTTGTTGCATTCGCTTCCAATGATAATAAATTACGTTGTTTGGTAGATGATATGGGCAACAACAATTTCGATGAAATCCCTATAAGGTTTAAACCTGTTGCGACTTTTAGGTATAGGGTAAGGATGAATGATTATGAATTCAGAGGAGTTGGAGAGACCCCAAAATATTTTTTACCCAGTATTCAAACAGAGTACGCCCTATAGGCCTGTAGAAGCAAAAACCTTATAAATAACTTAGAAATCATATACTTAATGGCATATGAATTATTTATTGCACCGGTTTTAGCGTTTATCACTGTATATTTGTTGAATAGACAGATAGACAAAGCAGATTCTGGCAACGATGAGATGAAAGAAATTTCTTCCTCAATTAGACAAGGTGCACTGGCATTTCTTAAATCTGAATATAAAATTCTCGCAATAGTTGTAGCTGTTCTGGCTGTATTGTTAGCTTGGTTCTTAAATTGGCAAACAGCTGTTAGTTTCCTTTTCGGAGCAATTACCTCAGTTGCTGCTGGATTTATCGGCATGTTAACTGCTACAAAGTCAAATGTTAAAACTACTCAGGCTGCAACTAAAGGACTTGGTCCTGCACTACGAGTTGCCTTCTTTTCAGGAAGTGTCATGGGATTCAGCGTTGTTGGTCTTGGACTTCTTGGTGTATTAATTGTATATTATATTTTTAGAGATCCTAGTTATATATTCGGTTTTAGTTTCGGAGCTTCTGCTGTTGCTTTATTTGCAAGAGTGGGTGGTGGAATTTTTACCAAAGCTGCAGACGTAGGAGCAGATCTTGTAGGGAAAGTTGAAAAAAACATTCCTGAAGATGACCCTCGAAACCCTGCAACTATCGCAGATAATGTTGGAGACAACGTTGGGGATGTTGCTGGAATGGGTGCAGATTTATTTGAGAGTTATGTGGGTACACTTATTGCTGCCATGGCTCTTGGTCTTGTTGCTATTGAAGGAGATAGAGGACTTATTTATCCGCTTGCTCTTGCAAGTGTAGGAATTGTTTCAAGTGTTCTTGGAATCTTCTTTGTTCGAGTTAAAGGAAGCCCCATGAATGCATTATTATATGGATTAGTTGCTGCTAGTTTTTTCTTCCTTATTTCAGGAGGAATTGTTACACAATTATTCTTTGGAAGTTTAACCTTATTTTGGGCTGTTGTGAGTGGATTAATTGCAGGACTTGCAATAGGCCTTATTACTAAACATTATACATCAGAAGAAGGAAAACATGCTCAAGCTATTGCAGAAGCCTCAAAAACAGGCCCTGCAACAAACATTATTCAAGGATTATCTGTTGGAATGAAATCTACAGTATTGCCTGTTTTGATTATCGCAGCTGTTATCTATGTTGCATACGGAATTTCAGGATTTTACGGAATTGCTTTAGCAGGTGTTGGTATGCTTTCAACATTAGGTATTAGCTTAGCTGTTGATGCTTACGGACCTGTTGCAGACAATGCAGGCGGAATTGCTGAGATGGCAGGACTACCTAAAGAAGTTCGAGAGAATACAGATAAATTAGATATGGCAGGTAATACAACTGCAGCAATTGGTAAAGGATTTGCTATTGGAAGTGCTGCTATGACTGCTCTTGCCTTATTTAGCACTTATGCTGTTACTGCTGGCCTTACTACTATTGACGTCTTAAAACCTACAACATTTATTGGAATCTTAATTGGTGCCATGTTGCCTTATTTATTTAGTGCTTTAACTATGGAAGCAGTTGGCGTTGCAGCAAAAGCTATGGTTGAAGAAGTTCGGAGACAGTTTCATTCTATTAAAGGATTAATGGAAGGGACTGCTAAGCCTGATTATGAAAAATGTGTTCAAATTTCTACTGATAGTGCATTAAAACAAATGGTATTACCGAGTTTAATTGGAATCTTTACTCCAGTTATTGTAGGATTAATATTAGGTGTTGAAGGACTTGGTGGATTACTTGTTGGTAGTTTAGTAAGTGGTGTTGTCTTTGCAATCATGCAAGCAAATGCTGGTGGTGCTTGGGATAACGCTAAGAAATACATTGAAGGTGGTGCTTTAGGTGGTAAAGGTTCAGATGCTCATAAAGCAGCTGTCGTTGGTGACACTGTGGGAGATCCTTTCAAAGATACCTGTGGTCCTAGTTTGAATATTCTATTAAAGTTAATGAGTATTGTAGCATTGATTATTGTTCCTTTGCTTGTTTAGTTCTATAGTTTTCGGATATTATTAGATGTAGTATACAATTTGGCGAAAAAATCAAAACATTTATATATTACTAACTATATTAGTAAATAATTACTAGAAAAATTAGTAAATAATTGAACATAATGAAGAAAAATGGGAACTATTGTAACTAGAAACGGTCAAATCACCATTGACAAGCATATTCGGGATGAGCTTGGTATTGAAGTAGGTATGCCTTTAAATATTAACAAATTGGGTGAAATGATTATTATCACAAAAAAAGATAAAAGTTTTTGGAGAAAAAGGAATAGTGTACTTCCTGAAAAATTTAATTTTCGTAGTTTGAGGACTGATTCTTCAAAAAGATATAGGGATATGTTTAGCAAATGAAAGTTGTACTAGATACAAGTAGCTTGATTAAAATTGAAAGACAAGATGAGACTAGTATTCTGATTGTAGAATTGTTGTCTGAACTAGATGCCCAGATGTTTGTATCTGCTATTTCTATTTCAGAATTATATATCGGTGCGTATTTTAAAGATGTAAGAAGTGATATTGTAGAATTAAAAGAATTCTTATCAGCATTTTCTTGGGTAGAGATGAATCATAGTATTGCAGAGGATACAGGGAAAATTATTGCAAAGAGGATAAGGTTAGGAAAGCCTGTAGACTATCAAGATAATGTTATATCTGCCACCTTTCTAGACAAAAATGCTGACTATTTGCTAACGATGAATGATAAGCATTTTAAGGGATTGGGATTTGATGATAAAATTGTAAATCCAAAGGAATTGCTGAAAATTCTTAAGAAAGAGAAGAACTAATGTGAGATGACAGAGGACTTATTTTATTCTAAATGGTTTTGCACATCTCATCCTTACTCCCTATTCTTCGTATCTCCTTTTGCGTAGGGAGATGGATAGCGTCCAAAAAACTAAAAGACTTATATATACAATCTGTTTTAATATTACAATGTATTGTAGGTAATAAAATGGAAGTAGCAATAACTAAAATATCGCAAAATGGACAAATTGTAATTCCTGCTGAGATTATGAAAGATGCAGGCATAAAGCCTTTGACTAAATTTATTGTTACCAATAGAGGTGGCAATATTTTTCTAAAACAAGTAAGAAAAGACAAATTAGATGAAGATATCACTTTGATAGAAAATATTGAAAGAAGTGAAGATGAGATTTCTAAAGGGAAAGTGGTGAAAGCAGATACTAAGATGAGTGCAAAAGAGATTGATAATTTATTAATGTCATAAAATATTAATCTCTGATGAATTCTAAATGGTATATGATTAAATCTCCCATAAAACTTATATACTAGCTTTCCTCAGATGAGTGTATGGGTGGAGCAAATACTAAACTTATTTCTGAACTCGCACATGAGTTAGACGTTCGTGAGTTAGATGTTTTTAACAAGGAAAAGGAATTGGAGTTAAAAGAAGCTGATCTTATTGCCAGAGAGAAAGAGTTTGAAGAATCTGTTTCCAAGCTGGGATTAATGGAAGAATTGAATGAAGCTAATGTTGATATTTTGCATCAAGCATTGGTGAAGGAAGCTGAATTGGCTGAGAAGGAAGCAGTGCTTTCGCAGAAAGAAAAAGGAATTCTAGAAGCTATTGATGTGTTGTTGGAAGAGTAATTTCTTTTTTAATGTAGATTCTATAATAAATTTAATCAAAACCTTATGAAAT
>CAYLOA010000011.1:0-23023 GCA_964385185.1 uncultured Methanosarcinales archaeon | reverse complement strand
TAATTTCTTTTTTAATGTAGATTCTATAATAAATTTAATCAAAACCTTATGAAATACCTGCTGGCATTTCAACAATTTCGTTTCTCACTCCGTTCGAAACGAAACCTTTATAAACAGGTAGTAATACAGTATTGTAACATAGAACCATAAGATAAGACTATAGTATAGAATTACACCTAAAATGGACGAACTCAAAGCAAAAATTGTAGAAATGCTTACTAAGAATACAGATGGCATGACGATTGCCGATATGGTGCGGCAGACTCTTTCTGGAAGAGCAACGATTATGATACGATTAGCAGAATTAAGAGCAGAAGGAAAGCTAAGAGAAAGGAAGATTGGTCAAGTTAAATTGATCTATTTAGAAAAAAAGAGGAGTTCATGAAAATGGTTGAAAACTTGAGTCAAAATGAAGCCAATGCCATTCTGTGTGGCAAAGATAATCCCTTTTGGTTGTCTGATGGAACTTCTCTCAAAAGCCTTCAAGATTTGCATCAGGCAACTGATAAAATGAGTGATGATGTGTTTACCAATTATGTAAATGATGATAAAAATGACTTTAGTAATTGGATTAAAGATGTACATGGAGATCATGAACTAGCACATAGTGTGGTAAACGCTTCAAGTGCAAGTGATGTTCATGGTATTGTAAAAAAAAGGATTAAACAGCTAGGAAATGTGGCTAGAAATTCAAATAAAAGGAAAACAAAGGAGGTTGTTAATATGAGAAATGTGAATGTAGCTGTTGCCAAACCTGCAACAGTTAGACAAAGAGTATAAAAAGTGGCCTTGAGCCGTAAGAAGATAGGAGGGGAAGCACCGATGGTCGTTTCTCAGGTAACAGACACGTGCCTGTACGCTGGATTTTTCGGAACTTTAGATTCCGCCAGAATGAAAGCTGTAACAGAGAAAATTTTGAACCTTCTACAGGCCAGTGGTATCGAGATTATTGTTCTTGATATGGCAAACGTTGACTTAATTGATTCGGCAGTGGCAAATCACTTAATAAAAATTGGTGACACTATGAAACTTTCTGGTGTGGAAGTAGTTTTTGCTGGAATTTCCCCCATTGTTGCTCAGACTATGAGTAGTGCTGGCGTTGATTTCACTAAATTTCGTGTAAGTCGAGATTTTAGGTCTGCCTTAAAAGAAGTGTTTTTATTACAAGGATTGGAGCTAATACCAATTAATGGAAATACTGAACAACAACAACAACAAGATAGAATGTAGTAGGAGCTACTGTAATATGTTACTATGAGTCAAATTGATGTTGAGGTACTTATTGTTAAATCCGATAGGGATGTAAAAGAGGCTTCCTTATTAGGAGCTGATGTAGCAAGAGAACTCGGGTTTGATAAATTAGAGTGTTCTCAAGTAGTTCTGGCAATATCTGAAATTGCAGGAAATTCTATAAAATTTGCAGAACAAGGACAAGTCACTATTCGTCATGAATTAAAATCTACTGAGAATTTATTGAAGCAAGCACAGATAGCTTGCTTTAAAGATCATAAGATGTCTGCAGATACCTATAAAGTAAGACATGAACGTTTTTTGAAACGGATTGGAACGATTAAAAGACGGATACCTGTTTTTGAAGCAATAGCCTCTGGAAGTAAGGTGCGAAAACTTAAAGAAAAGAAAAAAGGTGTGTTAGAGATAAAATGATAGCATTTGAAATATTTCAAAAATATAGAAAGATGGATTATGCAGTTATTGCTTTTTCAAGCCTTATTTGGTTGATATTGGCAACCTTTAGTAATACCTTTGAACCACAACTAGCCTATCTCTTATCATTATTATTTGGGTTGATTTTGTTATCCTTTGCAGTGCAGATTACTCGGAAAGCAGGGACTGGTTTGTTGTTTATGGGTGTGAGTAGTATTTTGACGAGTCATATTGGAGATATCGGAGTGGTTGGATTTCAGAAGTTTATTATGTTTATACTAGCAGGAATAGTATTTGAAGCTGTCTTTTTGATTTTAAAATTGGAAGTAAAAGATATTCAGCTGGATATTTTAGGTGGGACTGCTATAGCTGGGATGATGATTCCCTTATTTATGGGATTAATCATTTCTTCTGCTTTAGCTTGGCAACTTATTAATGGATTACTTAATATGATGATCACCAGTTTCTTTATTGGAGTTATAGGATATGTTGTGAGTTTTATGTTCTGGCACGCATTTAGAAGAAGAAAGTTTATGGTTAAGTTAATGTTTGGACTTTGATTATATCCTCTTTTCTAATACAACAACTATTGTCGTATCCTTTTCTGCTTTATGAGTTAGAGATTGAGTGTGGTATATATCTGATTTTACGTTGATCTTATAGGTATCTGGTGCAAGATGAACTGATACTTGTCCTTCGTAGTTTGTTGAACCTACCACAAGGTTATCGTTTGAATCGTAAAATTCAACCAATGCATTTCTCAGATTTCTTCCTTCACTGTTTGAAACGTTAAATGTAATAAATGGATTTTTTGTCATGGTAATGATTAAAGGTCTTTCGTTTGAGAGTCTATTTACATGGAGTCCTCCAGGATTTTGAGTTTGAGCTGAAGGGGCAGTGTCTTGAACTTTGTAAGGTCCAGAGTAATTGAGTGCTATGGAAGCCTTTCCTTCCTCATCTGTTGTCGTTTTTGCAATAAAATCTGGATTTTGATGTGTAAGGGTGAGGAGTGTTTCTTTAACAGGAAGGCCTGCTTGATCTTTAACATGAATATTGACTATAGGGGTTAAGGCAATGTGCACTTCGTCTTCGTCTTTTCCTTCTAATCTGTATTCTTGAGAGTAGAGAAAATATCCATCATCTTGCACAATAATTTCTTGCACTTGGTTAATAATTCTTTTTCTGAAAACAGCTTCACCTTCTAAGTTTGATTTTTGTTGATCCTTTATCTCTCTGTTTCTCTTAAATTGAATAATAGCATTGTATATAGGCTTATTAGTAGCAATATTGGTAAGAATTACTTTTACTCCTTTGATACAAGCTCCTTCGAAACATCCTGCTAGGCAGTTATGTTTATTTATTGTGGATTCTTGTTTGTAGACATTTATTCCATTGGCTGTGTATTTGATGGGTATTCTCCTTCCGCAAGTCATTTCAATTACAGTATTTCCTTCACAATAATCTGATATTCTTTCTTTAGTTTCTGTACCTTCAATTCTTCCTTCAGAACCAATTTCAGAAGTAGATACTACGACGCTGTCATTTACGTAAATATTATCTCCATCTTGATCAATACAGAGAGTGGGTAGGGTGTTTTCAGCTACCACTGCCCCTTGGATAGGTGTAATCTCAATCCCTGTGTATTGAATTCCTACAATGGCGATTACAACTGCTATGGTAATGACTAAAATATTAAGTGATTTTGGAAGATGATGATAGACATGATGTTCAGATTTCTTTGCCATCTGATTATTTTGGTGTGAGTGTATATAAATTTATCTTTAATTTGAGTTGTAGAGCTAAAGTTTATATACTGGTAAGTGTAGGATAGAATCTATGGATAAATGCCATCTTTTCATGGCTTCGTTTGTTTTGATTATTGTGGTAAGTGGTGTGCTTTTTTATGCACAGAATAATCAAATTGATGAGCTACGTGCGAAGTTATCTCAATCTGAATTTAAATTGGATGCTAAGATTGCTTCTTTGGATAATAAAATCAATAGTGAGACGAGTGGAATACGGGGAGAGATTGCTAAAAGTGGTGAAGAGTTAGATGAAGTGCGTAAAGATTTAACTACTGTTGAAGAAGAGACTGACAAGAAGTTAGGAGAAGTTAAACAGAATTTAGAGGATGAAATCACAGGATTAGAGACTAATTTAGCAGGAGATTTTTCAGATGTGATTAAGGTTGCATTGGAAGCTACTGTCAGTGTGTTGACTGATAAAGGAGCAGGCTCTGGAGTTATTATTTCTATAGACGGAAAAACAGTAACGAATGCTCACGTTATATCTGGAGCATCTCAAATTGGAATTAAGACCAAGGATGGCCAGATTTATCTAGCAGAAATTATTGGTGTTGATGACACTGCAGATATTGCTGTCTTGAAACCAGTTGTTGTAGATCAAATATTTGATAGTATGCGATGGGGAGATAGCGATGATTTAGAGGTTGGTCAGAGGGTTGTGGCTTTGGGTAATCCGTTTGGATTAGATTTTACAGCTACACAAGGAATTGTAAGCGCATTAAATAGACAAGCTCAGAATGGTTTGAAGTATATCCAGATTGATACGCCGATAAATCCAGGGAATAGTGGTGGACCGCTGATAAATGATGAGGGTAGAATTGTTGGAATTAATAATTGGAAAGTAGGCGGTGGAGAAGGATTAGGGTTTTCCATTCCAGCGAATACTGCAGAAGATGTTGTTGATGATATTTCTTAGACGAGAAAATACTGTTTTTTAGGATTTTTGTAAAATTTTGGAAAGTTTATTTCCTTTTCGAAGAATATTTTGTATGGTAGATGATAATTTCTGGAGTTGTTGGAAATATTGCTGAAATTTTTTGTAAGAACATATTAAGAAGAAATGCGACCAGAGTATTGTACTCTGGTCGAGCAACAGATTGAAAATCTGTGGTCTTAACCAGGTATAACTGGATTGGTGGAACCAGTTTATAAACTTTTCCACCAAGTGCCAGGGTAGCATAATGTGGAACAAGTTCCACAAGCATTGAATAGCGTCGCTATTCAATATAACTTGGAAGTGCAACAGATTGAAAATCTGTGGTCTTAACCAGGCCGTGCGGGTTCGAATCCCTGATTTGAATCACGGGCGAAATTCCCGTCCCTGGCGCTTTTATTCTTTAATATCTTTTAATTTATAACTTCCAGGTTCTTCAGGTTGATGTGCTCTTCCCATGTAATAAGGTACGATGAATATTACTAGAATTAAGATAATTCCTACAGCAGCTGCGAAGAGAATATTAAAAAATATTAGGAAAATGCCTACTACTAAAAATAATAATGCGATTGCTAATAATAAAGGTAGACCTTTTAGGTAACCAAAGAGTGTTTTCATGTTCTTAATCCTCCTAACATCGATCCCATAATACCGCCACTTTGTTTTCCATGATGTTGTGTTGGGGGTCTTAGGATAGCTTTAGTCATTGATTGTAAGATAACTTTTCCAGGTCCAGTCATTTGTGCCAAGAAAAGTCCTTCTGAACCAAATACTGTTGATTTAATAGAACCTACTCTTCGAATGTCATAGTCTACGGTTTCTTCGAATGCTACTAAATGTGATGTGTCGATATCTAATCTTTGACCTTTATCTAGGTTGTATTCAATTAAATCTCCGGCTGCGTGGAGTAGAAGCGTTCCAGGGCCAGTTAGTTTTTGTAAGAGAAATCCTTCTCCTCCAAATAATCCTGCGCCTAATTTTTTAGTTACTGTTAGATCCATGTCTACTTCCATATCTGATGCTAGGTAGGATCCTTTTTGAGCAATTATGGATTTATTTGCTTTTAACTCGAAGGGTTTTATTTTTCCTGGAAGTTTTCCAGCTACACCTACAATTCCATGACCTTCTATAGATGTGAACTTAGTTAAGAATAATGATTCTCCCGTTAGGAGTCTCTTTATTGCTTTTGTTGCACCTTTTGATTCAACGTCTATGGTGACATTACCAGACTTGTAGATTAATGCTCCTGCTTCGGCATTTATTGCTTCATCTTTCTTTAATTCGATATTTGCTATTTGGAGATTATCTCCAGAGATTGAGTATTTCATAACTTAAGGTATTGGTTTGAAGTATATATATGTTTTGAGTAGATTATAGTAACTTAAACTTAATTATTTTTACCTTACTATCGGGAGTTACTTTGTATTTGTAGTATTTTGAAAATACTGCATACTTTTTTTGTTCCGAAGAGTATTTTTCATGTCCTTCTAGGTCTTTTTTGGTTAATTCTTTGAATTGTTTTTCAATGACTGATGTTGAAATTACTTGTGCGAATTCTTTTCCATTATTGTAACAGAAACTAATTTTATCTCCTTTTTTTATACCTCTTGTATCATTAACTCTCCAGGTCGAAGTTTTTTTACCAGTGAGTATAAGATGAGGAAGAGGTCTTGTGAATTTTAGTATTTGCATATAGGATTTTTAGTCTTCGTGTATATAAATATTGGGAAGTTTAATATATCTGATTGGACTTGCTCCATTATGAAGATCTATTTTGCAGGTTCTATCACAGGTGGTCGTGACTATTTGCCTATTTACAAATAGATTGCTAAGTATTTGAAGAAGTATGGTGAGATTCTTACCCCTCAAGTTTTTGGTGAGGTTGCACTATCTGATTGGATTCCCTTGAACGATGATGGTAGTCCTATTACAGATGAATCTGTTTTTCTTAAAGATAAAGGACTATTGGATAGAGCTGAAGTGTTGGTTGCAGAGGTTACTAAACCTTCCTTAGGAGTAGGTTATGAAATTGGTGTGGCTGAAGCCAGGGGCATTCCGATTCTTTTGCTGCATAAAAAAGGGATACTAGTTAGTCCTATGGTTAAAGGTAATACAAAATTTATTTCTAAAGAATATAAGGATGTTGAAGAGACTGAAGGGATTATTGATGAGTTTTTTGAGGGATTGAAGTGAGTATTTTCTTACATTTTTCATCTTAGAAAAAATGTACTATTAAAAAATAATTTTCTAGATATTCGGAATTTCTCCTCTAAAATTGGAAGATCTAACCACAACCACACGACAGGTGTGGATAGCGTTTATAAAATCAATTAGATAGTACATTCTAGGGAGATGTGATGAAAAATGGTACATGAAAATAATCAAATAACAATCCCTTCAGAATTCTCTAATGAGCTTGCTGAAGAAACTGGAATCCATATTGGTGATGGAAGTATGAATCTGTATAAATCAAAGGGTAAGAATCATTGGGTATATACACATAGTGGCCATCTTATTGATGATAAACTATACAGAGATTATGTAAAACATTTGATGAAGAAATTGTATAATATTTATCCAAGTGAAAGTTCACGAAATAATTGTGTGTTATTGAAGTATACTAAGAAGGAATTGATATTATTTAAACATGGAATAGGATTGCCAATGGGTAAGAAAATTAATATTACTATTCCTAAATGGATTTATAGTAGATCATCATATCTAATCAATTGTGTGAGGGGAATCGTTGACACTGATGGAGGTATAAGATTTAGAAAACCATTTGGATCCAATTTATACAAGTATCCTGAAATCAAGATTTCAAATACTTCTGAGCCGTTGATTAATCAAATACATCGCATATTTATAAAATTTGGACTGAAACCCTCAATACATATGGATAAAATAGGAAATAGGCGGCCCAACATATTATACAATGTAAATTTAAATGGAGTAAAAAATCTTGAAAAATATATAAAGATATTTGGATTCTCAAATGATAAACACTATGCTAAGTACTTGCATTGGAAAAAGTTTGGCTATTGCCTTCCAAAATATAAAAAAAATGGTGGCGGTGAAGGGATTTGAACCCTTGACTTTAACGTGTAATGGGAAACCCCAATTACTCTACGTAACCCCGTTAGATTTGCTTAATCATCTCCTTTCGGATCATCGCTCAAAACATATGAGCGTAGCGCTCTAACCAGGCTGAGCTACACCGCCATAAAAAATAAGGTTGGAAGAAGGTATATAAACGTTTTTATTGATGATGTCTTCAATTAGTAGTTACTTTATAGTAGTAAAAATAGATACATTTATATAGTATTATTCTCAACATAACTATATGGCAATTCCGAATATTTTAGTTCTACAAACTGGTGGAACTATAGGACAAGTGAGGAATAGTAAAGGTGTTCTTAACCCTTCTCAAAGAGATTATTTGCACCTAATTAGGGGAATTTCTCTAAAACGAGGACAAAACCTAAGTTCTACTAAAGATAGGGTAAAACTATATGAAAATAGAACATATTCTCTGAAAGGAACCAATACTTCTCCATTAATTCACTTCGATGCATTACAAACTGCAAATATTGACAGTACAAATATGGAAACAAGTCAAAGAGCTGATATTGCTAAAATAATTTATAAAAATGCTCATGATTACGATGGTTTTGTAGTTATTCATGGAACAGATAGTATGGCAGATAGCGGTGCCGCTCTACCTTTAATGTTAAGAAATTTGAATAAACCAGTTGTTCTTACAGGATCTCAAAAATCGATATATAATACTGGGAGTGATGCTGATGTTAATGTAGTTCATGCAATTGAAACTGCGACTATGGACCTTGGAGAGGTTGTTATAGCATTTGGTGACAAGATCGTGAGAGGTAATAGAGCTATTAAGGTAAATGAACAAGGATTTAATGCATTTGACTCTCCATGAGTTGCTCCAATCGGTGAAATTGGAATTGATATTATGCTTAAAGATCATAGATATACTCGAAGTGATGGAGATCCCATTTTATTTACAGATTTTTGTAATAATGTAGAATCATATGCTCCAAAATCAGGATCAAATACCTCAGCATTCAGAAGAGGTTATGTGGATAATGACGATGTAGAAGGAATCGTGTTTGTAGGATTAGGGGCTGGAAATATTAATGAAAAATATAATGAAGATATTAAACGAGCAGTTCAAGCAGGAAAACCTGTTCTAATTGTAACTAATTGTCTTGAAGGAGCTGCAGATTCTGGAATCTATGGGGTTGGATCAGCTCCACTTTTAGCTGGAGCACAACCAGCAGGAGATATGACAGCAGAATCCATAAATCAGAAATTAATGTATGCTCTAGGAAGAGTTAAGGCAAAGGGTGTACCTACTAATAAAATCCCAGAAAGTGTGGATAGAATTATTCGTAGACCATATGCTGGAGAAATTACTTTCTCAGATCGTACAGTATAGTACCTAGTGATTATTCTAGTTTTTCAATAATTTTCTTTTTGTATGTATCCATTTCACCATCTTCATACTTACCTTGTGGCCAGAGTTTTAATCCATCATCTTTGAATCTTGGCATGATGTGGAAGTGGATATGGAGAACTACTTGTCCGCCATGTTTGTAGTTTGATTGACCTATTGTGATTCCGTCAGCTTTGACGGCAGTCTTTATTGCTTTTGTGAGTTTTTTTACTATAACTATTTGCTTTTTTAGTAAATCATCTGGGATGTCTAAGATAGTTTCATGATGTTCTTTAGGAATAACTAAAGCGTGTCCTTTATGGATTGGACCAATGTCTAAGAATGCTAAGATGTCATCATCTTCATATAGTTTTGCAAGAGGGAGTTCTCCTTTTACAATCTTACAAAAAATACAATCACTCATCATACTCTCCTTTCTTTTCTTTTTCTTTTACTTCATCCCAGATTCTAATTGCTGTGGGAATGTCTACTGTTTTTCCTTCAAACATGTAGTGTTTTCTTCTTTTTATTTTTTTATTGATACTTTCGAATATTTCTTTTGCTTTAAAATGGCCTTTATCCTCAGCAATATGAGCTATGGTTAAGACATCCCATAAGACATCTCCTAATTCTTCTTTAAGATTTTTGTAGTCTTTCTTTTTTACTGCTTCTTCTACTTCTTTTGATTCTAATAGAAATTCTTTTGTTTGATTCTCTAGTGTCATCTTTTTTTGCCAAGGACACATCTTTCTATTTAATTCAATAGCTGCTATAAGTTCTTTGAATGCTTTATCCATGGTCAAACCTCTTTAATTCTACTTCCCCTTCTTTTTGATGTAAGTGAGATCTTGTAATGGCAATATTCTCCTCATGTAAATAGGTTTCTATTAATTGTTCATCATTGGGAATCATTTTATCTGGCAGTTTGTTTAATGGGCCATCTTCCCTTCTCCCTTAATTTTTCAATATTTTTATCTAGTAACTTGTCAAACTCTGGATTAAATTTAGTTGTCTTACGACGATATTTTCTTACCATAATTCACCAAGAATACACAATGGTACTACGTATAAAAACATTCCTATACTACGTCAAATAGGAAAGTAAAGGGATAAGTGCTATAGTGAAGCATTATAGAAACTTTCCCTTTTTCCTATGGTTTTATAAATGCCAATAAACCCACTAATTATATGAGTTCAATAGACGAATATGTCCGAAGACAAAACCAAAAAAATGTAGATGCCGATGCTATAGCGGCAGCCGAGAATGATGAACGAATCAGAAAGCTTGGACTTGAAGACATTTCCGAGAGGGAGAATACACGTAGAGAAATTAGTAAATATGAATTGAAACTAAGTGAATTGCGAAGTAGACAGTATAAAGTTTTTGCAGGTAAGTGGGACTTAAGTCCTTATTGGGCAAGAATTCTTCCAAAATCTTTTATGGTAACAAATAAAGATTTTGAGTATCATACAGAATTAATGCGGGGCAGTCGTGATGGTGGTGCACCACGAGGTTATGACATAGTAACATACAAGGGTATGGAGAGTAGGTCAAAGTATGGAGTGGGTGGCATAGCACCTGCCAGTTCATTTTTGTTAGTTTATCTTTCCCAGGTACATTTAAGCGTTCCACAATCACTCATTGAGGACACTGACCAAAGGCAACAAACGGTAAAAAAAATTATGGGTCTAAAGTTACAATTCCAAGAATATATTGATACAGATTCAGGAAATGAACCTACAGTAAGAGTAAATTCTCAATAAATTACTCCCACATCTGACTAATCAAATCTTCTGGTTGCACGTGAGTATAGATGGTTGTTGTACTAATGTCAGCGTGACCTAGGAATTGTTGTACCTGTCTTAAGTTCCACTTCTTCACATTAAGATAATGTGTTGCCCCACTATGTCGGAGACCATGGAACTTCATTTCTTTATTGAGTATCTCCCTTGCATATTGCTTGAAACTTATTTGCAAGGCTCTAGCTCCACATTTCAGGGGGAGGGAATTCCAAGTCCTTCCATCAACTTTCTAGAAAATCCCTTGCTATGTTCAATCTCTGAAGCTGCTTTTGTTGCACCAAATGTTGCAAATCCATACTCTTGGAGCTTGTCGACTGTTCCAGCAGCTAATGCATCATCTTGCATAATATCAATTAAATTTGGTCTATGTTGCTGAGCTACATGAAGAAAACTATGAGCGTCATCTAGGGTGGCACTGGCTATAATTACTTCCTTTTCATATTGAGATTCTATAGCCCATTTAATAAAATCATTCCCTGGTGCTACGACCAGACTATCTACTTTGTCGCTTTGTGCATACTTAGCTGCTAAAGCATGTGCTCTTGCAGAACTATCACCTATCATTACTCTTATACCCATAATGTATCCCTCCGTAGAATAATCATTAGGTGTTTGTATTAGAAATCGTATATAAGTATTTGTGTTGTAGATAACAATGGAGAAAACAAATGGACCTCCCGAGATTTGTTACCAGATACTTCGTATCTGGAAGTTCAAACTCCGCTACGCAGAGTTGTGAACAATCCGGAACTCACCTAAAATGATAAGAATTATGGACTCTCCGGAATTTGAATCCGGAACTCACCCAAGCCAAGGGTACGTGATACCAGATTTCACCAAAAGCCCGTAGATTCTAGGTTCTTTAAGTTATATTTAAAGTAATTGGATATCAATTAAGATATAGCAGGGTGCTCATACCCTTGTAATGACATATACTGTTTTCCAGCCTGTATGATTAAT
The DNA here is from genome assembly GCA_964385185.1 of uncultured Methanosarcinales archaeon. GTDB lineage: Archaea > Nanobdellota > Nanobdellia > Woesearchaeales > CALCXY01 > CALCXY01. The sequence continues at coordinate 11,397 of CAYLOA010000011.1, read as the reverse complement.
GAGAGCGTTGGCCATGTTCTAGGATCTCTTTTGTTGACTTGGTTTAAGACCCCACCCAAGGGGAAGAATTTAGCTGCAAATATATTTTGATTGTGATTTGGAGATTCATAATTAGGTAGTAATGTATTTTGTGCTATTTTTGGGTGCTTTGTCATATCGAATGGATATTCTTTAGTAAGCATATGGATAGCTGTATTGCCTAAACTCCAAATATCTTGTTCAGTAGAAGGTCCATCTCCTCTTGCTTGTTGTCTGGACATATACATAGGTGTCCCCGTAAACAGATAATGGACATCGTCTGGTTTCATACACAGACCAAAATCAGCTAATCTTGTAAAATTATCTTCGCCTAGAAATATATTGCTTGGTTTAATGTCTCTGTGAAGGAATCCTTGTTCATGTACATATTGAAGTGCTTGAGCTGTCTGGACAATTGAAGCCACGATTTCCACATCAAGCATAGGAAGCGGATATGATGGATTAAATAATTGATTGAGGGCGTCTCCCATATGGGACATAATCATTAATGCTGATACACCCATCTCTGGTAATTCTGGAAGAATATGTAACGGTTGATACAGATTGGGATGATCTCCAAGTTCATTCATAATCTTAAATTCTCTTTCTAAACACTTAGGATTTACTCCGATAGGCAATCCTTTTGCATATACCTTCCTATCGGTTTTACCTATATCTGTAAAGTGTCTGTTGTGTGATGCCCTTTTATCAAATAATAATGTGTATTTTCCTAATTCATAGACTTTTCTATTCGAGTCCTTAGGTTGTTCGACTACTTTCGGTCTCACATCTCTGAACTCAGGATCAATTAATTGTGATTCTATAGTTGAACTACTTGAATCTTCTAATTCTGGACATCCCCAAGTTGTTCGATTTGCTATATCTGTTAGTTCTCCCATATTAATCATCAATAAGCTGTTTTTAACTTATTTGCGAGTTTTCTTTTAATGGTCATAGCAGAAGTATACAGCTGGTTTACTTCTGGTCTTTCTCCTGGATCTTCACTCAATCCATTGATAATATGTGTACCGAATTTGCCATACATATCCTTAATTTGTGCAGGAACAAATTTTCTAAATCTTCTATCTGTAATATATTGAACCATACCGTCTTGGATACAAGTAGGTTTTGTTGCGTAGGGTTGATTTCCTGTTAACACAAAGATTGCTGTGGCACAAAAACTATAGACATCTGATAATTTTGATGGATCATCGTGGTTTTCTTGTTCTGGACTAATGTATACAACAGTCCCATATCCTCTAAATTGATCTAAGAATACGTCCTCCATATGACCTCCTATACCAAAATCTATCACTTTGGATTTCCTATTTTTATCAACTACAATATTTGTTGGTTTAATATCTCGATGTATAACATCTTTACTGTGAGCATGAGTTATTGCACTTCCTGCTTGGACCAATATTGTGAGGGCATCATTTGTAGTTATACCTGTTGAGACAACTGTTTCTACAGTCTCTCCTCCATGAGGTAGCACCATAAATTCATATCCTTGAAAAGGGGAATCCTCAATATTTCTTATATAATCGCAAGGTCTGCAGATGTGATCATGAGATCCTAATCTTTTAGTGAGTGTACTCGTTTCTGTTCTGAGTTGTTCTAAATTTGATCCATATGCACCTTTGAGAAATACTGGTTTGCCATCCTTTGTAGCTGAATAGATTGGTCGTGATGTAGAATCAGAATGATCAAATGTATAACCTCCGATAGTATATGTCCCTGGTTCGATATGTGCATTTGCATTAGGCGATTTCTTTATTCTTACCACTACTCTTGATGTAATAACATCCTCAATAGGGGAGTGAACTCTAACTACACCTTTTATTTGTTCTGCTAATAGATCTGTGATATCTCCCATTTGTATAAATTATATAAATTCTATAGAAATAAGCTTTTTTTGGGTATTTATAAACGTTTGTATTTAAATGAAGTAGAGAAATCTGAATATATGGTTGTCAAATAAACAACAAATTAAGAAAGTAATCCCCTTGGTCTTTGAGTAATACTGTTTTTATGAATTGCTCACTTATAAAGGTTTTGTTAGAGGGATTGTTTGTCGACTGTAAGTGGTTTTTGAATTTGAAGGAGATGGCAGTACTACTACTGGCACACACAGTGTGCAGTAGTACTGACTGCAGCATTTTCAAGTCACCACAACAGTGCCCTTCGGGCACCTGTTGTTGTGGTGGCTCGATTAACAAAGACGTCACACACTTTAGACAAGACTTAAATATCTAAACTTTACCTTTAGTTTTATGAAAGCAACGATTAGGAAGTATGCTCTACAAAATGCTTTGAAATTTGGGAAAGCTAACCCTGGAGCAGTTATTGGTAAATTGTTGGCGGAAGATAGTTCTCGAAAATCTAAAATTAAAACTATAGCAAAAGAAGTCCAGGAAGTCATCAAGGATATTTCTAAGTTAACTCCAGAAAAAATACGTGAAGAATTAGAGGAAAAAGCTCCTGAATTGTTAGAGAAGAAAGAAGGGCCAAAGATAAGAGAATTGCCTGAATTGAAAGGTGTAAGACCTGGCAATGTTGTTATGAGATTTGAGCCTTCACCTTCTGGATCAATGCATATAGGACATGCCTATGTTATGGGACTTAATGCGGAATATGTTAAACGATATGAAGGTAAGATGATACTTAGAATTGCTGATACTAATCCTTCCAATATTTACCCTCAAGCGTATGAGTTATTGGAAGAGGATGCTCGATGGTTAACGGGGAATAAAATCAATGAAGTTTTAATTCAATCAGATCGATTAGAGATTTACTACAATTATATGGAACGATTAATTGGATTAGGGAATGCGTATATTTGCACCTGTGATCCTGAGAAGTTTAGGGAAATGTTACATAAGAGTAAAGCATGTCCTTGTCGTGAGATGGATGATCAACTTTCTCGGTGGAGAAAGATGTTTGATGGATATGCCATGGGTGAAGCTGTTGGACGAATTAAGACAGATCTCAAAGATAAAAATCCAGCCATGAGAGATTTTCCTGTGTTTAGGATATCTGAAGATGTGCATGCACGACAGAAAAATAAATATCGAGTGTGGCCTTTGATGAATATGGCCGTTACAGCAGATGATATTGAATCGGGAGTTACCCATGTCATCAGGGCTAAAGATCATGCAGATAATGCTAAGAGACAAGCGATCATGTATGGATATTTGGGGAAAAAGGCTCCTGAAACCTCATTTGTTGGACGGATTAACTTTCAAGACATGCCGGTGAGTGCTTCTCAAACTCGTAAGGACATTGATGCAGGAAAGTATGTAGGGTGGGATGATATTAGATTGCCCTTCTTACAAGCTTTGAAAAAAAGAGGATATCAACCTGAGACTTTTATTAAATATGCGAACGATGTAGGTGTCAGTTTAACCGATAAGAAGGTGAGTGGAGAGGATTATTTTAAATCTATTAATGCTTTTAATAAAGATCTTATTGATGATAAAGCTTATCGTTATTTCTTTGTAGCTAATCCTGTTAAGGTGAAGATAGATAAAGCTCCTTCTGAGGAGATTGAATTAGATCTTCACCCTGAGCATAAGAAAGGTGGAAGGAAGTTTTCTACTACTGATGTTTTCCATTTAGCTCAAGATGATGTTGCTCGTTTTAAATCTGGAGAATTAAATAGATTAATGGATTGTCTTAATTTTAAACAGAAAGGAAAAAAGTATGTCTTTGATAGCCCAGGATATGAAATCTATAAAGAATCTGGAAAACACATTATGCATTGGTTGCCTGAAGAGCATCTCAACGTTGAAGTATTAATGCCTGATAATAAGATTATTTCTGGATTAGGTGAGATGAGTTTGAAATCTGTAAAGGTGGGAACTGTCGTTCAATTAGAAAGATTTGGATTTTGTCGGTTAGTAAGTAAAGATATGAAGAAAAAGGAACTCGTATTCTGGTTTGGACATAAATAGGTAGTTATAAAAGCAGTATTGATTTTTCTTTGTTTATGTTTGCTGAAATTACTCTAGTAGGGATAGTTGGATATGTAGCATCAACAGTTGTGACAGGCTGTGGAGATGATTATACATATCATATGGGAAAAAGAAATTCTGATAATTCTAATAAAAAAAGTATGGGTGTAGTCTTAGTTGAAAATACTTTTATGACGAGAACCCGAGATAAAGTTTTTGGATATACTGGTCAAGTTATTGAGCAATTTACTAAAGATCATGTGAGATATAGAGAAACTATCCATGATGCTACTAAGAATTTATTGGATTGGTTAGTTGATGTGGAAGAGATCACCCGAATAGGGTTGATTTCTAGTACAAAAAGTGATGTTTGGAAATATGCACAAGATCGATTTCTTCCAGATAATAATGACACAGAGGATGCATATTCTTGGATGGACATAAATAAAAAACTGATGCATGTAGCTTCTAAAGATTATGTTGCAAATAATCACCGTTTTGATTGGAGAGCTCCATTTCAGGTTCGTCCACCTGAGACAATTAAGTCATAGGGTTTTTTATAGTTTATTCTAAGATTATTATGTATGCAGTTTAACTCTCTGGAAAGTTGTTATGAATCACTTAAGAAATTAGAAGAAGTGATGCAAATATTGGAATTAGTTCCCAAACCTCATAGGGAAATTCAGAAAGCCATTGAACAAGAGATTGATCAAGCTGTTTTGCGAGAACGTGAAGAAGAATTTCATGTTCTTGATGAAGAAGATAAACTAAAAGAGAAAGAACAGCAGTTTAATGTTAAAATTCCAGCTCCTGTCTATTACAATTACATTTCTCCTTCGAAGAAAAAAGAGTTAGCTGCAGGGTATACCTTTGTCCCATCAGATGTGCAAATATTCAGAGTGCCACAGACGGTTTTAGGATATAATGTGTTAGGGTGTGCATTTATGGGAACTAATGTTGTATATATTAGAGATACACTCCATGGTAATCAATTCGAAGAAGTGAAACGACATGAATTGAATCATATTGCCCATCCTTGGATGACTGAAAGTCAGATTAGATCTAAAACTAAAAAAGAATTACCCTTTGAAGCTAGTTTTCATTAGAAATATATTTAAATGATGGGATATTCCGATGGATATGCCTAAAGTTTCTATTATTGGTGCTGGTATGGTGGGAGGAGCTGCTGCTCAGGCCATTGCTACAAGAGGTTTAGCTGATGTCGTATTAGTAGACGTTCTTGGAGACCAAACCAAAGGAAAAGGGGTAGATTTAGCACAAAGTATGGCTGCAGTTGGAGTTGATACCTCAGTCGTAGGTACAGATGATTTTTCTCAGATTAAAGGTTCTGAAATTGTGGTTATTACTGCTGGTAAACCGAGACAGCCAGACATGACCAGAGAGGATTTAATTGATGTTAATTGTAAAATTCTAAAATCTGTGTGTGAACAAGTAAAACAATACGCACCAGATGCTATTATTATTCCTGTTTCTAATCCTTTAGATTTAATTACTGCAGCTGCTGCAAGATATTTGGATGTAGATAAGAAAAAAATATTGGGGATGGGTGGGCAATTAGATTGTCTGCGATTTGCTCAAAAAATCAAAAAAAGAATTAAGGTCAGTTACAAAGATATTCAGACAACAGTTGTGGGTATGCATGGAAAAGATATGGTACCTTTACCTGAGTATTCTACTATTAAAGGAATAACTCTCCCCGATATGTTGTCTCCTCAAGAGATTGAAGATGTTGTTGAAGAGACTAAAAATGGTGGAGCTGAAATTGTTGATCTCTTAAAATCTGGAAGTGCTTACTATGCTCCTGGAGAGAGTATTCGAATTATGGTGGAAGCAATATTGACGGATTCTCATAAAATTGTATGTAGCTGTGTCTTTTCTGAAGATGATGGAGTATTCTTGGGAAGACCTGTTATGTTAGGAAAAGAAGGAGTTCATAAGATTGTAACTTTGAAATTAAATGATGATGATAAAAAGAGTTTTACGAGTGCTATTGCTACTGTTAAAGAATTGGCAAAAGAGATTATTTAAATAACAGAGTATAACCTTATTTCTAATGTTATTCGATCAACTAAAACAAGAATATCCATATTTATTGGACGTTGGAGATTTGGATCATGAAGGTATTGCTCAAAAAAAGTACTTGTTTAGGGGAATCAATCGGACAGAGGTTACTACCTTAGAAAATTTAGGACCAGATCGATTCACTGTTTATCGTGGAACTGAGTGGGAACCATTTCCTGGTGAAAATGTAAAGTTCTGGGCAGGTCCTGGCCATAGTTCATTCTTAGTTGTTCAAGTAGAGAGAGATCCACTGTATTTTACAAATAATAATCTGGAATTTCTTACGCAAGAGCAATGTATCGAAACTTTTGAAGCTTCTGTAAAAGTATTTTATTATGGTAATCTTCCTGATTGAGATCCAAACATTTATAACATTGAATTTCAAAATAGCTCTTGGGTGATTTATATGACAAACGCAATTGCATTGATAGTAGCAGCAGTTGTTGCTCAAATATTAGGAATGCTTTGGTATGGTCCTGTCTTTGGAAAACAATGGCTAGGATTTATGGGCTGGAGTAAAGCGGACGCAGATAAAAGAATGAAGGAAGGCAAAAAGAATATGATTATTGCTTTCGTGGGTTCTTTAGTAACTGCGTATGTGTTTTCTATGATACTTGGTCAACTGGGAACCGTTGGGTTTAGCGCCGGAGCTGTAGTTGGATTTTGGGTTTGGTTAGGATTTTTAGCAACCACTCAAATGGGATCTGTATTGTGGGAAGGTAAACCAAAAGGATTGTATTATTTGAATACACTCTTTAGCTTGGTAAACCTTGCACTTATGGGTGGAATCTTGGCCGCTTGGGCTTAATTTTTTTTATCTTTTTTTCTCTACGCCGATTTGTTTGCAGTATTCTTTAATAGGGCAGATAGAACATTTTGGAGAGATAGGATTACAGAGATTTTGGCCAAAGGCTACAATGTAGGTGTTTAAGGGAATCCAGTATTTCTTTTCTAATTTCTTTCTTAAAGCCATCTCTGTTTCGAATGGTGAGGATGTTTTTACGTATCCTAATCTGTTACATATTCTATGGACATGGGTGTCGACACAGACGGCAGGAGTTTTGAAGGCAACTCCCACCACTAGGTTGGCTGTTTTTCGGCCAACACCAGGGAGTTCTATTAACTCGTCTATTGTTTGTGGTATTTTGTTGTTGAATTTTTCTTTCAAGACTGATGGTAGGAGTTTGAGGTGTTTAGCTTTTGTTATGTGGAACCCTACTGGGTAGATGAGCTTTTCTATCTGTTTTTCTGAAAGTGTGTTAAAGTCTTCAGGTTTTTTTACAACTTTGAACAATTTTTTGCATACTGCTGCAGTAGTTTGATCTTTAGTTCGTGCTGATAGGATAGTGCCTACTAATACCTTAAATGGATCTTTTGTTTGTAATTCTATGAGTTCAATAACAGGAACATTCCATTTAGGAACTTCTTTTTCTAAGATGTTGTATATTGCTGGGATGTTTGTCATAGGTACTTCTTAATCTCTCCAATTGTAGAAAGTGTTTGTGTAGGTTGTCCTGTCTCTTCGTTTGGTAATTCGTCTTTGAATTTACCTTGTTGTATCCAATAAGTCTGGCAGCCTTTATCGTTTCCCCATTGGATACCTCTTACGGTTCGATCATCAAGCATGGCTATTTCCTCTGGTGGAACTTTGAAATGTTCTAGAGCTTGTTCGTATAACTTGTTTTTATCTTCAGGATCGATTAGAATAAGTTCAAAGTATTTGTTTAATCCTAGGTCTTCTATTAACTTTCTTCTGCTATCGGGAGATTCTCGTTTTGCCAAAGAACAAACAGCAAGTTGGTATTTGTCTGCTAGATAATCAAGAGTAGGTATAGCATCTGGGTAGAGAGCATCATTCTCAACTTCAAAAAGAGTTCTCGCCCAATCTATAATTACAACTTTGATCATTCTTATTAGTAAAATACTCAATTTTATAAATGTATGTGGAATCCTCTTTTAATGCATCCTTTAGATAAATATGAAACAGAAGAGATAAATGTACCTTTAGGAAAAGGATTAAAGATAGTTGGTTCTGGTGGGTCTAGTATCATACAAGAGTTATTTTCTGAAGAAAATGCTGTTGAAACCTACGAATGGTTAGGAGAATATTGGTATTTTAGTATTGAGAAAAATTATACCCTTGTAGATTATACTCAAATATTTGATGGAATTAGGATACGCCATTCATTCAGTGAATTAATTCGAAGCGGGAAAAATAATCAACCATTATCCTGGCACCATGATGGTGATCATGAATTTCCCTTAATTACTGTACTGTACAAACACGGTCAGGATAGAAGTTATCGGAATAGTGCAAATACAATTCTAGCTCCAAGTAGAACAATGCTTAATTATATATCAGATCCCATACATGAAGTAGAACAAAAAGCAAGAATTGAAATACCAGATCATGAATCTATTAAATATGTTAGAAAAGCTTGGTTGAATCGTGCTGAAAGCATTAGGCAAGGTTCATACCCCCCTGAAAGAATTTGGGATGGGCTTGGCTCAACTATGAAAAATTTCGGAAATATTCCCCATAGATTTTTAGAAGATTTTCCACACCCTGAATGGATTGTGAATTCTGAAAATTGTAACAAAATGCTTAAAGATATGTGTGAAAACGGTAAAGATTTTATATTTCCCCAAACTTATAAACAAGAATCTGCATTGGTTTTTGTAGATAATTTTATGGTACACGCAAGAGTATGTAACAACTTCAAGAAAGACAGCTTGCATGTTTTTCGATTTAAACCGGATTCTGATGTATGGAAGGAATTAGGTCTTCCCTTACATATGTATCATGACGCTGCATAGCTAGGTTTTATAAATCAATCATTATTCCTTATTTCTATGCATCCGTTAATTAAGTATGAAACTGAAGAGATAAATGTTCCACCTGGTTGGGGTACTCGTATTATTGGAGATTGTAGTGAAGATATAGTTGCATCTTTATTTAATAACGAGAATGCCATGAGAACCTATCAAGAACTCGGTACAAGGAGATTTATTTCTGTGAGTGGTTCTGATACTCAATGTGAAGTAGACCCAAATGTATCTAATACTGAAGTTACATTAGAAGAATTTTTGGGAGGAAAGCATCGGGTTACCCATTATGACTATTGTAGGAGTGTAACTAGTATATCTCCATTTTTCTGGCATCAAGATTCCTCAACGGAGAAGCCAGCAATTGTTATTTTATGCAATGCATTAGGAAATGAATTTGTGGAAGGGGCACCTTTAACTCTTCTTGGAGAACCTGAGAAAATAGCATCTATCTATATAGATCCACTACGACAGTTTAATGTTGAAAATTCTAAAGAACAGCCTTACATATCCATTGAAAGCATGATGGACTACTATGCAGAAATAAGCGGAGGCAGTTTAGATTGGGGCAAACTCTGGAATCGTATACTTGATGCATATAGAAATGCAAAATATGACCCTAAAATTAAAGCAGCAATTCCTTTTTTGGCCGATGGAAAGGTTACCATAAATGATTACACTCAATTTGCATTCGACACTTCACCGAAGCATATCTTTCCCCAAGAGTATAGGGGAGGAGATGTCCTCATTTTTCATGATGGATTGTCAACCCATAGTAGACTTTCTAGAACACCTGTTTCTAATGAGATTAATATTCGAAAAATGTATCCAGATTTTAAACTATTGGCAGATCTTGGAATGCCTTACCTTGCCTAGTCAAACCAACCTTTTTATACTAGTATTCTAGAATTATCTCTATGTCTAACGTTCCACCTGAAGTACAAGCACAATTAGAAGAACAAAAGAAGAATTGTCCCTTTTGTAAGATCATCTCTGGAGAGATTGAATCTAAGAAAGTATATGAAGATGAACTCATGATTGGGATCTTAGATATCAATCCAAGAATTAAAGGTCATATGTTACTTTTGCCTAAAGAACATTATCCTATTCTACCCTTTCTACCACCAGAAACATTCAAACATATGTTTAGCAGGATGAGTTCCTTAGTTAACGCCTTGAAGGAGAGTATGCTCTCAACAGGGTGTAATGTGATGATTGCCAACGGTGGAGTTGCTGGACAGCAAAGTCCTCATTTCTTAGTTCATTTGTTTCCCAGAGAGAATAAGGATGGTTTTGATAAATATGGTTTTGAAAAAGGAAAGGCTGACAAAAAAGAAGTGGATGATGCCTATCAATTACTGTCAAAGAACATTCCCATTATGATGAATAATCATTTTCAGCGAAATCCTATGGAGTGGCATACAGGACAGGTGGATACTGCAGATCATTTAACGGATATAAAAAAAGAAGGACAACTTGTCTATGAAGATGAAAAACTTTTGGTTATGATGAGTAAAAATCCTCAAACTAAAGGTCATGTTGTTATCTATTATCAAGAGCCGTTAAAAGCTGAAGAATTAGATGAAATGAGTAGTTTTCATCTCTGGAGTTGTGCTTCACTATGTGCAACAGCCGTCTATGAAGGATTAGGGGCTGCAGGAAGTAATATTATTCTCAAAACTGGATTGAGTGACGATAATGAGGAAGGATTATTTAGTGTTGAAGTGTTGGCACGATATGAAGATGATGGAATCGATGTGTTAGGAGAACCGGGAGAAGGAAAGGATCTTGATGCAGTTGCTGCCAAGATTAAAGACAAGATGTTTCTTATAGAACAGATGGGTAAAGAAGAGAAAAGTATTCCTTCTATTAATATGGATGAAGAGAGGAAAGTAGTTACTGAAAATCATGATTTAATCAAGGCTGAAGTTGAATTTAATGATGCAGAACAGGAGATAAAGGCTGCTTTGAAGGATATAACTGGTGAATGAATTTTAGGTAAGTTTTATAAATAAGTACTTATAAGTACTTATATGGAGAGGAAAATAGTTAAAAACGGCTATCAGCATAGGCTGAATATTCCTCAAGAAATAATTGATTCTCTCAAACTTGATAAAAATTCTAAAGTGACTATACGTGAAGTTGATACACCTGAAGGTAAAGGTTTTGTAGTTATTCCTGTTAAAAAAGGGAGGCAAAAAATATCATGGTGAAGAAAGGCCAGATAGGACTGTTTATGTTGTTTGGTGTTATTGGAGCTATTGGTATCTTATTTTTAATTTCTGTACGAGTAGATTCTCCGGTAGCACCTTCCATAGAGATGGATAGTGCTCCCGTTAGTGAATATGTCCAACAATGTCTCCTTGAGGTGGGAACCCAAGGTATTCGAGATTTAGGATTAAGTGGATGATTTATGACCTACACCCATCAAGGAGATGAAATGCATATGGAAATTCCATACTACTGGATGCAGGGTGAAAATAGGATGCCTAGTATTGAAATTATAGAAATCAACTTG
>CAYLOA010000010.1:18701-37278 GCA_964385185.1 uncultured Methanosarcinales archaeon | reverse complement strand
AAATCTCCATTAACAATCAGCTCCATAAAACAACTATCTCTCTCCTTAGGATCATATATTTCTCCACAATTTTTTGCAAGAATATCTTGACAATTTTCCTTCATATAAGGATTCTCAATCACTTGACACTCACTAAAATCTCCATTAACAATCAGCTCCATAAAACAACTATCTCTCTCCTTAGGATCATTTATTCTTCCACAATTGTCCACAAGAATAGCTTGACAATTTTCCTTCAAATTAGGATTCTCAATCTTTTGACACTGTTTATAATCACCATTAAGAACACCCTCAATATAACACCGATCTCTCTCCTCAACAGGAACTACATTTTCACAAATATCTTTAAGCTCATTATCTCCACCTTCAACATCACTAGGATATCTATCTACATAGCTTTCAATAACAGCTTCAAATGTATCATCACTTCCAATTTCTTGAGTAACAATTGCAATTGCCACATCGCCTGAATACCATAACAATATTATATCATTTCTTATATCTACAACGTAGAAACTGTTTCCTTGATTAGTCTCTATTGAAAAATCATCAAATTCATTTTCCATAAATTCCTGAAACTCAGAACTTGTAATCTCCTTCTCATGTTTTTGAATCAAAGTCTGAACATCACCATTTTCACTAAAATGAACATCTTGTCTATAGTTTGCCCAATACCCATCAACGGGATCATTATTTGGAAGATAAATATCGTTGTCTTGACCTATACTTACAAGTTTTGCTCCTTCTATCTCCTGGACAACTAATGGATGGATACAATACCCATTGACACAATCACATCCATAAGTATTTTCAACTTTTAGTGATCCTGAACATGCTTGATCGTACAATTCTTGATCAGAATCACAATAATCGTCAAACTTCGAAATATGTTGGAAATCGATAACTTCCCCATTCCTCTCCAGAATATGGTTGCCCTCTACAGTACCAGGAATATATTCTCGATTAGTATCTTCATCTCCCCTATAATATTGCACCCTATTCCTATCATAACAAGTAGCAATATACTCATGTTCTAAATCAGATGGAAATTTTTTCAGGTACTCAGCAGCAAGGAATAATGTTGCAAAATGCTCCTGATCCCCATACTTATCTTCATATCCTGCCCCAACTGCTATATAATTAGTCCCACTATGCCACAGATAAAATTCAATAACTTCCCTTCCTGTGTCTGGACTCACCATTCTGTAGAGTTGGTGGTCATCAATAGATACAGGAAATACACCAAAGAAATCTGAAAGACCATACTCTTCATATACTCTTGTAAACTCATCAATAATTTCAGTATTTGTAGCCCCTTCCTTACCGTTACCAAATGCCACAATAGCATTTCCATCCAAATCACTATGATCATATAGGCCCACACTTATTTTACAATCAGGCATAAGGTCAGAGATACAATCGTCGTCTGTATCGGAATCTTCATACTCCCATCCACGTATATCCTCTGTAATTATCCTATTATCAGCAAACTCAGGAGGGTCATTAGGTCCAGGAGGTAACTCTTTTTTAATAACATTAAAAGATTGTAGCATCCATCTATTACATGAATCTCCTGTATCTTTACAACCACATTTCCATTCATCATCATATTTTTTACAACTATAAGCAATAATAAAATTTTCTCCTTCTTGGAGTGTTTCCGCAGGTAAACGATATTCTCCATTGCTTGATTCTTCAATCCAATTTGTATTTCCAACACGGTTACCATTCAGATTAATCTTCTCCCATCTAAACGTTTCATAATTTAGATAAAATGCAGTTCCCCATATATATCCTCCAGGGTGATAGGCATCAACAAGTTGAAAAGGACTATTGCCAACAGGTTCAGGAATTGAAGGAATAGGTACCTCAATAGGTAAATCAGCAGATTTTTCTATGGCTTCATTATCTTGAACAATACTAAATTCTGAAAGTGCATCAAGACCAAAAGTAGCATATTGTCTTACATTTTCATCTTCTTCAACTATAACAATCTCATCGAAAATAGAATAAATAATTCTGTCATTATCAAATGGATCAATAGGTGGACTAAACTGTTCTAATGACTTCTCATTAAAGTTTAAATTTCTAAATGCAAACCCAATCAGGCCGCCGGTAGAAGATTGACTCACTCCTGGATCGCCTGGTGTTGGAGGTAATGCTCCGTTAGATGCACATCCAATAAAAACTAGAACCAAAAATAATACTAAAAAATACTTTTTTACCATCCCAACCACTTTCTGAGAATAATGATATATAAATATTTCTATCTTAACCTATGTAATTCTGTTCTTGCATACCTTTTTGGATAACACCAGCTTGCCCTTTAACAGCAGTTTCAGCCTGTTTGTTAATCCCGCTCAACTCAATCTCTTCAATCTCTTTTTCTAATTCAGCAAGGCTTATCTGTAATCCTAATTTTTTAGTAATGATTTTTAAAATCTCACGAGCGCCTTTTACTCCCAGATACATAGGATGTCCATACGTCTCAGCCAACAAACAAATAGCATCTATTTTTTTCTCTTTAGCCATACCTGTTAACAATCCACTAACACCTACGATAGGTCCAACAACTCCATATAATTTATCACTTAATTTTGTCCCATCTTTAAATTTAGTAATTATTTTTTTAGAATTTCCAGTACAGTAAATTTTAGGAGTTTTAGGAATATCTTGTAGTCCAATTCCACCTAAGGTGATAATTTCTTTTCCACCGTATTGTGCAAACACTTGCAACACTTCTTTACAAAACATAAAACAACTCGGCTCGTCGATAGGTTGGACATCTCCTACTAAAAATAAGATATCTTGATTCTTTCCTTTTTTATGATATAATTCAATAACAGGCATCTCAACTAAATTTTTTTCATTCACAAAAACTGAATTAGGTAAACTGTTTGAAGTAAACGTTGCAATCTTCTTAGCGCTTAATTCATCAACAAGAAAATCAACAGCAACTTTCCCAACGTTTCCAATACCAGGAAGACCTTCTAACAAAACAGGATTCTTAAATACAGGAGTCTTTCCATTCTTTAATGTTTTCCAGCTGTTCATAGTAATCCTTGCTCCTTTCGTTCTGGTCCTAATACTTCTCTTCTATATTTTCCGTATTTATCTTCTGGTGAATATTTAGCAGGCTTAACACCTTTCACTTTAACGTCACAATGAGTCTCTTCCATAGTATATGATTCACACTTTGTGCATTGCATTATATGTTTCATTCTGTTGATACCTCAACAGAATGAAGTTTCGAGATCGAAGATCGAGATAATTTCATTATTCTTCCACCCTTGCAAACTGTGCAAAATCATTATTCTTTTCAAACACCTGAGTAACTTGATCAACTATTTTACTTAATTTCTTTTCTGCATCTTTAAAATCAGTAGATTCAACTCTTACTTTGTAGTTTCCTGCACCTTCATAGGTGATAGCAGCATCTTTACAAGTTTTCTCTGCAGCAACTAAAGTGCTTTGGATTCGTTGAAGACCATCTTCTGCATAACTTCGCAGGGTAAACCGTCCTTGGATATGGATTACTTCAGGCTTGATTTTATCAGCCACAGTTTCCACTAATGATTTTGCAATTTGATCATCTAAATCAAGTTTAGCTACATCTTCAGACCCTTCAGATAAAGATTCTAGATAAGGATAGACTAAATCATATTCATTGCTAATAACTTCGTAGATTTTTTTATAGAGTTGCTCACCATTCACATTGAATTGTTTTGCAACACCTTGGATCACTTTCTCAGCAAACTGTTCTTTCTTGATCTCTTCCATCTTATTTCTTCGTTGACCTTCATTTACCCTACGAAGACTCAGATCGATATGACCTCTATCTTTATTGATTCGAAGAACTTTACAAACTATTACTTTTCCTTCTTTTACATAATCTCTAATATTACGAATCCTTCCCGGACTCACTTCAGAAATGTGGATTAAACCGCTCTTACCGTACTCTTCCAATTTTACAAAAACAGAATGGTGATGCACTGCCGTGACAGTACACAACAACATATCATCCTCTTCAGGGAATCCCTGTTTTTGTAATAGCATTACTCTAAAACCTCTAAGACTCTGCCCTTGACCTTGCTTTTTCCGCCAGTTGGCTCTGCTAGGAGCTCTTCACAGACAAGACATTTCACTTGGGTAGAAACCTTTCCGTAGAGGATCTGTTCGTTTTTGCATTTTGGACAACGTACTTTGATAAATTTGCTGTCTGGTTCTTCTTTCATAATAGTTGTGGAGTGTTAGGGGCTTTATAAATGTTTCTACATAGTTCTTTTGCATTTTACCATTAATTTTACTACAATCCCACTGAGCTTGCAGGCTCACACAGTGAGCCAGCCCATCTACATTTCCAGACCAGTAGCTGGAAATGTAAGGGCAACGCCCAGTGGGCATTGTATCAGACAGCACCACTGCACCCTGTGGGTGCCGGTGGTGGTGCTGTCTACAACACTATTTACCTATTCACAAAACTTAATCCAAAACTTTATATACACTTAATCTCAAAATAGACTTATGCCTACTATTCAAAAGCCTCATCACGCTTCTAAATTCCATTTTGTTATTTTGGCTGTAGTTATAGCAGCAATTATGATTTTCATAAGCTTACCAGCTTCAGAAGAAACGATGAATAAAGAATATCCAAAACCATTAGTAGCTATTGAAGAACCAGTAGAACCAACTGAAGTTGAAACAGAGCCAACACAATTAGAACCTGTTTCAACAGACATCAATATCAACACCTACTGGGGAAAATATGATCAACCCGATATTACCATCGAAAAAGGAACTAAAGTAACTTGGACTCATGCGGACGATTCTAAAATGTTTTTAATTGCTTGTTACAGAGGACCAAACAGATTCCTGAAATCAGAAAACTTCTTCCCAGGAGAATCATTCTCATTCACATTCACAGAAGATGGAGAATATCTTTGTCAAGAAGCTATCTATGGTGCTAGGGGATTTATCACCGTAGGTGATCCCGATAAAGTTGTTCAAAAGTTTGAATCCATTGATGATATTTTATTAAATAGAGATGCAATCACAGGAGGAGTTGTACAAATAGACAATTTTAATTACCAACCTCCTTCTGGAAGAGTTACCTTCTCAGCTGATCCTTTTCGAAGAATGTTATTCACACCAACAGGACTTTCTGCATTTATTATGTTAGCAATCGTTGCTTTAATCGTAGGCACCATAGAACATAGTATTCATTTGGATTAAATTACTTTAACCACTTCTAATAATTCATCATGTAAAACACCATTACTAGCCAATCTATCTTCTAATTCTACACCTTTCCATGTATCTTGAAAATTTGTTAACTTCCCACCAGCTCTCTCTAAGATATATCCAGCAGCAATAAAGTCCCAAGGAGAAAAATAACCTTTGTTAGGACAGACATAACCATCCAAATTTCCTGCAGCAACTTTACATATATCCAAAGCTGCAGAATTATATTTTCTCACACTCACTTCAGCACAAACTAGGGCACCAAATGCTTCTACCCCTCGTTTCCGAGCTTCTTCAGTACTCATTAGTGTATCAAATCCAATTACAGCATTATCTAATTGAGTCGTATCTGAAACATGAATATCTTTTCCATTCAACTGAGCATTGCTTTCATTACAAGCAACGTATAAATGATCACGTATAGGATCATATACTGCAGCAGCTTTAGTAACTTTATTTTCAATTTTAGCCATAGCAAAACTGAATGGTGTAAGACCATGTACAAAGTTTTCAGTCCCGTCAATATTATCTACAATCCAATAAGAACCCTCTAAAGGAGTATTCGAAGTATCTTCATTTAATATGTCAGCCTTGTGACATTTTGATAAGCCAACCTGATCTTCAACCATTTTAGCAATCTCTAATTCAGTAGAGGTGACATTCTTTCCATCCACACATTCAATTGTATAATCTCCAGATGCAAAATCTCTCTGCGTAATTAATGCAGCTCCTCTAGCCACTTCTGTAACAAATCCTAAACTACTCATAAAAGTTGTTAATCACTTCAAGAATATAAATTTATGTCTATAGAATTACTTAAATTCAACTTTCTTTGCTCTTTTACCTTTCTTTTGAACAGAGATTTTCTTACATTCTTTACATTCGTATCGTAAATCCATCTTTTTAGAACCTTTAGCACCTGTCATCTTCCATCGTCCAACAGGAGGTTTAGAACCATATCTTCCTAGATTTCCATGTCCTTTACCAAAGCCTGTTCTAGCTTTAGAATATCGTCCCATAGGTCGTGCGGATCCAGGTGTTCTATTCTTAGCTTGTGTTACCTTTTGCTCAGTGTGCTTTCTACACTTAGGACACAATCTCTTCATGATTTTAGGTATTTTCATAGCTTATAGAAGTCCTAAACTCTTTATAAATGTTATGCTTACATACCTTCATCAATCTTTTCAGCTCTTCCCTTAGAAATAAGTACATCTGCTACCTCTTTAGAAAGGTTAGCAACGTCTTCTTCTTCAAAAGGTCCTATGGTTTCCAAGTTCTTACCTACGAATTTAGGCACAGCAGACAAGAACCGAACTAATATCAAAGGTCCATCTTGTTTTTTAACATCTGGAATAACTGTTTCCATTTCCTGAGTAATTACTGTAGGCAATTTCCCTGCTTTAATATTCCAGAGAATATTTTGCCTAAATTTCTCTAATACAGCACCCACTTGGACAAATAATTCTTTCTCTTCTTCTAACATAATAGAAGTATCAATCAAGGTATCTCCTACCCTACTTTTATCAATAGCCATATTGATGATCTTCCGTTCTCTTTTATCATACAACTTATCAAGTAAATGTTGAATATTATCAAGCTGAAGTTTAGTATTCTCTTTTTCAGTAGAACTAAAGAGGTCATCTCCTCCTTTAACATTGACCAATGCCTTCTTTTCATTGATGTATCCCACTAAATCACCAAAGAATGTCTTATCTAATGTTTGCAACTCAGTCCTTGTAGATTCGGTCCGAGTTAAATCTTGAATAGTTTGAATAGTTATATTGAGAGTTTTCCCTTTATCAGCAAATTTAACTTGCAAATTCTCTGTCTCATTCTTCGGTTCAATATCCACAGGAACTTCATCAGTTTCACTCATACACATCTAGAACAAGTTGATGTTTTTAAACATTTAGGAAGTTGAGTTGAGTACAGACCATACAAAAGTTTAAAAATGTAAGGAAAGTTCCAAACACTATGGACTATATAGCCTTACCTCATGCAATGAGACACAATACACAAGGAAAACCCTGTGACTTTTATGCTATTCATACGACTAGGAAGCATCGGACAAGAGGTGCTAATTCATATGGAGAACCTCAAGATTATATTGCTGGAGTACCTCCTTATTTTAAAGTAACAGGAGTAGATCCACAAGGTAAATTAATTCTAAAGGAACTGGCACGAGGATCACACGAATCGATGAGTGTAGAGAAATGGGTCGCAAAAGGAAGTTCTAGACTTTTATTGAACGAACCGAGTCAAAAGGATAAAGTTAATCCCCCTACGAGAGGAATTGTTTTAGAACATGAAATCAAACAATATTTCGCAAAAAATCAACAAAAATAATAATTTACCACATCTTTAAATACACCAATAAACTCCTTTTTTCTATGAAAACGCAGTATTGGAATGCTGTATCAGTATTTGATGCGCCCATAATGGCAAATAAAATTGAGTGGAGAGATGCATACACCCGTTCAGCAGAAAGTGTTGATAGAGCTGTGGCTAATCATTGGGAGTCTCAGTTACTCGCTCTACAGACTGAATTAAAGGAAACAGGAATAGAAACAGCAATAAGGCCCTATAATGATACAACCGGTTTGAATGCACTCTATCAAGGAGAGCGATTAAAAAAATGGCCAGGTCAAGGTTTAACTTTGAGAAGTACTGAATATAGGGGAGGAAAATTATAGTTGTGGGTAGGAAAAATTTCATATCCATATCTTGCTGCATTAACAGATCACAAAATCCAACAAGCGTATAGGTTCGCTGCAATAGAGTTACCAACTCCTCCAATGGCCATCTGTACCTTTCCTATTACTTCTGACGATCAATTCATTTTAACTGTCCGAGGAGATACAACTGTATATGGTGGAAGGAAATATGGTGTAGGAGGATGTCCAGAAACAACTAAGCAATCTGTTGCACGTCATCAACAAGGTGAATTAAATGAGGAAATTCAGGTAAATAAGAGAGAGCATGACCTAAGAATGATGGAGTTTTATGGAATTGTAGGAGATCAGGAAAGATTTCCAAATCAACCAGGATTAATGGGATCAACATGGATCAACGTTGACTCAACTACAGTAAAAGACAGAATAGACAAAAGAAAGCCAGAAGAAATCCCTCCAGACGTAGCAGATGTTACCTTCATCCCTTCAACTGAGGGACCTTTATTTGATTACCTCTCCCAAGCTAAGCCAAATCAATTCTGTCCACCAGCACACGGAGGATTAATACTCTATGGACACCATAAATTTGGACATGATTGGTCTACAAAATTATTAGCAAAATTAGACTGTTAATCTCCTTCTTCTAAAAAGTGTTGACATTTAACACCCGTATCTAATATCAATTTCCAATTATTCTTAAGAACATCTTCACAAAAAGTCATATCATCAAAACCGTTAGGATTTTTACGAAATTTAATCTTCTCCATGACATCTCTGTGTATTAACATAGCACCCAATCCAACTCGATTGACTTCAATAGTTTTCTCACCCGTAACTTCTGGTAATCTCAATCGTCTAACAACTTTCTCAATATCAAAGTCATGTTTTTTTAACATTTCATATTGATCTTTGTACTTCTTAGGATTATTTTTAATCTTATCAAACCATTCTTTATCTACTTTAACAAATGCCATAGGAGCCATTGCAGGTTTATTATTCACATCTGTTAATGCAAAATACACAGCACTCGTAACTCGTTGATTGTTTTCCATTAATTTCTTCAATCCATCTTTGGGCAAGACTACATCTTGCTCTAATGAAAGAAAATATTCAAAATCCCCTTTCAAAAATCTATCTCGTAACATATTTCTACTCTCTAATACGGATCGAGCAGGATCATCTGGATAGTGAGGACCTTTTACTGCTGTTATTCCTTTACTCTTAAGCAATTTTAGATATTCATCATCTTTAGAATTATCTACAATAGTAAAATACTTCTCGTCATAATCTAAATCTTGAATCCCATTAAGGTATTTATTGATACAATACTTTTTACCAATAAAGGTGGGACATCCGATTAATACTTTAGGCACAGTCATACAATAATGAGAACTGAGATTCCTTATAAAGTTTATGATTAAAGAACAATAACCCTATAAACACCTCACAAATACCCTATGTATGGACAATGATACCTTAATAGAGAGAATTGCAACGCACCCTTTTTACCTAGAATTAAAATCGTCAAGAGATCCTAAAGTGTTAGAAGCATTAAAAGGAATTGATCGAGCTAATTTTCTACCTGAATTTCAAAAAGAATCTGCATACAGAGATACACCCTTGAGATTAACACATAATATTGAGCAACATCAATCCACTTGCTCACAGCCATCTATGGTAGCATACTTAGCGGATGCTTTAGAATTAAAGGAAGGGATGTCAGTCCTTACTGTAGGAACAGGTTCAGGATATTTTGAGGCCCTTGTAAAAACATTAATAGGAGATGGTCATCTTACAACCGTAGAATTTGATCCAGTACTAGCACATTTCGGAGAAAGTAATTTAAGGAATCATTTTGGAACATTAGACGGTATAGAAGTAATCTGTGCTGATGGTTCTAAAGGATATCCTCGAAATCAACCGTATGATAGAATTACTATTGCAGCTTCTTATGTATCTTTGAATTATCCAGATATAGAACTAGGAACTCAGCTAAATGAAGGTGGAATATTCATCTATCCTTGTAATCCTAATAGCTGTTTAGTGTATGGAAAGAAAGAGCCAGGTAAAATAAGTACGAGGAAATTAGGTACAGGAATTAAATTTGTCCCCATCAAAAAATCTGGCTAAAACTGAACCTTTTTATACCCACTCAAACCTATAGTTTCTATGCGAAATGTAATAAACATAACAAAGAAATCAGGTATCCCATTAATGGGCACCATGTACTTTGGAGTCTTAGATAGAAATACAAATATCTTAGAAGTAAGACCTACAACATTATGTAACATCAATTGCACATTCTGTAGTGTTAATGCAGGTCCGAAAGCAACATATAAAACTGATTTTGTCGTCGAAGAATCCTACCTAGCAGAAGAAATAAAAAAAATAGTAGAATTCAAAGACTCAAAGATGGATATCTGGATCAATCCACAAGGAGATCCAACAGTATATCCCGATCTTATTCCCTTAATCAAAGATTGCAGAAAAATAAAACATGTAAATAAGATAATCATAATCACCAACGGACTATTACTAAGCGAAAAGAAGATAGACGACTACAAAGAAGCAGGATTAACTCAAATATCATTAAGCATGAACGCTTTCACCAACGAAAAAGCTGCAGAACTTGCAGGATTAAAAGCATACAATATTGAAAAAATAAGAAGAGTATGTACATACGCAGCTAAACAATTAGAGTTAGTATTAACACCTGTTTACATGAAGAATACAAACGAACAGGAGATAGAATCTATAGTCAATTTTGCAAAAGAAATTGGAGCAGAAATATCCATACAAAACTTTTGTAAAAATAGACGAGGAAGAAATCCAGTATCATCAGTACCTTTCAAAAAGTTCTATAAACATCTACAAGAACTTGAAACTAAATTCAATATGAAGTTAATCAAAGTAGACAAACTCATTAAAACACCCAGTCTACCAAAAGTTGCAAAAAGAGGACAAGTGATAGAAGCCAATATTATAATGGACTCAAAATACGAGAATGAAAAAATAGCTATCTACAAAGATAAATGTATTATTGTCTACAACGCAAAAAGATTTGGAATAGCTAAAGTAAAAATCATGAAAGCCTCACATAACTTTTATTATGCTAAAGCTCTTTAATCTATCTTAGTAAAATCAGAATCTATACTCATATCTTTTTCCTTTACAGTATCAATCTTTAAACTAGTAAATTCAATTCTATCTGTAGGGTTTCCACTTTCATAGTACTGAATAACATGGGGAACTCCGTAATAATTATCTAATAATGCAGTTCCGTTTTTAGTAGCACTCAATTTAAATGCAACCTCTCTGACTTGAGTTCTATCTAATTGTTCAGTAGATCCTGTAAAGTGTGCACTTACCCAGTCATCAGCAATACCTAAAGCATCCAAGATAGTTCCTTTTGCAGGATATTTAACTTCAAAATACACTTCTCTAGCTCTTGCGTCACAAAATCCAGAATCAGTACAGTAGCCCAAAACACTTCCTGAGCTTCGATCCCATAGAACAGTATCATATGAATATAATTCATTGTATTGTTTTTGATTATGTAAGTCTATTCTCACCATATCTCCTCGTATATGGAACGTATCTAAGGTACCTCTCGTATCATGATAAGAATATGATTGAATATTACCCATTCTGCCTAGTAATTGCTTGACATCCTCGTCAATAGAATCTACAACGGTAGGTGAAGTCTCCACAATCTCTTCCTGAGTCTCTATCTCTATAGGAGTAGGTTCAGGTGTAGTATCTTGTACATTATCGCCTCCAGCAGGCTCAATTGGCACTGCACAGGCTACTAAGACCAATAATAGTAGAATTAATACCTTTTTCATAGCTCTTTTTTAAACAAAGTAGTATTTAAAGTTTTCTGTTAAAGTTCAGTTAAAATAAAGTAGAAAAAATAAAAAAAAAGAAAAAATAAAAAGGTTTTTTAGACCTATTCAGCGTCTGCTTCTTCAGCAGGTGCAGCAGCTACTGGAGCTGGTACACTAACAGTTGCTTCAGTCAAGGTTGTACCTGCGACTTCAACTTCCATTACACCATCGTCTAGATCTGCAAGCTTCGTTCCCTCAGCTACAACTCTAGCAGCTCTTCTTGTGTCAAGCGCGCTGAAACCAGCGATAAGCATTGCAACGTTTCCGTTTGTATGCTCCCATAGCTTAACAGTAGCTTTTCCTTCATTGAACCCTGATGTACAATCAGATGGGTTACCAAGTAAGGTAGCAGCAGCTGTGTTTACACATGGTCCTCCTACAACAATAGCATTCTGACCTTTAACGTCAGAAACTTCTGATGCAAGTTTTGCAGTACCAAGTGCGATTGGTGTAACTTGAGCGCTAACTGCGCTTCCGCCTTCAGTGGACGTTTTGGTAATAGCTGGTGCATTTGCGGTAAAGAATACCAATGCTTCAGCTTGACCGTCTGGTACACTAAAAGTTAGCTCGTCTGGACCGTTTGTGTCCACAAGTTGTTCAACCAAAATACCGTATGTGGTTCTTTCTTGTCTATCGTCAGTTGAACCAACTTTGTGTAGACCAGATTGAAAGTGGTTTGCATATCCTGATAAGGATGCAATTCTTGCACTTCCGCTCTTAAGATCAACTGCAAAGTAATCAACAGTTCCGATATCAAGTTCAGGGCTTGAGCTTACCGTAATAGGTACAACTAAAACCTCTTCTTCTGAACCATCATCAATATCGTCTGAGTCAGCAAACAAGGAAATATTCATAATATTTCCTGTTGTACATGCAACGAAACAGCTACCGTTAGTTGTTAAGTTCATGTACACACCGCCCTTTGTAACGATAAATGGTGTGTCTCCTGCTTGAACGGATCCGTCTCCATCAAGGTCTACAGTGATGTTTGCATCATCTGTATCAGCACTTAATAGTACCTTAAACTCTTTTCCACCGATGATAATCTGAGCGTCAGATGTAGCACCAACAGTGGTATAAGATACCTCGATGTTGTCTCCAGTTCCTTTGTCCTTAAACTTAAGAACATTGTTCGTTGAATCCTGATCCTTATATTGAAGGACGTGTGTGAATCCAGTTTGTCGAACACCAAGAGCTTTGTTGTCGTTAACGATGAACGTATCCTCGTCTTCAATCGGATAAGCCAATAAAGCCAAATTGTGACCAGATTGGTTCTCTGAGAAGATCAAGTCTCGTCTACCAGAATCGTCTCCCATTCTATTCTCTCCTGAGGAGATAATGGAAACTAACGGGAAATCATACTCTGTTCCATCTCGATTTGAGAAGGATAGCTTATACTGTCTATCTCCTGCATTGTTCAAGTGGATTTTAGACGCTTCACCAACACTTATACCATGGAATTCAAGGTCAAAGTTTCCAGTGAAAAATCCTTCTGGATCATCCAACTGTTCTTGTGCTCCTTTTCCTTCTCCGATATAAATATCGTCATCAGCAGCCAGTCTAATTCTGATCTTACTGATCTTAACTTTTGTGTTATCGTCTGTACCAACAATTTCAACATCAGCGTCGGAGATTGATTCATCTCTAACATCCAGACTTCCACCACCGCTTCTTACGATGTCAGTGTCTGTAATGATGATTTCGTCAACACCTAAGTAAAACTCTACAAGATCTTGTGTAACGTCTCCTGCCTCGTTTCCAAGTAGGTTTCGAATACCAACTTCTAAACCATCTGATAGTTTATCAGTTTGATCTTCTAGAAGTTTTCTTGTAACTTCACCATTGATTTTTAACTTAACGGAAGCCGTTGAAGTTGTATCATCAATGATCAGGGCAGTAACTTCATAGTCCTTTCCTTCAATGGAATAGGTCTTAGTTTGTCCCTCTTCTAGAGTGTCTGAAACGTCTCCACCAAATAATGTTAATTTAGTGTTGTTCTTTGCAGAACCAGCTCTTTCAGCTTTTGTTATGGTAAACTTTTTACCCATTATCCAAAGATCTTCATCTTCGAAGTCATAAAGTTTTCCACCATTGGTAGCTGAATTTCCATCGGCATCAGTAACATCTGACTCAGCAGGTTCTTGGAACTCAAGTTCATACTGAAAGATATCATGACCTGACTTAATGTATAGATAATCCGCTGGGATATCTTCATCGTCGTCATCGTCGATAGCGAAGTCAACATACTGCTCAGCAGTTTCATTGAACTTCAAGTATTGATTGTAGTCAAAGCTTCCTTGTGAATTATCTAGTGTTCCACTAGCTAAAACAGTCAAGTCATCCTTTGTTACAACTTCTGTTACGTTGTATAGAGTCTCTCCTATTTCTAGGATATCGGATCCATCTGAGACCTGATAAGCATCTCCTGCAACAGCAACATTAACACTGCTTCCAGAACCTACAGGTACATCAACTTTTGCTTGAAATTGTAGGGTAGTTGCAATATCTACAGCTCCTGCAACATCTGATGCAGCTGCTGTGTCACCAAAAACGATAATGCCGTTAAACACACCATTCTTGATAAACGGGTTAGGGTATTCGTTTAGTCCTGAAGCCGCGCTAGCTCCAAGCATAGTTGCTCCAACCATTGATAGGCCAGTTCCCAATGCAACAATCTTCTTAATTGCTTTCCTTATTTTCATCTAAACACCTCCGTGTCTGTTCGATTATTATTATCTAGCTGCTCTCCTTAGGGTTTTGCCTCTAAGTTCAGCGAGAGAGCTGATTCTACTACTTTGTTAACTACTGACTTATAAAGGTTTCGTAAGCACTATCTCCATTATATGGTGTATTTTGCTCTACAAGCCTTGTACTATTAGAATTCAACAACTTCAGTACTTTATCACTACTAAGTAGTTTATTTTCATCACACGGTTTATTGTGGATGATTGTTCTCCTCTTAAAAACACTCATTTTTAGCTCCATTTTACGGTATTTCTGTATAATTTTACAACTATATAATATATCTGATAAAGAGTGCTCATTTAGCCCAAAAATAGGGGTATTTTGAGGCAAATGAGCCAACTATCACAGATTTAAGTTAGGCATTAGGTAAAAGTGAGTTATTTTTGTTCTATTTTCTTAAAAACACTGTAAGTAAAAGTAAAATGGCACTCACAGAGTGCCAACTCTCGCAGTCTTACGACTGCGAGCCCTCAGAGTAAGACACAATCACCACTACTGCATGCTGTGCATGCCGGTAGTAGTGGTGACTCAGCCATCAACTATTCCAGATCTACAAAAATTAAAAGAAAAATGATGTGGAGAGGAAGATTCGAACTCCCGTAGACACTAAGCCAATAGGTACCTTACGCCCACACCTGGGCGACCTAAGCTAGGACTTATCCAATTTCTTGGAACAATCTATCCCGTTTGGCCACTCCGGCATCTCCACGCATTGATTTGAAGAATGCAGTGTGTATTTAAACATTTCTATACAATTCACTTCCATAAAACATATAAACCCCCCATGCCATCAAGCTATAAATGTCAGAAAAAAAACAACCAACATCTAATGTTGCATTAAAACTCGGCGGAATAATCATTCTTTTAGTCGCTATAATTGCAATTATATATATGGCAACTCCATCAGGACCCTGTTCTGAGTTTAAAGATAAATATGAAAGACAATTATGTGTTGCAGATCATGCCATCGGTAATCAATCCGTAGTGATGTGTAATGACGTGACTAATATAGACTTAAAAGAATATTGTATAAGCTCAATTGCTGTTGAAACTGGTGCACCAAAACTATGTGAGTTATTAACAAATCAAACGCATGGTTCTTGCATTACAGATATTGCACTAGCAAGAAATGAACCAGTATTATGTGACACCTTACGATTCGTAGACGAAAGATGGTTGGATGTCTGTCAGATGCAGATCTCAATCAAGATGAACAACACAGACCGATGTTCAAGTATTGGTTTTGCAGATTTAAGAGATAATTGTATTGTCGAGCTCCAAAAGACGAGAAATGACTTTGAATTGTGTAAAAAAATTGTTACAGACTCAACAAGACACAGATGCATGAGAGATATTGCATTACTAGAGAAAGATGTTGATCGTTGCCGATCTATCCAAGATGGTTTCTACCGAGATAGTCAATGTAGAAAGAAATTGGCACAGCTAGAAGGAAATCGAGATTATTGTGACCTTATTACTATCATTCAAATCAGGATTAATTGTTATGAAAGAGTATTAGATTTAGTTTTAGTCGATTCTGAAACAAATACCTTGACTAACTTCCATCTTGTTGCAGAACATGATCTAGACATTCCAGATAACTATCTTCCTCCTGAGTTTAGGACGGGAAATACAGAATAGAATTATAGTGTTCTAAATTAAGACGTCAAAAAGATATTTTCAGAAATTATAATTTTATTTATTATCTTTCTTCCAACTATATGTTCGAGTTTTAGAGGAATCTCCATATCCACAGCTAGCACATCTTTTCTTTTTCTTATGAAAAGTATGCTCTCCGCATCTTCGACATCGTAGGTGAGTTGTCTTACCAGACTTCTTTCCCATTGATGGTGTTCCTTTACTCATTTTTCAGAATTAAGCTGGACTTACAAGAATAATAGCATCTCCTCGTAAAAAGGTTACGCCTAACTTTCTTTTAGTCTCTCCGTTCTCTCTTTCTTCTGCGTCCTCTAGGACAACATTAATATGAATGTCAAATGCTTTTAATTTTCCTAGGTATTGTTTACCATTTTTTAGTTCTACAATGACATTCTTATCTCTTGCAGCATTTAAAGCATCTAACGGTCTTGATTGTTCCATTTTTTAGTACCCCTCAAACAATAATAGATGAAAGATTAATGCAATTCTTTATAAAGTTTGCTATGAAAGCTAAAAAAACACAACCTTTAAAAACAACCTGAATTCTCTCCTTATCATGGCAAAATCACAATTAAGAGCTACGACTTCACCACAAGGTGGAAAGATCACAGCTTCTAGAAAGAAACGGAAGTATGAGTTAGCTGGAATTTCAGCATTAACTAAACTTGCTAAAGAAAAAGTATTGAAAGTAAGAACTCGTGGAGGAGCAGAAAAAGTTAAACTCCTAGCTCAAGATGTTGCAAACGTTTACGATCCTAAATCAAAGAAATCTACTAAATCAGTCATTAAATCCGTTGTTGGAAATCCAGCTTCACGACACTTCGCAAGAAGAAACATTATTACTAAGGGTGCTGAGATTGAAACCGAAGCAGGAAAAGCTAAAGTGACTTCACGACCTGGACAACACGGTACAATTAATGCAGTTCTTATCAAGTAATTCTTATGAACTCTACAATTCAGACAGTCTTAGACGCTATCTCTACTATTTCCAAAACTAAAGGAAACGTCTGGCCTATAACAGCTGAACAAGGAGAGTATCTTTCTACATTAATCAAGGAAAAAAACATTAAAAATGTCCTTGAATTAGGAGTATCTCATGGGTTTTCAACCATTTACATGGCAGATGCATTAACAGAGACCGGTGGAAAGATTATTGGTGTTGATAACAACGCAGAAAGAAACAAGATTGCAGAAGAAAACTTCAAAAAATGCAATCTTACTAATATACAACTCCAAGGGGGTTCTTGCCAGAAAGTAATCCCCACTTTAGACGAGAAATTCGACTTGGTTTTTATTGATATCAGTAAAGATCAATATATTAATATCTTTAAATCAGTATTATTAAAACTAAATCCAGATGCTATTGTAATCGCTGACAATATTTCTACCCATCCAGAAGAAACTGAAGAGTATCGAGACTTTGTAGGCAAATATGATACTAAAACTATCAACATTGGTAATGGCTTTGAAGTAACTACTCTCAAGTAATTAAAAACATAAGCTTTATAAAGAGTGAAATTGTCTATATTCTAACATGGTATTCAAATATAATTTTCCATCATTAGCTCATTTTATAGATTTTATGGACGATGCAATCATGTTTAACGGAGTTATCTCTTCAAACAGTAATGGAAATCCAAACAGGAGAGATGATTGTGCCAAAATTGTTCCTAGTGTAGACAAACAGCGAGGAAATAAAGGACCAAGAAATATGCACTTCTCTGGTCAAATTCCACACACTAGGAAAAATAATAAACAATCAACAATTTTTTATGCCACTGTTTGTACCATTGAAGATACATTTGATTCATTTGTGGACAAACCATTCCACAAAAGATGCAAGGATAGATGGAATCTTGTACAATCTGAATTAAACCATTATGATACTGATCAAATAGATCAAGGCAAAGGAGATTATAATACTGGAAGAATTTTTTGGGAACCAAAACCAGAATCATTACCTCTATTTCCAAATGAAGACGCTAGAGTCACAAGACTTGGAGAAGCCAATGCATCAATTCCTGCCCAGCTCGGATATTTGGACACTTTAACCCTTCTTGGAATGTTTGGAATTCCAGAAAAAAAGTTAATTGAAAAATTTCAACGTTTTGATTTATATCCTACAGCTAATGTGGTAAATAAATTATTAACACAAGCAAGAACCAAAGTACCACCTGCAGTCGCTAAAGCTGCAATTTTGTATCAACAAAAATACCTACATTAATAAACAACCTCTTCTCTTAATCAATTATGCAATACTTACATTTAACATTAGATAAATTCCAGGTTGATTCTATCCATGCAATTGATGACGGTAAATCTGTTGTAGTTTCCGCTCCAACAGGATCCGGAAAAACATTAATTGCAAACTAT
>CAYLOA010000010.1:0-18601 GCA_964385185.1 uncultured Methanosarcinales archaeon | reverse complement strand
GTAGACTATGTTGTTTTCGATGAAATTCACTACATTAATGATAGAGAAAGAGGATATGTTTGGGAAGAGTCAATCATCTTCTCCCCTCCCAGTGTGAGATTTCTCTGCTTATCAGCAACCATTCCAAACGCTGCCGAGTTTGCCGACTGGATTTGCAAAATAAAGAAACATAAAGTAGAAACAATAGAACATCATAGACGAGCCGTCCCCCTTCAACATATGTTTTTTGAAAATGAACTAGGCATTGTGGAACTAAAAAAAGTCCATGACAGAATGGGTATTCCTGAATACAAACAGGCATTCAAGCATAGAAGAAAAGGTCCCAGACAAAGAGTAAATCCTCCCGATCATACAGAATGTGTGAAAGCATTAGGAACTAAAGTTCCTGCATTATTTTTCAATTTTTCAAGAGCAGCGTGCCAAAAGAAAGCCATAGAATTAGCACAAAAAAGGTTCTTCAAACATGAGCCAGAAATAGCAACGTTTGTAAGAGAAAAATTAAAAAATGCACCTTCTGATATTAATAAAATTTCAGCAACAAAAGCTTTACGAGAAATCTTACCGTATCAAATTGGATTTCACCATGCTGGTCTTCTCCCCATTCTAAAAGAAATAGTAGAAGAATTGTTTGGAAAAGGATTAATCAAAGTATTGTACACAACAGAAACCTTTGCAGTTGGGATTAACATGCCAGCAAGAACTGTCTGTTTTGACTCCTTAAAGAAATTCGACGGATACTCTCTAAGATATCTCAACACTAAAGAATATTTCCAGATGGCAGGACGTGCAGGAAGAAGAGGAATTGATACAAAGGGATTAGTAGTAACCATGGTCCATCTTCCTACGTTTGAATATGGAAAAGTCAAAAAAATAACACAAGCAGATGTCATGCCGATCCATTCACAATTTAGATTAAGTATTAACACGGTTTTGAATATGATAAAATTACATTCAGAAGAAGAGATGAAAGTAATCCTCAAACAATCCTTTTTAGCGTATCAAGAAACTCAAGTTGACATGAAATTACGATTTGACAACATGGTAAAAAAACTCAAGGCGAGAGGTTTTATCAAAGCTGATAAATTGACAGAGAAAGGAGATTTCGCTTCTAAGATTTATGCAGATGAAGTAGAGACTGCTGAAATATTTGCCACAACCTTTGCCGACTCTTTAACAGAGTATGAAATCTTAGTTATCTTTGCTATGATAGCATATGAGCCTAAAGATAAAGATAAATTCTTCAAACCTATGAAACATAATAAGACTCATGACTTAAGAAGAAAGTTAAGAAAAGTGAGAGCTATCGAAGACGATGAAAGATTTAGATATATGTTTGAGATGGCTTCTTTGGTTGAATCCTGTTTCAACAAAGGAAGTTTCTTTGATATTATTGATTTAACCAATCAATCAGAAGGAGATTTAATACGATTATTTTCTCAGATGTTGGATAGGTTAAGACAAGTACGAAGAGCAAGTTTTAATATGAATCTAAATGACAAGTTAGATGTCTTAAGTGATAAGATCACCCACTTTCTACAAGATGTTAAAGAAATCTAGCAACCTTTAAATACAAATAAACAACAAAATCTCTATGGGAATCATCTCATCATTACTTGGAGTAATTGCACTTTTAATCATATTCTACTTCCTAGTCTTCAAAAGAAATCCTCCCATCCATATTGATGAAGGTATTATCTCTCCCACACATGGAAAGATTGTGAACATCACCAAGTCAACAAAAAAGGCGGAAATTCCTAAAGGTATGCTCGGTAAAGTACACACACTCACCAAAGATGTGGCGAAAGAATGTTACATTATTTCCATCATGATGACACCTTTAGATGTTCATTTTCAATATGCACCGATTAAAGGAAAAGTAACTTCTATTCAATATCAAAAAGGAACATTTACAAACGCAGTCTCGGCAAATACGTTAGCAATTTTGAAAAATGAAAACAATCAAATTCTTATTGAAGGAAAAACAAAAGCTAAGGTCATCCAAATTGCAGGAGTATTAGCCAGAAGAATTCATTGTTATGTAAAAAAGAATATTCACATTCATAAAGGTGACAAAATAGGATTTATTGACATTGGATCTCAAGTGACCTTAATTATTCCAACAACACACAAACTTCAAGTGCATATTGGTCAGAAAGTAAGAGGAGGTGACCAAATTGCGACTCAAAGAGAAATTAAAATCGTATAAAAATCAATACAAACAAGAATCTATTTACTACTCAATCTACCTACTAAGAATCATTCTTGCCATTTTTGTGGCTGTTTCATTATTACAACCAGAACGATTCATAACTACAATTTTATTCATCATCACCTTATGCCTAGGATTTGTAGATTATTTCAGATACAGAAAAAAGATCTTGAAAACTCCTGTCGAATCTATATTCAACACTTTTGGAGATAAACTCTTAATTATTTTAGTCTCCATAATGTTGTTCAAACAGAATCTACTGCCACTCTGGGCATTCATAATTTTTATAGCAAAGGATGTACTCTCAATATTAAGAGAAGGATATCTTTTCTTTACCTACAAATCAACAATTTTCAAACCTTCTGTCATAAGTAAGATTACATTATACGCACAATCATTATTTTTTATCGTGATTTTATTTAACAAACCTGATATCATTTTGCTCTGGACTGCATCAATCTTAACAGTGCTCAACATTGTCTACGCACTCTACACTCCAGAAGTGAAGATTGTAAAGAAAGCAACACTGTATCATGACTTTGCATTTACAAAATTATTAAAACCTGCAGATTTATTTACATTAGCAAATGTCCTCTCAGGAATTATAGCAGTTATTTTTGCCATCTCAGATAATCTAACAATAGCGTTAGTATTTCTTATCGTTGCCGTAGTTTGTGATATGTTAGATGGAAAAGTTGCGAGAGCAACACATACAGAAAGTGATTTTGGAAAAGAATTAGATTCATTGGCAGACACCGTAAGTTTTGGAGTTGCTCCTGCCGTGATTGGTTTTACATTAGTCCAATCAAAAGTTGCAATTATAGCGTTTTCTATTTTCTTACTCTGTGGAATCTTACGACTAGCCAAGTTTAATATCATGCAAGCCCAAGGAGTCTACATTGGTATGCCGATTACGTGGAATGGAATTATACTTCCTCTGTTATTGTTCTTCAGTTTCCCAGTAATCTATCTTCCCTATGTCTTTATTCTGTTAGCAATCTTAATGGTAGCTCCTGTACAGTTGAAGAAGAGGTAATTATTTAACGCATCTGATTTCGTATTTCCTTCCTTGATTTATGAAGAACTGTCTTGAACTTCTGAGCCTTATACTGATCAGATAAACGACAATTTTTTTGTTTTCGGGTGTCCCATTTGTTGGGAACCATTACAGTTGTATCTCCTTCAAAGACCATAATTTGAGGTAAATTATTATTCCATTGATGGTGACTGAGATCAATATACAATCCTCTTTGTTTGTCATAATTCCATGCATGCCACCGAATAAGTGGATAGTTTAGAACTGGAAATTCATACTCTCCTTGAATTTTTGGGGCAAATGATTCATAATTTCCTCCAAGTTCTGTGAGCCTAGTTAACCGGCTGGCACACCGAGTAGTTTGCACACAATAACGAGAAGGAAAATGAGGTACCCATTCATGAAGATTTTTTTGTAAAATTTGTAGCACATTAAAATAAGGTAATTTCTTTACTTCAGTCTGAGGAAGAAAATATTCTTTCCTAGGATAGTTATGAAAAAATCTATCATATCTATGTCTTCTCATATTAAAGAAGAATCAACTTCAATTTATAAGTCTTAACCAAGTAATTTTTTTCTCGTCTAACTTTAACATTTCTTTTGTCATTTGTAAATTATCTTTCAAATACAGATTTGATTTCGAAAAAATTCAGTCCCTGTGTATGAATATTTCCAAGACGCCCGGATTTCTTTACAAATAAATCAACAAAGACATATTAAACATAACATCTCATATACACTATGCCAAAAT
Organism: uncultured Methanosarcinales archaeon; assembly: GCA_964385185.1. Classification (GTDB taxonomy): domain Archaea; phylum Nanobdellota; class Nanobdellia; order Woesearchaeales; family CALCXY01; genus CALCXY01. The sequence goes on along the minus strand of CAYLOA010000010.1, from coordinate 14,605 downwards.
CTATTGATGATATGTATCAACAAGTTCCCTATACCATCCCTACATCCATGAGAGTAAAACATAGTTGTTACAAATTTCTTAGCACAGCATTTATCTGTGGAGTATTCTATGCAAGTGCAATTGATCCAGGAATAAAAACAGTTATTTCTCATGCATACCATCGTTTTCATCCTGAAATAAAACAGACAGGAATCCAAGTAATCCCAAAAATGCCAGAAACAGAATCATTAGAACATAAATTAACAGAAATAGTCCAAGATGCAGTCTCCACAGCAATGCAAGGCTACACACCACCCACTTACTCAAAGAGCCATCCAAAACCCACCACCTACAGTTTTGTAAAACCACCTTCAATCGTTCCCACCTACAATAAGAAAAATTCTGTATTTATTTGTGACGGCTTGGAAGATCCTTTTGAAGAATTAGAGAAGGAAGAACAAAAACAAAAGAAGAAAGGATTCTTTTCAAAGCTGTTCAAAAGAAAAAATAAGAAAGACAAAGAATCTGACGATAGTAGTTAAATTTAAATACTATCTTCTTCAAAATAGAGGTTATGGGAGTCATGGATAAGTTAAAATTCTGGAAGAAAGACGATGAGTTTGATTTTGATAAAGACTTAGGTCCACCTCCAGGAGAAGATCTTGGCGCAGGAGAGCTCCCTCCAAATGATAGCGGAGTAAATATTCCCAGTTTAGAAGCATCCGGAGATCCATTAGGCGGTGCAGGTAAGAAAGACGACTTAGGTTTACCAAAAACAGAATATACCGATCCAAGCATGGCAAGTGCAGAACCAGAAACTCCAGGTCCATCACATCCGTTTCAAGAAGGTCCAAGACAAGCCCCAATTACAGCTGCACCTCAACAACAATCATTTCAACATAATGAGATGGCAGATAAAAATATGGAAGTTATTTCCGCAAAATTAGACATGCTAAAAGTAACACTTGAAGCAGTAAATGTTAAATTAGATAATCTTTCTCGAGTAGCTCAAACTCATGAGCCACAATCTACAGATAATTTCAGAAAAAGTTGGTAAATAATTTCTTAGTAAATCCTTAATAATATATTTAATGTAATTGTATCAGCCACCACTACTACTGGTGCCCACAGGGCACAGTAGTGATGGCTGGAAAAAATGACTATACTCACGGCGCTACTTTAATGAGGCGCCGTGAGAGTTGGGTCGCTGAGCGAGCCATTACCTTTACTTTTTTAAAATACTAAAAATCTCTATAGAAACTATATTCTATTGTGAGAATATCTATATTTTTCATACGTATTCTATATCTATCACCCTATGGAGGTAGGTAAAATGACAAAACAAAAACAAATAGAAGCACCAAAACAGAATGTAGACCTTCCTATTGAGAATGAAATTACATTACCAGTGGAAACTACAGACGTAAAACAACATGGAGATAGAGCAATCACACCAGCTTATTTCGATAGAATTGAGCAAGGCGGATATGCAACTCCACAACAAGAAGCTTTGTACAGAGAACGACAAGTTATGAACTCTGACCGAACAATGTTTATGGAAGCTCTTGGAGCTAAACATGAAGTTTTTGCAAGACAACTTGGAGATTGGAAAACATACCAATTAGCTCAGTTTGAAGCGATGCAAGGACTACAGTCAAAGCAATTAGAAGCTATGACAACTATGCAAACTCAAAACATTGAGTACCAATTGGAAAAAGCTACTGCAGATATCGGATCTGGAAGAAGAGTAGATCAATCTACACGAGTAATGAACTCTCGAAATCTTCTTGGAGAAGGTGTGAGAAACATGTACTCAGCTGCAAACATTATAAATTTGAGTTGAGGCACCTGCCTTTTTTTATTTTTTAAATTCACTTTTGTTTCATAAAAGCAATCCTTAAATACTTTCATATCTTCCTTTTTTATAATTCGGAGGTTATTTTTATGAGAACTAAAAGTAGATTAATGATACATTTTGGATTAGGTTTATTCTTCCTAGCATTTGGATTGGTAAAGTTTACCAGCGCTTCATTTTTTATAAATGGACCCTATCAAATGTTTTATGGATTTGGATTTCCTTTAGCATTTATCTTACTAGCAGGAATTGTTCAAATCTTTATGGCTATAGCCTATTTTGCTAACTATAAAACACGATTAGCTTCTTGGTTTGCCGTGGCTATGTTGGGCTCAACTATTTGGGTAACCTTACCAAAAATATTAACCTTTTTTCAACTACCACCTGTGGAAGCCCCACCAGGATTCTTGTTTTTCACCGCCGTGCCCGTCTTTTTTACAGCACTGAGTGAAGTCCTAAGAGCTCCCGTGAAGGAACCCACTGAAGAACATAAAAGCCATTAGGCTTTTATATTATTTCTTTTTATTATCTCTTATGAAAAAAGACTATCTTATTCCTATAACTGCAGGAGCAGTCATTCTTCTAGACCAATTAACCAAAATATGGGCATCAAAATTAACATCCCCTATACCAATTATCTCAAACTTCTTCCAATTAAGACTTTCAACTAACACGGGAGCTGGCTTTGGCATATTCACAGGTTTTAATTCAATTCTAATCTTCATTTCATTAATCATTCTCGGAGGAATATTCTATTACTATGATCAAATACCAAAGAAATCATATCTCTATATATGCTACGCTTTAATCGTAGGAGGAGCTATTGGAAATCTTATCGATAGAATCAGACTAGGAAGAGTAATAGACTTTATTGCCATTAGTATCTGGCCAAGTTTTAACATTGCAGATGCTGCAATAACAATTGGAGCTATTATATTTGCAATTTACTTATACAGAGAGAATTAACTCAAACTTGTTTGAGGAATTGTAGACTTCATCAGAAGTATTCAATAATTACTTCTTTTTACTAGTTTTTTTACTAACTGTCTTTGCCACAGTCTTTTCTTCATACGATTCAACTTTTGGCATTGGTTTTGGAGCCTCTTTAGGAGATCTTCCCTTCCGAGCTTCTTGCACTCTCCATTTCCTCTCTTGATAACTCTCAAGAGAAGCAATACAGAGTAAGAAAGCAACCATATTGATAAAACTAAGTCCAATTAAGCTGTAGATTCTTCCTGAGCCGTGCAGTAGGATGATATCATGTAATAATATAGCTGCAAAAAGTAACATACCTAATTGATACGTCCATGGTCGATCATGTAAGACGCCAATTAAAGCCAGGAATCCAATAACCATAAAGAGTAAACTCAAAAACAAGTGTACTCTAAAGTCAATTCCTGATTTTTGAAATATCAGATAGATTGTTCCTAAGAAATTAAGAACTAATACCATCATCAACAACATAAACCGTCTTTCTCCCATAGCTATTAGTTACAGGATAATTGTATATAAACATTTATGAGGTTGATAATTTACAATAGATTACCAATAATCAATACAGAGTAATGGAAAATATAGAATTGAGAAAAAGGTCTAGGCATCTTGTAACAGTGCCACTCGAGGGGTTGAGTAAGGCGATACCTGCCAGTTATAAATATTTTTCAAGACAGGTGCATTAGAGGGTTGAGCAAAGCGAAATCCTCTTATTCGCCGTAGGCGTCGACTAACTTGTGTAGTCGTTAGAACTCATCAGTATCTTGTAACTTATCAAGCATACCTTTTCTTTGTAAGAAATCTTTTTGAGCAGGTCTATATTTGAAAATAATATCTCCTTTTTCGTCTCCACCAAGTTCCCAAGGTTGAACTAATACAATATCACCAGGTCGTACCCATAATCTTCGTTTTAATCGTCCAGGAATTCGACAAATTCTTGTCTTACCATCAAGACATTTAACTCGGGTTCTAGAAGCTCCTAATCGTTCATCCAAAAGGCCAAGTGTTTGATTGCCTCTTGGCATCATAACTCTTGAAATTTCCGTTTGAATTGCTTCAGCTTGTGCAGCTTCTTCTTTCTTTTTACTCATCTAGATTACCTTGATGCTGTTTCGTTTATAAAGTTAATGGTACAAAAAAGAAACACGGACCTGCGAGGATTCGAACCCCGGTTTGCCGGTCCGAAGCCGGCCGTACTATCCAGACTATACTACAGGTCCACATGATATTAGTTCTTCATATAGTATAAAAAAGTAGCGGTATTAATCAAATCTTACTCAACACAATATCAATCGTACTCACTCGAACATCTTTATCTTCATCATTCTTGAATTCTTCACTACCAATTTTAATATCCTTAACAACAGCTTGCCCTTGAAGAAATCGTTTAATAGCAACTTCAGAAACATCTACAGCTCGAGAGATAAATTTTCCACGAGCTTTAACAACAACTTCAGAAGCATTTTTGGTCGTAAACTGCATGACAACACCCGTTACATAATTCATAAAAGGTTTTCCACCAATAAAGATGGAGTTATCATCCATTTTAAGCCTTAGCTTTAACCTTTCTAGTTACATAGCCAGCTATAGTGTTTCTATGTTTCTTAGAAGGTATATCTGCTAGTTCAGTCACTAATTTTTTATTCTCTTCAAATTCAGTCTTAAAAGAGTCACCGTGATTCTTAAGTAATTCTTCAGTTATTCTCTTTACCAATTGAGTTTTAATTCTTCCCATATATTTGAGAAGCCCGAGGTCCTTTATAAATGTTTTTGTTTAATGTAAAAATAGAACTCACATTTCCTCAGGAGCATTAATACCTAATAATTCTAACCCATTCTCTAGAACTTGTTTAACAGCTGAAATCAAAACCAGCCTAGCATCTCTAAAACCTTCATCTTCTTTGATAATTTGCCTTACATGATAGAATTCATTCAATTTACGAGCCATTGCCAATAGATGATGGGCTAATGTATGCACACGCATATCATCTGCAGCTTTAGCAACAACGTTAGGATAGTCTTCCATTAATTTAATCAAAGCAACTTCTTCCTCTTCTTCAAGTAAACTGTAATCAATATCCTTTTTGACAGGTTTCCCCCATTTTCTAAGTATACTACAAATCCGAGCGTGAGCATATTGAATATACGGTCCGGTATCACCCTCAAAATCTAATGCTTTCTCCCAATCAAACACCATGACTCTTTGATTTTCTCGTGCAACCATCCCAAACTTTAATCCTGCAAAAGCAATATTGGTAGCACTCTCATCAATTCGCTTAGCACTCCAATCTTTGTGTCTTTTTGTAACTTCTTCTTTTGCAGCTTCATACAATTTATCTCGTAACTCAGGATACAATACTACATTTCCATCTCGAGAACTCATCTTACCCTCAGGCAACATCACTAATTCATAGATCATATGATGAGATGGAATCTTTTTATCAATTTTCATCAATTCAAATGTTTTGAACAGTTGTTTAAAGTGTAGTTCTTGTTCTTTTCCAACAACGTGAACACTTTTATCAATTTTTTTGAAGTCTTTGATCTTTTGCATAGCAAGTCCAAGATCTTTTGCAGAATACAATGCATATCCTTCTTTAGTAACGAGAACAAAAACACCTAATACTTCATCTTTGAAATCAATAATTATAGCCCCATCATCCTCTTTTGCAATTTTCTTTTTAACAAGATCATGTGCTAGTTTAACACCTGCTTTTTCTGCTGTTGATTCAAAATAAAATTTGTCAAACTTCACTCCAAAGTCTTTGTAAAAATCTTCATATTCATCGAGACACCATTTTCTTGTTTCTTTCCATTTCTTATTAAGTTCTTTATCTCCAGCATACAACTTAGTAGTCATCTCTTTAATCTCAGCCTGCAATTTCTTACTATCTTTAATTTTTTTATTGGCGGCAATGTAGATTTCACCTAACCAAAGCATTCGATCTTTGCTTGGAGGTCTCTTTTTGGTATGCTTCAGCCCCCACAAACACTTTACAACGTGAGGCCCAATATCTCCCTGATAATTAATCCGTTTAATATCATATCCAGCAGTCTCCATCACATTTGCTAATGCACTTCCAAGACACATATTTCTAATATGGCCAATATGCACACCTTTGTGAGTATTTCCGTGGAAGAATTCTAACAAATAGTGTTTATGATTCTTCTTACCTTCTCCAAACTTTTCTTTCTTTGTTAAAACTTCCTTAAGAACGTCTTTTGACAACTCATCTTTTTTTACAAAGAAATTAAGATAGGGTCCTTTGGCTTCAATCTCTCGAATTCCATCTGGAATCTTTAACATACCTTCTAATTCTTCTGCAATATCATTTGGAGATTTTTTCCACTCTTTTGCCAAAACAAAACAAGGAAAACTAAAATCTCCCATAGCCTGATCCGGAGGAACTTCTAGTGGAATCTCCTTTAATTTAACATGCTTCTTCAATTCTTTAATAATCGCTTCTTTAAAATCCATAAAAGACAATCTGCTTACGAGTAATATAAAGGTTTTGGTATTATATTGTTAATTAATTTTGAATAGTAAATACAAATGTATAAGGTCCTTTCTCAACAGTATCTTGACTGGTAATTGTCTGAAGTCCCCATCCACTATTTTCTTGCTCTCTTTGTGTTGCTTGTTCATCCTTTCCTTCAATACAATAGCTGGCAATGGGAGTATCATCAATAAATAACATACCGAAATCTTTTCGAAAAAATGGATAGTGATCAATAATCAAATTAACTCTTTCCTCTATGGCATGTATTCCTTGTTCTTCATCCATGTCCATTGTTTGGTTTTGATAAATTGATAAATTATTTTCTTCTTGAGTTATATGAAAGAGTGCCTTATACTTAGGATCTGGATGTGTATCCCTAAGAATGTACTTAAATCTATCTGGATTTTCTTGTATGTCCTCTGGAGCTATAATTTCTTTGAGTGGGTGAACATATTGTGATATATCTATTTCATTTCTAAAGTAGGTTATTCCTGTCCCAGATTTTCCTACGAAATGAGCAGATAACTCCGACATCTGATCTTCCTTAATGAAACCATAAGGATATGACCTTGACTGTGAACTCCATTTTACATTTCCCCATTCCAGCATTCTCATAAAATCTAATGCCTCTACCCAATCACCTGATTTCAGTCCTCCTAAAATTGAAATCCCATAATATTCCCCCATATCATCGTTTATTTTGGATAGATCCAGATTTGTGAGTCGGGTTGAAGGAAAAATTTCATTGCTATCTTCTATAAAACAGGAAGGAATGCCACAAAAGGTACATTTTCTACCTCCTCTCCCTCCACAACATGTTTCATATTTTTGACCTGGTAAAAATAATATATCTTCATTAAGTCCAGTAAATATATTTTCAAGCTTATGTTGATCTACTCCGTCATAATTTCTTGGTATAATTGCTTTATACAAAAAATCTGCAAACCCCAATCCTTCTCGAACTTGGGAAGGATTTCCTGCGAAATGTTGATTAATTTTTTCTTTTATTTTTGGTATGCTAGGTATCACAGCATATTCCACAAAAACATTTTCAAAATAACAATTAGGATAAAAACGACTTTCAGCGTCATCAGGTAATATGTCAATTAATTCTCTATGGGTTATTAAATTTTTGATTCTCATACTTCTAAGCCATAGATTTCGTAAACCTTTTAATAATTCTACAGGAATTAAGTGTGGCTTATGCTGTTCCTGAATTCTTGGATGGTATAATTCAAGGTCCTGCCTATATTTATTCCAATCACGTATGTAAGAATCTATCCCGTCAGTAAATACACGACGTAAGTTATCTTCATATTCAGAATCAGTCCATACAGGTTCTTCCAAAGTTGCCAAATGAGAATTTTTTACTTTTGGATGTGAATTCATCAAGAGAGGTATTATTTTTGCATTTATATAAGTATTGTCTGCCTATCTTTCCCCAGCCTCTCCAAATGAATTTAGAGATTAACAAAACATATAAACATCCACACTTTCAAATTTATATGCAACCCGGTTATGACTTCACAGGTATTTGTGTCGTATTCTTCTGTCATGATGGTGAAGGTAATGTGCTCCTAGCAAAAAGATCTAAAAACTGTAGAGATGAACATGGTCATTGGGATTATGGAGCGGGAGGAATTGAACATGGTGAAACAGTACTAGACACCCTAAAAAAAGAAATCAAAGAAGAATATGGCTGTGACGTTCTAGAACATGAATTTCTAGGTATTAGAGATGTCCATAGAGAACATGAAGGTAAAAAAACACATTGGATAGCTCTAGATCATAGAGTAAAAGTAAACAAAGCACAAGCAAAGAATATGGAACCTCACAAATTCGACGACTTACAATGGTTCACATTAAACAACCTACCAACCCCATTACATTCTCAGTTTCCTAACTTTTTAGAATTGTATAAGGATAAGCTATAAATTCTTATACACTCTTGAACGTTTGTCAATTCTAAAGATTGAAATTTCCTCGTCAGCTATAGCAATTTCATATAGAATCCTAAAATTACCCACACGAGCACAATACACTATGTCCTCTCCTAGTTCTAATCGTTTCTGACCAAAAGGATTTGACTTAATGGATGAGAATTTCCTTTCCATCCTCTGCTTCGTTTCCCTATCTATCCGTTGCATAGCTCTCGCTACTTTTGGATGTAGTGTTAATCTCATTTTAGAACACGTCTTCCATAGGGATCAATTTTCCCTCTTTTCTGAGCTTTTGTGTTTCTCTAAGAAGCCTTTCATCTTCCTCCGAAAGAGTGGTATCATCAATATGCTCCTGAATACTATCAAGAGATTTCTCAATACCTTCTAATTTCTTGATAACCTTCTTCTCAAAATCTTTCATTAAAGGACTTTGTAGTTGCAACGTATTTAAACTTTTTGACATAATATCACCTCTTTATCTAGGTGATTTACTCATTAAAATGTCCTTCTAAGAATTATTGTAAAGATATCCGGAGATAATAGAAATATTTACAATAATGGACTGAAAATATCCGAATTCCATTACATCACAATTAAAATATCCAACCTATTTAGAAATAATGAATTTGTCGACTATATAAAATCACAGCTCTAAAGTCCAAACGTATCTTGAAACTCTCTCATCTTTCTAAAATGTGCTAAGAATTCATGTCCCTTATCTTTAATAATAATATATTGATTGCCAGCTTTCCCTTCTATTTTTCCAATCATCTCTTTATTTACCAATTCATCCAAATACCCATTCAGTAATTTATGAGACAAATTTGCTTTATACATTAAGTGAGTAGGCTTAATCTTACCTCCTTTATCCTGGATAGAACCAAGCATGTCGTTGATGATGTCCATTTTGGTTCTTCTTCCAGCCATATAAATCACTTCTTAAACACAATAGTATAAAACGTAAAAGATAAAAACAAAAATCCTACTAATTGGACAACCTGTCCTGCAACATAAAACACATCATGAACTGCTGTTAAAACAAACAACACCTGAGATGCAAGCAAACCTGCAAATCCCCAACCCACATTCTGTCGTACAACATTCTTATTTTTCCTATAATGCCAAAGATAATTATACACTGTTCCTGCTAAAATAATAGCAGCAAATAGATGGAACACAAAGTATTGCGAACCAGAAAATAAAATAATCATAATGGCCAGCAAAATAGTCATTAAAATATTGTATCTGTTCTGTTCCTTAGTAACTAAATAATAAATACCCAATAATCCCATTAAAAACAGAAACCTATAAAACGCAAAACCAAAGACATACAACATTCGAGACTGCCCCGTATACTGCACTACCACATTTACTCCTGCATATGCTACCTCATTTGCTTTAGGATAATAAATGACTAAGTTCATAGCAATCTTAGCTAAAAAAGCTAAAGCAATACTCAACCAACTCAATGCAAAGTATTTATCTTTTTTACGATCTGAAAACTTAAAAATCTTAAAAGCGTACCAAGCAATTAACCCTACTACAATAATAGAAATAATATCAATTGCTGCATCATACCCAAAAAACCATTGTGGACTAAAACGTATCTGTATCATATAGTATATTCTCTATTATTCGTTTATATAACTTGTGGATTACTCATCAGTAGGGTAGAACTCTAATCCAGAACAATGCAACATAGAGTATATAAAACAATTTTCCAAAAGAATGAATGAGGTGATACTATGAAAAACTTTATAGACGAACTCAGAGATGAAGAAATAGAATACTTAGCAATGCTTGATAGAAAATTCAAGCGAAGAATGCATTGGAAAAATAGATCTTGGGGAGAGGCTTAAGTCTCAACATAAGAGTCCCAATCAAGGACTTCTAAGCTCTCTTCATTTAATTTGCAGATAGAGTCAATAAATAATTTGGCCAATTGTAAATTAGTAAACAGTGGAATGGCAAAGTCAACTGTCATACGCCGTATTACATACCCATCTCTTGAAACATTCTTCTTCTCATCATCAGGGATATTAATAACTAAATCTAATTTTCCTTCCTTCAAATAATCTTCGATATTTGGATGTGTCCCTACTTCTGAAACTTTATGTAATACTTTTGCATCTATCCCTCTCGCATTATAGAAAGCAGCACTTCCTTCTGTGCAATAGATGGTAAATCCATCATCTTTCATCTGTTGCATACTTTCTAGAAATCGGAATCTGAACCGATCTCCACTAATGCTGACAAGAACTTTCTTCTTTTGAGGTAATACATATCCCACAGAAAGCAAAGATTTCAAAAAAGCTTCATGAATATCACGTCCAATACAAGCTACCTCACCTGTGCTAGCCATCTCTACTGAAGTAAGGGGATCTGCACCTTGTAATCGTTGAAATGAAAATTGAGGACTCTTAACTCCTACATGGTCAATCATGAGCATAAGGTAATCTTGGCGCTCATTGCTAATCCCTAAGATAGATTTTGTAGCAATTTCAATAAAATTATATCCACTTACCTTCGAAACGAATGGAAAACTACGAGAAGCACGCAGATTACATTCAATAACTTTAATATCGTTATCCTTTGCTAAAAATTGGATATTAAACGGTCCCGTAATTTGCAATTTCTTTGCAATCTGCTTAGCAACTCGAACAATCCTTCGAATAGTCTCAATATAGACATTCTGAGAAGGAAAAATCATAGTTGCATCGCCAGAATGCACTCCTGCATTCTCCACGTGTTCAGATATAGCATAGATGAGCAATTCACCATCTTGAGCTACAGCATCCACTTCAATTTCTTTAGCATTTAAAATAAACTTACTCACCACAACCGGTCGTTCTGGACTGACATCAGTTGCTTTTTGCAAAAAGACATCCAAGTCTTCTTTATCAAAGACTACTTTCATAGCTGCTCCCGATAACACATAAGACGGTCGTATCAAAACGGGATACCCTACCTTTTCTGCAAACTGTTCAGCCTCTTTCAACGTCCGTAACTCCTTCCATTCAGGCTGATCGATCTTCAATTCATCCAACATGGCAGAAAATTGATGTCTATCTTCCGCATTATCAATACTGTTAGGATCTGTCCCCAATATAGAAATACCATACTCATGACACTGCATCACAATATTATTAGGAATCTGACCACCCATACTGATAATTAACCCTTTAGGATGTTCTTTTTCGTAAATATCAGCAACCACTTCAAAACTGAGCTCTTCAAAATACAATTTATCACAAATATCATAATCCGTACTCACCGTTTCAGGATTATAATTCACCATGGTGACAGAATGACCTTGTGCTTTAGCAGTCATTACAGCATTCACACAACACCAATCAAATTCAACAGAACTTCCAATTCTATAAGCACCAGAACCTAATACCAAAATACTATTCGAAGCATTTCCTTGCACATCATCTTCGATAGAATTGTAAGTTAGATACAAATAATTAGTCATGGCAGGAAATTCTGCAGCTAACGTATCAATCTGATTAATTTTAGGGGTAACATCGTATTGCTTTCGTAATTTTCGAACATCTAATTCATCTCCACCCAACAATCCACCAATTTGTTTATCAGAAAATCCTATTTTCTTGGCATCTAACAATAATCCCTTAGTCATCGTCTTAATATCATACACTCCAAATGCTTTTTCCATATCAACAATATGCTTCAACTTATAGAGGAACCATTTGTCCACTCTACAGGTATCATACAAATTATCCACAGAAATATTTTGTTTTAAGGCTTCAGCTAGGGCATATAATCGTTTATCGGTGGGATTACGGACACTTTCTAAGACATTCTTAAATTCAATTCCAGTTCCTGTGATACCTTGATAGCCAATCTCCAACATACGAACAGCTTTTTGTAAGGCCTCTTCAAACTTACGGCCAATGGCCATAACCTCTCCTACAGATTTCATCTGAGTTCCGATCTCAACAGAAACGTTGGTAAATTTCTGTAAATCCCATCGTGGAATCTTCACTACACAATAATCTAACGCAGGCTCAAAACACGCCTTTGTTTTTTTAGTTATCTGATTTTCTAATTCGTATAATCCATAGCCTAGAGCCAATTTAGCTGCAATAAAAGCTAGAGGATATCCTGTGGCTTTACTGGCCAATGCAGAACTTCTACTCAATCGTGCATTTACTTCAATAATTCTATAATCTTCAGATTTAGGATCGAGTGCAAATTGAATGTTACACTCTCCCACAACTCCAATATGTTTAATTACATTGATACTAATTTCTCTTAGTTTATGATATTCAGCATTAGTCAATGTCTGGCTAGGGGCAACCACAATACTCTCCCCAGTATGAATCCCAAGAGGGTCAAAGTTCTCCATGTTACAGACCGTGATACAGTTATCATGACAATCTCTCATCACTTCATACTCTACTTCTTTCCAACCTCCCAAATATTCCTCTACTAAAATTTGTGGACTGTTAGTAAAAGCTTTTGCAGCCATATCTTTGAGTTGATCTTCTTCATAGCAGACTCCAGAACCCATCCCACCTAATGCATAGGCTGCTCGTATCATGACAGGATATTTAATTTCAGTTGCAGCTTTAACTGCAGCTTCTGTAGAGGTTACCGGAATACTTTTTGGACTTTTCAGATTAATTTCTTCAAGTTTTTTTACAAATAATTCTCGATCTTCTGTATTGATAATAGACTCAACAGGAGTTCCTAACACTTTGATGTTATAATCTTCTAGAATGCCGTTAGTAAATAGTTCAACACCACAATTTAACGCTGTCTGACCACCAAATGCTAACAATATTCCATCTGGTTGTTCCTTTTTTATAACTCGTTCAACAAATTTTGCAGTTACAGGTAGAAAATACACTTTATCAGCTAATTCTTTAGAAGTTTGAATGGTTGCTATGTTGGGATTAACTAATATAGTCTCAATACCCTCTTCTTTCATCGCTTTGATTGCCTGACTACCACTATAATCAAACTCTCCCGCTTCACCTATCTTTAAAGCACCAGATCCAAGGATGATTATTTTTTTTGGTTTTGTTATCTTCATTTTAACAGCTCTATAAACTTATCAAATAAATGCGCAGTATCCACAGGTCCAGGAGTAGCCTCCGGATGGAACTGGCAGGAAAAGAAAGGTTTATCCTTATGTTTTATCCCTTCATTAGTATCATCGTTGATATTAGTAAACCAAGTCTCCCAATCTTCAGGTAAAGTATCATCTTTAACTGCAAATCCATGATTTTGGGAGGTAATAAAACAACGATGAGTTCCTATTTCTTTACATGGCTGGTTCTGACTTCTGTGACCATATTTTAATTTGTAAGTATCTGCACCAGCAGCTAATGCCAATAATTGATTCCCTAAACAAATACCAAAGGTGGGAATCCCTTTTTCGATGGCTTTACGTAACGTTGCAATAGTTGCTTCGCACATTTTAGGATCTCCCGGACCGTTTGACACAAAAACTCCGTCAAACGAAATCCCATTATTAAAAATATCATAATTCCAAGGAACTCGAACAACGCTTACCCCCCTTTCTACAAAACTTCTGATGATGTTATTCTTAACTCCACAATCGAGTAAAGCAATCTTCTTCTCTCCACCACCATACATGACAGGTTCTTTGACACTTACTTGCTCTACAAGGTGATCTTTGTCTGGATCATAGTACTCAACATCATCTTCATAGATAATCTTCCCAAGCATGGTTCCTTTCTCTCGTAATTTTTTAGTTAATGCTCGAGTATCAATGCCATAAATCCCAGGTACGTCATGTTTTTCCATCCATCCAGAAAGACTTGTCACAGCATTCCAATGGTGATATTCATCAGAATAATCGTCGATAATCAATCCTTGCACTTGGATTTTGTCAGACTCAAAGAACGTGTGCATACCATCTTTCATTTCATCACTCGGAACACCATAATTTCCAATCATGGAGTAGGTGAGGCACATAATTTGGCCTTTGTAACTAGGATCAGTCATAGATTCTGGATATCCAGTCATTCCTGTTGTGAATACCACTTCTCCTGCTATTGATTTCTTAGCACCAAATGACTTACCGTAGAATATACTCCCATCTTGAAGAACAAGTTTAATTTCTTGTGACATGTCAAAGTATAAAATACAAGGTGAGGGTATTTAAGGATTTATATTTTAGAAAATATTGGTTAGCAAGCATGTCCTGTAAATCTTCCAGATTGAGACAAACATTGACATATACCATTTAGACTTACACATGTATCAGTATATCCTGTGCAGGAACCGCTACAAGTTATTGCAACGTCTGGTAAATCATCAAGAGAGTCATCTATATCATCAATCAT
>CAYLOA010000009.1:0-40363 GCA_964385185.1 uncultured Methanosarcinales archaeon | reverse complement strand
ATAAATTTCTTAATTAAAGTTGGAAAATACACAATTAACTCTTCATTATAATCCTCTGCATAAAGACTCTGCAATAATCCCCCTAATCCTAAAACATGGTCTCCATCTAAATGACTAATACAAATTTTAGTCAAACTTCCTAATTTCTCTCCAGCAATTTTCAATTGACGTTGAGTACCTTCTCCACAATCTACCAAAATTCTTTCATTCTTCAATTTAACTAACATCCCTGAATGATTTCTCGTTTTGGTAGGCACCATAGCACTCGTACCTAAAAAGATAAGTTCCATACCACAAACATTTCAAACTCAATATTTAAACCTTCCCTCTAGAATTAAATTTCACTCACTGACTTTATTATAACGAAAGCAACCCACTTCATGATCATTAACCATTCCAACAGCCTGCATATACGCATAACAAATAGTGGTGCCAACAAAAGAAAACCCTCGTTTCTTCAAATCTTTACTCATAACATCAGATTCAGGTGTAGAAGCAGCTATATCTGACATCTTCTTCACAGAATTAACCTTTGACTTCCCATTAACAAACTGCCAAATATATTTGTCAAAAGAACCAAACTCTTTCTGGATATCAATAACATTCTGAGCATTAATAATAGTAGACTTTACTTTCAACTTATTCCTAATAATCCCAGGATCCTGCATCAACCTTTCTTTATCTGTATCAGTATACTTTACAATCTTATGAACATCAAAATTATCAAATGCCTTTTTATAGGTCTCTCTTCTCTTAAGAATAGTTGCCCAAGACAAACCAGCTTGTGCCCCTTCCAAAATTAACATTTCAAACAATAATCGATCATCATGAACAGGAACTCCCCAATCTTTATCATGATATTCCTGCATAGATTCATGCTCTGCCCATTCACACCGTTTCATAAAAAAAATAAAACGATAACAAATATTTAAGACTTACCTAGAACTTCTCCCCTTTCCTACACTTTTCCAAAACCCACTTTGCCCTTTTTACACGAGTCTCAGAAAGTTTAGCTTTCTCAATATGATAAATAAAAAATCGTCGATACGAAGGTGCCAACCCTTCAAAAAAAGCTTTTGCCCTATCATCTTTCCCCAACAACTCAACCAACTCTTTAGAAACAGGAGGATATCTTGGCAATCCATGATCAATCACTGGTTTTAACAAACCTTCTTTATATCTCTTAAGCCCAGCAGGAGCCATCCTACCATCTTTTATCATCTGTCTAGCATACCCCAAAATAGCATTACTCCATCGACTCTTATCAGTCCGCCTCATAAAATACCTTCCATATCTATCTTCATCTATTCGTTTAACGGTAGTATCAATCCAACCAAAACAAATAGCTTCCTCCATAGCCTCACGATGACTTATTGAAGGCTTACCTGTATGTTTCTTCCAACTAATCAAGAAAACCTTACTATCATTCTCATGATGTTTCTCCAACCATCTTCGCCACCCCTCTCGAGTCTCAGCATGATAGACTTGTTCCATACCAAGACAATTTAATTGAAATTAATAAGAGTAACTAAATTCAAAATACATTGCCAGACGTTGACCTTATTTTTCAGCTTAATGGGCTGAAAAATAGAAGGTCTGGCTCACTGTGTGAGCCAGGAAGTCTGGCATGGACAACAGCAAATTCAAAAATACCTTTATTTAATTTCCATATAGAAATATATTCTACAAAACAAAGGTTTAAAAACACAATTCAAAGTCCTAAACCTATGACAAAAGGCCTCCCATTAGCAGAAATCAGAGACTCCAAAGTCTTAACAGAAGACTCTGATGAAGCAAAAGAACTCTACAATCAATCTAGATTTGGAAACTTAACAGACTCTAGAGTAGAACTTTCCTTATTCGAAGCTCTTTACCTAGTTGAAAAAAAGAAAATTACAGTCATCGATGGAAAAAACAAACCCATCAAACAAGACAAACTAGAAAAAAGGTTCAAAAAACTACAAAAAAACTTTTTAATCAACTATGCAGTTTTCAAAGACATGCGAAACAGAGGCTATGTTGTAAAAACAGCTTTAAAATTTGGAGCAAACTTCAGAGTCTACGACCGTGGTGTAAAACCAGGAGAAGACCACGCAAGATGGATATTATACCCTGTACATGAATCAGGAACACTAACATGGCATGAATTTGCAGCAAAGAATAGAGTAGCTCATTCAACAAAGAAAAGACTCCTATTAGGAGTTGTAGACGACGAAGGAGATGTTTCTTATTGGGAAGTGAGATGGTTACGTCCTTAGTAATACCCACTCTATACCAATAAACTATTTAAACCAATCAACCTAACATATTTCTATGGACAACCTACAAAAAATTAAAGAATTTATGAACAAAGTAGGCCCCTTAATTCCCATCCAAGCAGCTAAAGAAATAAAAACAGATCTTTTATTCGCCTCAGCCATGCTTTCAGAGCTTTCTTCAAAAAAGCAAGTGCTAGTATCTCATGTAAAAGTAGGAGGTTCACCATTATATTACCTTCCTGGACAAGAAGCACGTCTCCAATCATTCTCAAAACAATTGAAAGGTCCAGAACAGCAAGCTTTTACAAAATTACAAAAAGATCAAATCTTAAAAGATAAAGATCTCGATCCGTTAACAAGAACTGCCTTAAGAAATATGAAAGATTTTGCCATCCCTCTCCAAGTATCTGTAAATGGTGCCCAAGAAATATTCTGGAAATGGTACTTATTAAAAAACGATGAAGCATCAACATTAATTAAAACATATCTTGGAATTAAGGAGACTTCAAAAAAACAAGAATCACAAAAGAAGCCTGCTCAACAACCTACTCCGAAACCGTCAGTTCCAAAGACAATCAAAGAAGAGCCATCTCACCCTGTAATGAAGGAAAAACCAAAGCCAAAACCAAAAAAACCTCCCGCTCCAGATGAATTCCTAACCCTATTAATGAATTACTTCCAAAAAAATAATATTGAAGTGTTAGAGAAAGATATAATAAGAAAGAATGCAGAAATAGACTTTCAAGTAAATATTCCAAGTGCAGTAGGGACAATCAAACATTATGTAAAGGCTAAAAAGAAAAAACTCTTGAATGAATCAGATTTAGCATCAACATATGGTAAGGCACAATTAAATAATCTTCCCTCCCTACTACTAACACCAGGAGATTTAAACAAAAAAGCAAAAATCTCCGCAGAAACCGACTTCAAAGACATCAGAATTATAAAAATCTAAGATGGGATTAGCAATAAAGGACTTAGTGCCTTCAAAAGAAATAAAAATACCAGACCTAAAAGATAAATGGTTAGTTGTAGACACCTTCAACCTACTGTATCAATTTCTCACAACAATAAGATCAAGAGACGGAACCCCTCTGCAAGATTCTAAAGGAAATATTACCTCTCATTTGGTCGGACTCTTCGCCCGTACCACAAAACTGATGGACGAAGGCCTAAAATTAGCATTTGTTTTTGACGGAACCCCTCCAAAACTGAAACAAGAAGAGCGTGAAAGAAGAAAAGCACTCAAAGCAGTAGCACAAAAACAATATAAAATTGCAGTTCAAGAAGAAGACATAGAATCTATGAAAAAATTTGCTTCAAGAACCGTCTCACTCACAAAAGAAATTATCGAAGAATCAAAACTACTCGTCCAAGCACTAGGTCTCCCTATTATCCAAGCTCCTTCAGAAGGAGAAGCTCAAGCCGCATACATGGTGCATAATGGAGACGCATACGCCGTCGTCTCCCAAGATTACGATTCATTAATGCATGGCTCTACAACACTAGTAAGAAATCTATCAGTAGCAGGAAAAAGAAAAAGAGCATCAAAAGCATCATTTGAAACCATCCAGCCAGAAATAATTCTCCTGAAAGATCTCTACTCAAATCTAGATATTAATGCAGACCAATTTATCGCTCTAGGTATGTTAGTAGGAACAGACTACAATAAGGGAGGAATAAAAGGGATAGGCCCAAAAAACGCCATAAAATTAGTGAGACTCCACAAGGATGATCTTGAAACCCTCTTCAAAGAAGTAAAATGGAATGATTTTTATACTCTGCCCTGGAAAAGAGTATTTGATACAATCAAAGATATGCCTGTCACAAAAGAATACCATCTAGAAATAAAGGAAATTCAGGAAGATAAATTAAAAGAATTATTAATCGAAAAGCACGATTTTTCCGAAGAACGAGTCTTATCAACCATTAAGAAATTACAAAGTAAGAAAGACGAGCAAAAACAAAAAACATTAGGTGATTTTTGATGTCATGGATATTATTTGCATTAGGAGCTGCATTGGCATCTGGTCTAATGATAGTTATCGAAAAAAAAGCCCTGATGAAAGAACACGCCATGGAGTTTTCAGCCGTGTTTGCCATTTTTTCATTTATTGTATCCTTAGTATTCTTACCTAAAGTAAATTTCAATCTCCCATTCCAATCATATATTTTTATCTACATCGCATCATTATTCATAACTGCAATTCTATTCTTCGAAGCCAAAGGTATCAGACACCTTGAAGTTTCAGTGGCAGCTCCATTACTAAACCTAGGTCCAGCACTCACAGCCATTTTTGCATTCATAGTCCTCGGAGAAACCATATCATACATCAATGTAGGAGGAATATTACTCATCGTAATAGGAGCTTATATTTTAGAATCAAACAAATTATCCATCCATATCCTAGAACCATTAAAAAAGATTATCTCTCACAAACATACACTATACATCATTGCAGCTATGGTCCTTCTATCAGTATTAGTCATTATCAACAAATCTATTTTAACAACCATCGACGTATACACATTCATCTTTCTGTATTCTGGATTTACAGCCATAAATTTCACATTACTAATCCACAAATATCACGATGGAATAAAAGGAATAATTCACGGAGTAAAAAATGCAGGAAGATTCATAATTATCATGTCAGTCCTCCTTTTAATGGCAAGACTTCTATACTTTAACGCTCTAACTATCGCAAAGGCCTCATTAGTATTCCCCATAGTTAAGATGAATGCATTTTTCTCAACTATAATCGGAGGAGCATTATTTCATGAGCACCATTATCGAATAAGAATTATCGCATCATTAGTAATGGTATTGGGAGTTATTCTGGTAGCAATATGAAGCCAAGCACATTAAGACAGGCTCTGAAAAAGAAACTTTCTGCAAAACAACTATCTTTAGCAAGAACATCGTATGACATGATAGGGGATATTGCCATCTTAGAAATTCCAGATGAATTGAAATCAAAACAAAAAGTAATTGCAGACACACTTCTCAATCTCCACTCAAACATAAACGTAGTAGTAAAAAAAGCATCCCAACATTCGGGCACATTCCGACTACAAAAATACACTATCCTAGCTGGAGAAAAAAGAAAACATACAATCCACAAAGAAAACAATGTATTTCTAGAATTAGACATCGAAAAATGTTATTTCTCCCCGAGACTAGCTACCGAGAGAAAGAGAGTCTTTGAAAAAGTAAGAAAAGGAGAAAAAATCCTAATAATGTTTGATGGAGTTGCCCCCTATGCCTGCACCATTGCAAAAAACAAACACCCTTCCAAAATCACAGGTATTGAAATTAATCCAACAGCCCATAAATACGGAGAAAAGAACATCCTCAGAAATAAATTATCAAATATCACATTACACAAAGGAAATGTGACTGCTATCCTACCAAAATTAAAGGAAAAATTCGACCGAATTCTCATGCCTCTACCAAAAGGAGCAGAAACATTCCTTCCATTAATCTGGAAACACACCAAAAAAGGAACAATAGTCCATTTTTATGACTTCGAACATGAAGAAGACATCAAATTAGGTGAAACAAAAGCAAAAAATGCTGCAAAAACAGCAAAAAAGAGAATTAAAATAAACGAAACAATAAAGTGTGGGGCATATGGTCCGGGAAGATTCAGAATTTGTGTTGATTTCAAACTATTATAACTCAATCATCCATTCTACAACACACACAATTAATAATAACATTTAAATAGAGCCTTTGCGAAGAATCCATAATGGTAGAAGTCCTTGCAGGAACATTTGCATCCGCTGTAGCAATCCTTTCAATTATTACAGCGTTCTACGCCATCCATATGATGAGGTTAGTACATGGAGAAGCAAGACTCAAACCTTGGAAACTACTCTTAATCGTTTTATTCTTATTCACAATTGAGGAAGTATTAGGAGCATTAAAATTTTTCAATATCTACACACATCCCTTCCTCACACACATAATTCCAAGTTTTATTTTAGGAATTTTAATCTACGCACTAGTATTGGAGATAATAATAGTTAAAACACAATGACGTTTGCAGAATGTTTAGGAATCATCGCACCTTACTATAATTTGGCGCTCGTAGTAATTGTATTGGTACTTTTCAAGAGATTACTCCATATCCATTATTCGGTCCATCATGTCCAAACATTTACCAAACCATGGAGATTACTAGGATTTGCAGTCTGGGTATTCGTTATTGAAGAATTTTTCACAATTTTAAGACATGCAGATATCTTTCACCTCCCTCTATACTTCAATGGAATTTTCGAATTAACCATCTTAGGATTATTCATATATGCATTGTTTGAACAGAGAGAGCACCTCAAGGCGGTGTATGAGAAATGAACAAAAAAGGACTATCTCCTATGGTGGCAACAGTTGTTCTTCTCGTTTTCGCAGTTTTGATGGGAGCATTAGTCATGACAGTAGGAGAAGAATTAATCCAAGATATTCCTGAAAAACCTCAATCATCTGCTTCAACAATTTGTCTAAAGGAACCGAGAGGAGACCCTTTGAAATCACTCCAAGTTCAATTTCTTGATGGAAAAATCTCCCGGTCAGAATATATTGCTAAAGAAAGAGCATTGATTAGATAATTCTAAAAATTCTTTAATTTATCCATCCCTCTCTTACACACAGTCCAAACAGTCCTCTCATTCCTATTCAACAAGTTACCAATTTCCCTATAACTATACTTTTCACGTAAATACACAATCAAGGATTCCATAATACTCAACGTTCGATTCCTAAACACAAAAGTAGGAACAAACGTTCCTTCCAAAGTTTTCTTTTGTCCAGAAGCTTTCTTCTTCCCAGCACGATTCAATAAGGTCCAAACAGTCCTACCATCCCTCCCTAAAAGCCGACCAATCTCACTATTCGAGAAACCTTCTCTATGCAAATACACAACCAAAGCCTCGGAGAAAGTATACACTCTATCAGAAAATATTTGTGTATCTACCAAAACACTACTCACTCCGCTAGCTAACACATGTTTCACTCCTCTTCCTCCTGTTGTTGGATACGTTCCTCTATCTGCTTCTCAATATCATCTATACTCACATACAATCCAAAGATTTTTTTGACTCGAATCTTTAATCTAAACAACTTATACTTCATTTTGAAAACAACAAACGTCCAAGAAATTTTCACCCTAACTTTCTGTATGGGAATATCTCTAACATCCTTCTTCCCATAATCAATTTCCTTAACTTTACTAACAAATTTCTTTGTAATTACTATACAAGCAACACTCAATCCAATAATAGTCAATATACTCTTAATCGGAAGAATGGAGAACAACAACACACTACCAATAATTAATATTCCGGATAACACATACACATATTTTTTCAAAGAAACAGAAGATAATTTTTTGACAACATACGTCAAAACAACCAAGGCAAGAGAACCATAGAATAACATCCAAGTGAGATTTTGATATCCAAGGGATGTATAGCTCAATACACTATCACAAATAAATATTCCCCCTATTTGTAATCCAATAGTCAAAGACCATAAGATTCCAATACTAAAGAGTTTCTTAGGTGAATGATGTTTCTTCCAAGCTAATGTTATCCCAGATAAAAGCAACATAAGCAATATTAAAACAACAAACAACATGCTGACTGGCTCTTGAACACTACAAAAACTATCTTTATTCAAAATTCCTGCACAATCTACTGGACAACTAATAGCATCTTCACCATCTCCACAAAATCCATTTCCACAAGAACAAAAACTTGCGTCTTCAATTTTATCCTGATGCTGTGTCTCTCCATATAAGGTATACACAGCATCTGGATTACATTCTACATCGAACTCTACATATTGAATGGCTCCCGCCCGTAATGTCGATTCTGATTCTTGAGTTATGATTCCCTCAATGACCTTCCGAGACCCTTCTTTATGCAAGAGATCAGTATGCGTAACTGCAATTTCATAATAATCTGAACAAAGATCAGGTACATAGTTTGGACCTACCCGTTGAGCCGAACTCACAGCTACCATTCCGTCATTTGCTTCATTGAAATAATCTGTAGTAGTAGATTGAAACAAAAGTAAATTTATCCCAATATCCTGTGTTCCAGCCATGACCAAGTATTCAGGTCCTTCCACCCTCGGAGTTACAATACCATTCTTCAATATATTAAGAATAACACCATCTATTTGCAGAATATTAAAGTCAGAGTTTTTATTCGCTAACACATCCAATAACCCTTCAAAATCAGCAACAAGTGGAGTACCCAGATTTGGAGCTCCAATAATAAATGCCCTACTCACCTTGTCAAAGAACTTAAACTCTTTTCCTTTATTTAATTCATCTTCAGTATACTTGAGCATTCTTTGCGTTAATAATCCACCTAAGGAATGTCCCACAATTTGAACATCTAAAAATTCTTCAGATCTAGACTCTAAGAGATGAGCAAAATCAACTGCAACTTCATCCAAGCTCCTATTCTGAGGATAATCAAAGGTATACAATTTGTACGGCTGTTGTGTAAGCCTCATATCATCAATAATCTCCTGATATGTTTTGGAACTTGAGGCAAATCCGTGCACAAGCACAATCGCTTTGTCTGTATACACTTGTGGAACGAATATTTTATCTAATTTAGGCTCAACACAGTTGGTACAAATACTTCCTAAAACAGCAACAAGTATTTCCCCATTTTCTACCAGTTTACTCATATCTTCAAATTCAACACTCATAGTTTTACCAGCAGTAAAAGTTCCACCCAAGTAATTCCATTCATTATCTTTAAAGTAATAAATGGCATTTGAATTTTCTTCGATATATTGCTGAGGAGCATAAGGCAACACAATCTGTCCTGATGATTCCACAGATGCAACTCTGATAACGGTTGGTGTCGAGACTATTTTCATTCGATCATTAATAGGTTGTTGCACGCCATTTGGAGCCTTGCTTAAAGACACAGATAGTACTGATTTGGTATCAACACTAAAATGTGAATTACCACTCCTAATGGTATTGTCAGTTCCGGTGAATGACTTTTGTACAGGTGCAAGAGCAAATGGATAGTATTTTGGTTCAAAGGTATGAGTGGATCGAGTAACACCCTTTACCTCATTTCCACAAGAGAGTTCATTTACCTTTACTAACCTCTCTAGATTACATCTATTACCCACACACCGCAGAAGATCTATATTAATAAAACGTTCTGGCACTGCTAAGGTAACTTCAGCAGCTTCATCTGTACAAGCCACACTAAATGAATCAGTAATCTGTTCACTTTCAATCTGCAGATTGGGTAAAACTCTTGGTTCAACTGTAGCTGCTCCCGTTATTTCATTAGTATAAGGAATTTTTGCGCAAACAAACAAATTCTCATATTGCTGTTCCAAAGAACTTAAACCAAATTCCTTTTTTTTGGATGGAAAAAATGAAGATAAACTGCTTATCGGAGTAAGGGGAAGACGAATATTTACATGCTGAGATTCAGAAAATACCTTTTGAACAATTTCTCTTTGCTCTAAAGAATAACTCTTTCCATTTAATTGTACAGCTGGAGTTCCAGAAATGTCTTCTACACTATGAGTTTCCCCTTCAATAATAACATATTTTTCCTCTGTAACTATTTCTTCTAAACTCTTTTCTTTTTCAAAAACTTCATATTCTTCTCCCTCTATCACAATGATATTTTTTATTTGAGAAACCAAACTACCTTCATCATCAATGTTAGACACAATTATGGATAAATAACTTTCAGGAACTGATTCAAGCAAGAATAATTTCTGTTCTATATCAAGATCTCTAAAGACATTATACTCCTCAGTTTCTGGAATAGAAATAATATACTCTGGATCTATATAGGGAAAAGCTTGAATAAAATTCTGCAATGAATTAAAATCAGTAACTGTATTTCTAATAGTATCTAAGGGTATAACTGCTTCAATCTGAATTGTATTTTCAATAGGTGCTGATCCGCTAAAAGCCGAGATTCCAAGATCTGAGACAGATCCAACCTCTCCAGATTCTCCAATACTAGCTTCAACAGTCCCAAGTTCAGCCTGTTCAAACAAGGGAACGTTAATAAAAAGCTCTCCCTCCTCAACTACAGGTTCTAAATTGAAGATATCTTCAGGAGGGGTAGGAATATCAACAAAAATATCATCTTCAACAGCAACTACTGCTACGGGTAATCCTACAACTGATGGTACTCTCGTTTCTCCTTCATCGACAAATCCTACGAAGTCTGGTTCACTTACCTCTGAAGGAATATCAAAATCCTCCAAAATAACTATAGGGGCAACTATCTCTGTATCTATGGCAATGGGCTCACCAGCTTCAACCCAACCTCCACTTTCCCCACCACCACTCGGTGTTGAACCTCCCCCCCAAGTCGTTGTAGGCGTACTTTCTACTGGAGCAGTCCCCGAAAAATTAAAACTAATATTTTCAATTGTAGATGAATTAGCAGTTGCATCTCCCACAAATACTAAGGCATTCCAACTATCTCCATCTGTAAAGTTTCCTGAAAATAAGGTATGCACTAAAGTAAAGGTACTATCAGACAAACCTCCAAAAGTGATTCCACTTAAATTATCCTCCTTAGCACCATTCTTATACCAATCAATGTAAGCATTCATTGCCTCAATATCAGGATGTGCAGCTTTAACCCATAATGTCAAATTTTCTGAGGAATCATTAGTACCTTGCGAACTATTCAAAACTAATTCTTGCACATCTGGTACATTATTACTTACAACTCGATAAGTAGTAAAGTGACTTACATTGAAGGAAAGAATATCATTTGTATAACTCGTGTTAATACACACAGGATCACTTGTTGAGGTACAATCTACAAATGAACCATTAGTATTAAATTGAATTTTAGGATTGTTTAGGGTTATTCCATATAAAGAAATATCTGCAGATTTATTTAATCCAGATTGAGATGAATTAACAGTCACTAAATTATTAGATATTTTAATATCTACTGATAAATTTTCTCCGGCTTGATCAATTGCTTCTAGATAAAATATCTCTCCAGCTGAATTATTTTTAATATACACTAAACTTGAATTTATAGTATAATTTCTTATCTCTTGATCGATTAAATAGGTGCCATTGGCATGTGCATAGATAATATTAAGGTCTTGTTCCTTAATATTTGACAATTTATTATTACTAATATTATTATCTAATAAGTATAAATTAGCTCCAACTTGAACCCAGAAATAAATCGCATCATCTCCAGTTCCTAGAATAGTATTATTCACAAAAATATTCCTTTGAGATCTTTGTAATGGATAATATCCAAATCCTCCAGCTTCAGTAGTATTGATAGTATTGTTTTGTATAAAGGAACTATTACTATTCCATAACCTAATTCCTACTCCATCACTTCCAGTTGTATTTATAAAATTATTACTAATATTATTATTTTCAGAAAGTTCTTGATAAATACCATATCCATAAGATCCACTTGTGGTAATAATATTATTACTAATATTTACATAATCGTATTCATAAAAAAATAATCCATAAGCACTATTTCCAGAAGAAATTATAATATTATTATCAACTATTGCATGATCTCCTTGTTGAATTATGACAAAGCTGCTTGCTCCTGAACTATTCATAAAATTATAAGTATAGTTATTATAAAAACTATCATCTTCAAATATTGGATACCCTCTTTCTCCTGTAGTATAGATGGTATTGTTAAAAAATATATTATTATCTGCAGCATCATCAACAAAAATTCCATATCCTCTTAAACCACTTGTATTAATTTTATTAAAAGAAATAATATTAAATTCAGATCCATCTTCAACTAATATACCTTCAGAATACTCATAAGAGGTATTGATTACATTATTATAAATATAATTATAATTATTACTCTCATCAAGCCAAATACCTGTTCCGTTTTGTGAATATATAGAATTATCAGTAACATTATTAAATTGAGATCCTGATATCAAGACAATTCCATCACCCCAAGTTCCATTGGCATATACCCTGTTGTGGCTAACATTGCTGTAAAATGAGCCCACATATATTCCATCACCTCCTTGACTTCCAAGAGTTTCATAAATTGAAACATTATTATCATGGATTATAGAAAAATTTGAAGGAGTACTTATTGAAATTCCTTGAGAAAATGCAACAACTGTAACATTATTACTACTTACTGTTGAGTTTGGTGCATTAAATAACAGTATTGCTGTTTGGCTTGAATCATTAATATAAACATAATTATTTCTAATGGTGAGATTATAACTCCCACCTGTAAGCCAAAGCCCTGTCCTATCATAAGATGTAAGATTACTAAGTTCTACTACAGAATTATTTACATTTGAGAAATAAATAGAATTATCAAATCCTGTATAATTTATTGAGGTTATATTAATGCCCTCTGAGTTTCTGGCATTAATTCCATAAGCTATAAATGCTCCTGTCCTAATGTTAGTATCTTGAACAGTTACTCGAGTTGAATTTACAATAGAAATTGCGTAAGCACTATTAGTTCTCAAAGTTTGATTAATCCTACAATTCTTTATGACTACATTATCTGCATGAGTAATATTAATTCCATAACTTTCAAGAGCAGCTCCATTATAAGCTATCTCATTTTCTTGACAATCTAGAATCACATCATCTGCGTTAATATTTATACAAGTTAATTGAGAAACAAGATGAGCAGTTACAGTATATGTCCCTGGAGATGTAATATCACTACACTCACTGATACTTGGATCTATAATCATATCAACATCAAGATCATCATCCAAAACTTTTAGATCAAAAGTAGAGGAGCTGCCCTCAAGGTTTGTTAATAAAGTCCTATAACTTCCCTCTTCACCTATATTTTCTATGGTAGCAATCAAATCATTAGAATTATTAAGATAGATTTCTACCCTAGAAGTAGAATTACTTTTACCATGAACAGTAATATCTTTTAGTCTATCAAGAGGTCTTTCAAAAGTAACCCTAATAAAATGATCTTTAGGGATTGTTGAATAATTACCATCTTTAAAAGATACTAAATCATAAATATTTTCAATATATGTTCTATTCTCATCTAGATGTTCTGCATTTTCAATCCTAATTATAATTTCATATGTTTGATTACTCAAATGAGGAACAATCCAATACACTTCATCGATATAACCATCTTGATCTCTATCTACCTTGTCATATATCTCAACATATTCTCTTGATCCATTCCTCACCCAAACAATATTTATTGCTTGAGGATCAACATTATCAACTTCGGTAAAAGCTAAAATATTTTCATAATGAATATCTGATGATATAACAACCTCTTTCCCATTATCTAAAATTTTCTCATATGAACTCGGGCCTTCTGTATAATATTCTATCTCTACCTCTTCAACAGTCTCTTCAATAATCACTGAAGAATCATTTTGAATATTTTCGTCAATCTCAACAACTACATTTCCTGTAATATCAGCATCAAACTCAACAAATAACCACTCAAAAAACCTTGTCACCAAACCTTTCCCTCCACCTTCAAAAACTACAGCACCACTAATCAAATCTTTTTCAGTTTTCAATTTAAGAATCTCTTTATTTAACTCTCTCACCTTTTCATTATCAACAATATTATCTCGTTTCTCATTTTGAAGTTCATCTATTTCTCTATCAATTTTCTCAATCTCTCTATCATCTCCATACTCCTCTAAAGTTTTTATCTTGCCCCTATACTCAATCTTAACCTCTTCAACCTCAACCCTCTCACCCCCCTCAACCTTCACTACAGAAACATTTAATGCATCTTTACTAAGGTTAATCGTAATATTCTCTGTCTTATTCCCTAAATCAACCCTTTTAACCCATCTTACAGGTTGTCCTAACACAACAAGTTCCTGTTGAGTAATATTTTCAGTTATATTAAGCACTACTTCTTCCTTAACAGTTATATTAAACAAATTACTTACTGCAATACTTCTAGAATCATTTACTGTTATAAATGTAAAATAAGTTCCAGTAATATTAGGTTTAGGATTTATATGTAAATTGTTTCCATCAACAGATAGATTAATCTTCCCAATAGGAAGAAAAGTATAATTTATCTCACTATCATCTTGAAAATAGGGTGAAAGATTTAAACTCATATTATTATTCTTATACATCACTAATGAAGGTATATCTTCAATTAATTGGGGTGGTGTTACTGATTGATTTCTCTCTATATCTTGAGTATAATAGATCTGATTAATCTCTAATATTGCATCTTCTAACACTACCTCTAAAAATAATTCATCACTATCAATCCTATCCATGAAACAAGTCTCTTCACATATATCATTAAACTCAAATTCTCGATCGTGAAAAATTCCATCTAAAGTTTCACTATCCGAAGAATGTAATTCTAAAAAAGGATTCTCAAGACTTATATCAAAATCAACATAATGTACTTCAGAAGTAATAGAATTATGTTCTGTTGAGTCATAGAGACCTTCATATAAATATAAAACACTATTCCACTGCTCTTGACTTGGCTCTAATTCCCGTAAATTACAACATCTTTGATTTCCATTACAAAAATAGGTACTCTCTTCTCTTTCTTGAGAGTAGACTTCCCATAATGTACATAGATTAGATTCATCCACTTCCCAATTAAATTCAGTTTCAATACTATAATCAATTATTTTTCCTTGAGTCTCTACTCCATCATCATTAGTGTCAAAATTACTACCTTCCTGATACTGCAAATCTATACTAATCTCTCTTTTAGAGATATTTTCCTCATCTCCTGTTATCCTAAACTCACCAATACTTGAAATATTTACTAAATCCACCTCCTCCTCACCTAAATCTAAGGCAAGTTTTCTAGTTTCACCATATAATAAATACGCCTGAGCATTTCCATCTCCATGTAACACCCCTGATAATCTAAGTGACGTAATCCCTCTAGGTAATGATAAATTATATTCAATATTTTCAATAAAACTAATATTGACAATATCTCTCGATTCAATCTCATCATAAACAACAAATCCTGTAATTCCAAAATGAGAGGTACAAGAACTAAGCACTAAAACACTCAATAATAAGAGCAATATCCCTAAAGAAAACGGTCTATGTCTATCTATTTTGTCCTCTTTTTTACTCATAAACCCACTATTTTACTTACATTGTAAGTGTTTATTTATAATAATTCCTACAATATACTTACATTGTCAGTATTCTTTTATAAATCTATCGTAATAATACTTACAATGTAAGATAAAAGAAATAAAACGAGTATTTAAATAAAGAACCTCATTACTACATATTGCATCCAATGAGTGACGTGAACACCATCTAAGCTAACGCTGTGACGAAGGGAAGTAACTGCCGAGGATGTATTTTAGAATTCTAGATAGAATCAAATTTTATTAATCCACCTTTTAAGTATTTTACAACATAATCCAAACCTTTAAAAACACCCACCACACTTTAACTTTTAAATGTCATCAAATACAAAAATCGAAAACGTAGTCTACAGCTATGCAACCGACTTAACCCAGTTAGAAGAAGAAAATAGAATTCTAAAAGAAACAGTTGCATCACTAAGAGCTGAAATTTCTAGATTAAAGTCCGCACCATTAATGGTATGCGAAGTAAAAGACTTAATGGATGATAATGCAGTAATTAAAATTCCAAACGGTTCATCTTTCTTTGTAAATGTTGCTACAGATTGTGAAAAATTAGCTCCAGGAGACACAGTTCTAGCAGAACAAAAGAACTTAAATGTTATCCGGAAGATTACCTCTCAAAAAACATTTGATGTAGAGAAATTCGTTATAATTGAAACTCCCCAAGTTCCTTGGGATGCAGTAGGAGGATTAGAAAGACAATCTGAAGAAATAAAAGAAGTTATTGAACTTCCTTTAAAGAAACCAGAGTTATTCAAAAAAGTGGGAATTACACCACCAAAAGGAATTCTTCTCCATGGTCCACCAGGAACAGGAAAAACCTTGTTGGCCAAAGCAGTTGCTACTTCAACTAAATCAACATTTATCGAAATTGTAGGATCAGAATTAGTTCAGAAATTTATTGGTGAAGGTGCAAAATTAGTCAAGGAAGTATTTCAATTAGCAAGAGAAAAAGCACCATCCATCGTTTTCATTGACGAACTAGATGCTCTAGCTGCAACAAGAGTCGATGTAGGAACTTCTGGAGAAAGAGAGGTACAAAGAACATTTATGCAACTCCTAGCTGAAATTGATGGATTCAAAAGTCTGGACAATGTAAAAATTATTGGATGTACAAATAGAAAAGATATCTTAGATCCAGCAATTCTTAGACCAGGAAGATTAGACCGACATATTTCAGTAGATATTCCAACACTCGAAGGTAAAAAGGAAATTTTCAAAATTCATACTAAAGACATGCGAACGGATAAAAATGTAAATGTTCACAAACTAATCAAA
The DNA here is from genome assembly GCA_964385185.1 of uncultured Methanosarcinales archaeon. Classification (GTDB taxonomy): domain Archaea; phylum Nanobdellota; class Nanobdellia; order Woesearchaeales; family CALCXY01; genus CALCXY01. The sequence continues at coordinate 23,677 of CAYLOA010000009.1, read as the reverse complement.
GAGATGAAAGAGTTTTCTGGAGCAGAAATCCATTCAGCATGTACTGAAGCAGGATATTTTGCAATTCGAGATAATAGAACTCAAGTAACTCATTCAGATTTTTTAGAAGCAATAAAAAAGATTAAAACAGATGACCCTGAAAATTTCTTGAACATGTTTGGATAATTCTCAACCAACATAAACCTTAAATACTACCCACACCTCCTGCAAATTATGACAGATCCAAGAATTATAAAACTAGCAGAAATATTAACAACACACTCAATTAAAATAAAGAAAGGAGATTTCATTGAAATCTCAACCCCTCCTGAAGCTAAACCATTAGCATTAGAATTAATGAAAAGAATCCTAGAACTTGGAGCCTTCCCAAAACTAGAAGTAGGGATGCCAGGATCATCATACGTATATTTCAAATATGCTCAAGATCACCATCTAGCTCACTTTCCAGAATTAAGAAAACAAGCTGCTGAAAAAACAGACGGTTTTATTTCAATTGGAGCTCCAGAAAATACTAAAGAACTTACAAGCATAGATGCGAAAAAAATGGCTGATAGAAGAAAAGTTACAAAGCCAATTTCAGAATTAATCCTAAAAAAAGACAATTGGGTTATCTTAGAGTATCCTACAAACGCATTAGCACAAGATGCAGAAATGTCCTTAGAAGAATATCAAGATTTTGTATTTGATGCTTGTAATATCGATTGGTCTGCAATAGAAAAGAAGCAAACAAAACTAAAAGAAGTATTCGACAAAGGCGAAGAGGTACATATTCTAGGAGAAGATACAGATCTCACATTCAGTATTAAAGGAAGAACTGCCAATAAATGCTATGGAACCAGAAATATGCCAGATGGTGAAGTTTTCCTAGCTCCAGTAGACGATTCAGCAAACGGTCACATAAAATACACTTTCCCAGTAATCTACATGGGAAAAGAAGTCGACGGTGTCAAATTATGGTTTGAAAACGGAAAAGTCATAAAGGCAACAGCTGAAAAGAACGAAGAATTCCTCAAAGAAATGATTGCCATGGATGAAGGAGCTTCCAGACTAGGAGAATTTGGCATCGGTATGAACTACAACATTCAAAAATTCACAAAGCAAATTCTATTTGATGAAAAAATAGGTGGAACCATACATTTAGCTTTAGGCATGGCCTATAAAGAAGGCGGTGGAGTAAATGAATCTGCCCTCCATTGGGATATGATCAAAGACTTAAGAAAGGGTGGAAAAATTATCCTAGATGGTAAAACAGTCCAAGAAAATGGTAAATTTACTTTTGATTTAGATTAAAAATCCTTAATAATTTAGAAGATGGAGTTAACACTTTAGGCTTACCGTTTTCAATTAAAACATCGTCTTCTATCCTGATTCCCATTTTTCCATCATATATTCCAGGTTCAACAGTAAAGATCATCCCATTCTCAAAAACTTCTTTCCCTTTAGGTTTAAGATTCGGCCATTCATGAATCTCTACCCCAATTCCATGCCCCAATCCATGAGTAAATTTCTTTCCTAATTGATCCCATGCATAATCATACACTACTGAGCATTTTTGACCTTTTACAGACATACGAACACATGTTTCTTGAACGTCCAATACTTCATCATACACAGCAATTTCCTGAGCCGTAGGCTTACCAATATACACCGTCCGAGTAATATCACTACAATAGCCCCGATACTTAACCCCAAAATCAATCACACAGAAGCCTTTCTTCAATTTTACCTTCGCAGGACTATGGTGAGCCATCCCTGCGTTACTCCCAGAAGCAACAATCGGTGGAAAAGCCAACTCACACCCAGCCTTTACCGTCTCCGACTCCAAAAACTCAGCAACATCCAACTCAGTCTTAAATTTCTTAAACGTACTAAAACATTTCTTCAATATACCTTCACAGATTCCACAAGATTTCTTAACAATCTTAATCTCTTCTGGACTTTTGATACTTCGAGCAACTATAAGATCCTTACTGACATCTACATACTTCTTCTTAACCAACTTCTTCAACCACTTAAGCTCATTTACGGCTAAATGATTCATATGTACCCCAACCTTCCTACCGGACAACAATTTCTTCAGCTGCACATCTAATTTTCCTTTCTGCATAGCTATCGTCTTAATCTTAGATTCCTTTTTCGCTCTCACATATTCAAAAAGAGGAACAACCAAAACCGGTTTACCCGTAACAGGAACTACAACAAATCCAAATTCCATCCACACTCCAGAAAAATAGGCAATATTAGGATCCATCTTATGCAATGAACTGTTAAATAATAATACAGCCTTCATCCTATTCTTCTTCATAGATTTTTGCAAGTCCTTTAGCATATCATAACTATTAAATAACATTATATAAACATTGCTTTATGGAAAAAATTATCTTACCTAACAATTTAACAATAATAGCTGTAAAAAAACCGACGCAATCAATTACACTGCAAGCAACCATAAAAGTGGGTTCAAATCATGAAGCAGCAAAAACACGAGGAATTTCTCATTTCATCGAGCACTTACTATTCGAAGGAACAACAACAAGATCTGCTTTTGAAATAGCATCCACAATTGAATCCAAAGGTGGAGATTTTGGAGCTTTTACTTCCAACACGAGAACGGCATACTATATCAAACTCTTAAAAAAACACCTCCCGTTAGCAATTACCATTCTTGCAGACATGCTACAAAATCCAGCTTTCAAAAAAGACATAATAGAAAGAGAAAGAAACATCGTCTTATCAGAATTACGAATGCGTCAAGATGAACCACGTTCGTACCAATGGGAGTTATTACAATCAACAATGTACACAAAACATCCAGCACAATACCCAGTCATAGGATATGAAAAAACAATCAGCACATTCACGAAAAAGCAATTTCAAGATTTTTTTAAAGCAACATATATCCCTTCAAATATTATCCTCACATTAGTAGGTAATTATACGCCTGCTCACCTAGATCTACTAAAATCAACATTTGCTAAACTCCCTTCAACAAAAGCAACAAAAAAATTAATCCCAAAAGAACCACTCCAAAAGGCAAATAGAAAAAAATCCATAACCAAAGATATCAATCATTGTTATTTAAACATAGGATTCCATGCTGTGCAAAAATCACATAAAGACGCACCAGTCCTTGATATAATTGACGCCATATTGGGCATGCCACTCTCGGGACGATTATTCAGACAAATTAGACAAGCCACTTCATTATGTTACGATATTGGCTCCCACTTTGATGACGAAACAGATTATGGCTTTTTTGCAGTATATCTCTCCACACAAAAAAAGAATCTGGCCAAAGCAAAATCATTATTACTCCAACAAATTCAAAATGTTGACAAAATTACTCCTAAAGAATTTGCAGATGTAAAATCATACATAGAAGGAGACCTACTACTCACAATGGAAGATACACAGAAATACGCAGATGAATTGGCATTTGCCCAGTACACAAATTCTTCTCTAGATGTTGCTACATACATCAAAAAAATAAAAGCAGTTACCAAAGCAGACATCACTAGAATAAAAAATAAATACTTAAAGTATTATACAGAAACTATGATTCAGGGTAAGCATCAGAAATAAGTTTGTCCTTACCCTCTGCTTTCTTACGAATAGGTGCTAGCAATACATCAATCTCTCGAGCAACCCCATTCTTCAAATCCATAGGATGTAATTTCCTTTCAACAAAATCTTCCTCTAAGGCATTATAATCTCCGTATTCAACATTGCCACCAAACTTCTCAGGACGCTCAATAACGAATTTATCACCAGAATCTCCTTTCAATACAAAAATAATATGTTTAGCAAAAGCCAAAACACCATTGCCTTCAACTTCCCCTTCTGGGCAAAAGGCTTTATTCATTTTCTTCTGAATCTTTTTAAGATCGTCTAGCAAATCAATCTTACTCTCCTCACTTGAAGCACTCATCTTCTCTCCCACAAGTCCGGGAATGAGTGGAGTCATGAACTCAACTCGAGGTTTATATCCCACTTTAGGCAAGAACTCACGAGCAAACATTAAAATCTTACGTTGATCAACACCACCATACTGTACATCTACATCTAAGTACTCTTCATCAAGAGCTTGAAAGATAGGATACAATAATCCACTCAATTTAGGATTTTCAGACTGTTTTACCACTTCACTTCCTGCTTTGGTAGCATTTCGAACGGAAGCATGGCTTGCCATTTTCATAACATCCATCATATATTTTTTATCAAGTTGAAAACTACTCCCTTTAACAAATTCTAAATCTTTGACACTTACACCAAGACTTTCAAACATTCCAGTGATAACTAAATTATAATAATCGTATCTTTTATCAAGCAATTCCCAAGGGCAGTTATCTAAAGCTCCATGCAAATCAGCAAGTAATACTTTTACTTTCCAACCAGCCTTCAAAAAATCTGCCATCTTAATAACCCACAAAAAATAACCAACATGAGGTCTCCCAGTGATGGCAGTACCTAGAAAAACAGCAGGTTGTTTCTTCCCCTGCATTATTTTCTTCAATTCTTCTTCATCAACGATTTCTTGAGCATTTCTCGTCACTAGAGCCCACTTTTCATCAAAATTCATCCTACATTAGAAGTAACTACAGACTATTAAAAGCTTACTTTTTTCAAAACGGAACCTTTAAATACTATATCCATCTAGTTAATTATCAACTACTATTGAATACTAAATAAACAAGGGATATTGATGGCTGACGACGATAAAAAATTCTCCAAACAACTCATCGGAAAAACTGTTGTTTCAAAAACAGGTAAAAGATTCGGTGAAGTAGGAGACATTATATTTGAAACAAGATCAGGTGAATTGATCCACATCGTTTTAGCAAATCCAACTTCTTATACAGAAAAACTTGAGCTTGAAAAAGACAAAGACAATCATATTCTTATTCCATTTTCAGCAGTTATTGCAATTGGTGACTTCTTAGTCATCGCAGAAGAAGATATTATTTAATTCTAATAATAGACTTACAATAACTTTTTAAACAACCTTACATTCTATAAATTCATGGCTGATTCAAAAGATACGCAAGGCATGATGTGGACAGAAAAATACCGTCCTCAAGACTTCTCAGACATTAAAGGACAAGATGATATTGTCAACAAAGTCCAAGCATTTGTAAAACAACAAAATATGCCTCATTTAATGTTTGCAGGTCCCGCAGGGACAGGAAAAACATCCTTAGCCCTAGTTACAGCCAAACAACTCTTCGGAGATAACTGGCGCTCCAGCTTATTAGAGCTAAATGCATCAGACACAAGAGGAATTGATGTCATCAGAAACGAAGTAAAAGATTTCGCAAGAACTAAAGCCATAGGCAACGTTCCTTTCAAAATAATCTACCTAGACGAATGCGATGCTCTAACAAAAGAAGCACAGCAAGCACTAAGAAGAACCATGGAGAATTATACTACTACCACGAGATTCATCCTCTCCTGCAACTACTCATCTAAAATAATCGACCCTATCCAGTCCAGATGCGCAGTATTCAGATTCAGACCACTAGAAAACAAAGACGTAAAAGAAATCATAAAGAAAATAGCACAAAATGAAAAAATCAAAGTAGACGAAAAAACAGAGCAAGCACTCTACACAGTATCCAATGGAGACTGCAGAAAGGCTGAAAATATTTTACAATCCTGCGCAGCCCTAAACACCACAATCTCAGAAGACATGGTGTTCTCAATGGCTTCCATAGCAAGACCAAAGGAAATAAACAACTTCCTCCAGCTATCAATAGAGAACAAGTTCGAAGACGCAAGAAATCTATTACTAAAAACAATGCTTGACTATGGTTTATCAGGCCTTGATATCATCAAACAAATTCAAAAAGAAGTCTGGAACCTAGAAATAGACGACCGTGCGAAAGTTACCCTCATTGACAAATGCGGTGAAATAGAATTCCGAATGACAGAAGGAAGTGATGAATTCTTACAATTAGAAGCTTTATTGGCACAGTTTACGTTGGCTAAGAAGTAAGGGAGTTTCTCTCAGGACAGTAGGCACAGCTTATAACCTCACCGCAATGCTATAATGTTGTGCCGTGAGAGTGGGCATGCTGTGCATGCCTCCAGCTACTCTTCCTAAAAAATAATAAAAGTAAAAAGAAATTAATTAACTATCTGATCCACCAACATCCTTAATCAGAACACTTCTCTCAATAAATTGGAAATATCTATAATCCAATTCAACTTCAAAGAGTTCTTCAAAAGTACTGTCAATTGAAGAGATATCTATCTCACAAACAACAGTTCTTGGTACTCGATCAAATAAAGTTACAAATCCTTCATTACCAGCACTATTTGATTCCTGAAGACCCGTACATTTTGGAATAGCTCCGTTAACATCAGAAGTTACTCTAACTAACACCTTCTCCTTATCAACATTAGTAACTCTATCATCACAATCAGTTCCTACCTTAAAGAATCGATCGTTAGCCTCTCCAACGTGTTCAACAACAAAGTTTACCTGAATCTTACCACTACTAATAGCAGTTTGCTTCATACTGGTAATTTGAAGTGGTCCACCTGAGTTTTGAGGATCTTTTTCACTGCTAACATCACAAATATCCCTTGTCTCTGTTTTAGAGAGTAAATCAGGTTTAATACAAATCAAAGTTGCAGTTCTTGTCCTATAGTTGTAACAAGCTTCAGCTCTAATTCTTGGTTGTAGAATATTTCCAGGAAGATCTAATTGATAGTTCAAACCAGGAAATTCAACATTATCTGTATCTCCATCAACTAACGTACCATCAAAGTTTTTCTTAGTACTGTCCATAGGAGGGATAGGTCGTTCTAAATCTGCCTGTCCACTTAATCCAAAGTCAACAGGATTGATTCCAGTTACTCGAATAAATCCATCTCCTACATCAACATCGTCTTCTCCCAGGTTTTCTAGTTGAACAACAACGCCGAAAGGATAATTCTTATTATCAAAAATCTCATCTGGAGGACTTCCATCTAAAAATTCCATCTGCAGTCCATTCTCTCCACCTCTAAAAGGTGTTTTATCAGGACCCACAGTACCAGTATTACTACCACCGGTACAAGCTACAAGCAACATAATGCTAACAGTCAATAAAAGTAAAGTTTTCCTCATTTTTTGTCCTCCAAAGTAATATATATCTATTTTTCATATTACGGCTATTTAAAGATTTCCATCATATGGGTAATTCTAAGGAATCTGTATAATATTCACACTTTTACTTACTGAATCTCGATAACCGTAACTTAATTGTACTCTCAAAGGACTGGTAAAAGCAGGTTGGTTAATATCTCGTAATTCGCACCGAATAATGCCACTTCCTCGTAAACTTCCACCCACAGCTCCCGTTCTATCAGATTTAATCCGAATATGGCCATTTTCCAAAGGTTTACAGCTACTCCTAATATCAGTAGTCCCTAATTTCAATTCATCCAATCGTACCAAATTAATATCATTATGATCCAAACCGTCAATATTGTACGGATTACACCTATCTAAAAAGTTCAATCCTGGTTTGTACGCTAACCCTCTACCTACATTTTCAACAGTAATCTCAAATCGAGTAATTCCAGGACTTGGCTCTACATCCACCCTAGTAACGGCAACAGGTCCTCCTTGACTCCCTTTAAGATTCTTAGGACTTTGATCCCCTCTACACACCTTTTGTGTCTGACTGACTGAATACGGATCTCCATCAATACACACTTCAGGATTAGCAATCGTTTCATACCCATAACAGGCAGTAACCAACAAATTAGGTTCATATTGCTCAATATTTCTACTTCTCAAATCTCGAACATTACCTACAAAATTGACAACGGTAAAAGCACCTTCTGGCAAATCAATATCTCTCCCTTCTAAAGCCTCTAACCGTTCACCAAAAGTACTAATTCCTGTAACAAGACTAGGATCAAATCCACTCAAATACATAAATGCTTGTCCATCTTCAATATCAGTAGCTCCATCATTATGTACCTCAACTAACACATTAAGAGGTTCATCATCAAATTGTCTCAAAGGAGGATTATTTTGAATCATCCTTAATTCCAATCCAACACTACCCGTTCTAAAATTAGTATTTACAATTCCTGAATTATTCTGGGTACTTGCTCCACAAGAAACTAGCAATAACATCAAAACAACCAAAAACAATAGAGTAATTCTTCGCATATCTCTTATCCCTCATCCTGTTATATAAATTTTACGTTATCCGTCTTACTTCAACCTTTTTCCCAATACTTTGAGTATACCCATAATCTAAAGTAACCACAAGAGGTGCTGTATAACTTCCTCGTTCTTTAGAAATCCCTTCTGATAATCTACAAGTAAAACTCTTCCGTTTTGGCAATAAAAAGAACTCATCATCACGAAGATTGCAATTGAGTCTTTGATCTCCCAAAACAGCATCCACAGTAACTTTATTAAAAGCTTTACTATCCAATGCAGAACTACTACACGCCGCATCCAATTGTCCCACATCAATAATCTCCCCTTTCCCTCCATTGGCAAGAGTAAGTGTAAATTGAGGTATGATTTTCCCTCTATCGGAATGAGGCAACATACGCACCTCAACTTTAGTAATCCCTACGGGCCCCCCCTGTCCACTTAATCTAAGATCTTTCACTTCACAGTTTTTCTCTCGAGCATCCGTCCCAAAAACATTGGTATCAATACAAACACTATCTTGGAGAATACTTTGATACGCATAACAAGCCGTAAGAACAATATTGGAAGTATGTGTTTCTGTCTGACGTTCCAAAACTAATGTTTTTACATCAGCAGTAGCAATAATCTTTCCCCCAACATCATTTCCAATCGTTTTTCCATCCAAACTAAATAATGCAGTATTAGTCCTTGAGTTACGAATATCTCTATCTGTATTCCATCTTACTAATCTCATATAATCTTGCTCTAAACTAACAGTTAAAATTCCATTTTCAATAGCGGTTGCCCCTCCATTTTCTAGACTAACTCCAAGCACAATATCACTCGCCTCAAAGAGCTCTTTAGGGGGAAATTCATCTAAGAACTCCATCTGCAATCCATCAATCCCTCGTCGAACATTATTAACAGTAATCTGCCCCCTACCCTGACTACATCCAGCTAAAACAATGATCAAACAAACAATTAATCCAAAAATTCTCAGATTCATGAAACCTCCTTCACCGTAATACTTGTCGATCGACTTAAAGAATACTCATAATCAGCATGCACCCTAAAAAACTCAGTCAATACAGGGCTATTTCCTAACAATAAACTACCAGAATTGATCGTAATAGGACATCGTAAAGACTTAAACCCTTTGATGTTTTCAAAGCTTTCTTTATTTTGCACCAAGTCAACAACATAGACACGATATAATTTAGGATCACAAGTAACTTTCATATCACTACACTCTCCTGGTTTCATTTCAATAGTTCCACACATTCTATTTTGGATATCCATCTGTTGAGGCATCATCACAGCTATTTTGTTAAAAGCATTGACCTCTCCATCCCATTTGTTTCGCAAGGTAATCCCTAGAGTCAATCTATTGGATCCATCATTTTGTAAATCCAGCTCAATGGGCTGTGGTTTTCCAATTCCTATTCCCACTTGAACCGGTCCATCAGTATAGATTGCTATAGGCTTTTTGTCTGTAATTTTATACACGTCCAACACATTCCTTCCTGTTCGTCTAAAACTTCTACTCCTCTCCTTATCGACAAAATAGGATTTAAAATACGCTTGTGTTTCAAAATCAAAGTCTACCTTCATCTCAACTCTATGGGTTCCTTTAATAAAAGCATCAGCGGCAAAACTACAATCAATATCTTCAGAACTAAACTCTTCAAACGTATAACTCTTCTGAGGATAAATAGCATCAGCTTGAACCTTAATAGCCTTACCATCAGCATCTTTATTTCCACTATCGCCCTCACACTGTATATTAGCATGTATAGCTCTATCAAGTGTATTTGCACTTAAGGTACTAAACACCCCGACCGGTTCATTAAGTCCATATGTTTTATCAGTAGATTTTACAGGTTCTAAGAATACTCCTAATTTTTGAACAGCATTGACATCCGTCTGGCCAGTATATACATTGGCACCTATAGTCGAGTTAAAGAGCCCTCCAATACGTGCACTCCAATTGGTGAGTAAATCAACAATCCAAGCCCAGATAGCCTTCAACGTCTCGAGCACAGTATTAATAATGTCTGCCCATACTCCAAAAATATCAGCACTAACCGGTCCATCAAGTCCAGGAATAAATTCTAAGGTCTCAAGGGCAAGTTGCGAACTTCCAGCGTGATATGCCCAATTGGCAAATATAAGGATAAAAATAAGAATATATATTTTCTTTACCGTTTCCCATTTGGGACTTATCATATTAGGCTCAATAAAAAAGAAGTAAACCAAATACGCAGGCAAGACTGCAAGAATTATAGAAATATTTCGGGCCCCAATGATACCTGGTAAGCCTCCTATATTAAGTAAATAAGGAATAAAAAAAGCAATGGCATTTAATCCAAGAGATTTAGCAAATCCTTGACGAGTGGGTCCACCCTGACTAAATATCCACACCCATCCAATAAAAAACATCACTAAATAAAAAGTAAATCGTACCACTGGACTTGTTTGAAATTGATTTATTCCATCTACAAAGAAATGAAATAACATTCCTAGGATAAAATACATATTGGCGCTACTAAGCGTTCCTATAACACCTCCTGCGAGCATACCAAGGCCACCTACTCCTGCAGCTCCAACACTTACAGCTCCTGCTCCTACTTTTGCTCCAACTTTAGTGGCACCCCAGCCTTTTCCTGCAGTCCATTTACTTGCTCCCCAAGCCGCAGATCCTGCACCTTTAGTTGCCTCCCAACTCTTTTTTGCACCAATCTTGGCTCCACGCACAGTAGCATCTCGTGCATTTTTGCTCGCCTTCCAACCTTTTAGAATTTCACTTTTATTTAAGTCAGTCATATGTTCCTTAAATCTTGCAAACTTACTTTCTTTTTTGGACTCTTTAATTTCTTCTTTTTCAGCATCCTCTTTAGCATCTTCAACTTTTCCTGCTAATTTATCAGCCTCTGCCATTACATAGTACCTCTAAAGAACATCTTACTCCACTTCTACTGCTAGTGTATTTATGTAGAGTGTGGATCTTGGACTTATGGTCACAAAATTATTACCTTCTTCAATAAAACTACTAATTCTTCTTCTATACACTCTGTCCCGAGTATCCAATCGTGTAAGATGTCCATTAATATTAAGTTCTGCATCCTTATTTTCATTATTATCAATAAACTCTAATACTAAATACGCATCATCAGTCCCTTTTTGAATTCTATCAAATCTGTTGTCTGTTACTTCAAAAAATCGAGTAACACTATGAGAATCTTTTAAGTTTCCAAAAACCCTAATTTGTTCAATAGTATATGAACCTTTTTCAGTTAACAAAGTAACCGTATTAGCACCTTTATTCAAAAGATTCGGAGCTAAATTAATATTGTAGACATCGTCACAAAGTGGGATGCTACTAAACACGTTCACATTATTAACAAAGACACTTAATTTTCCTACATCTTGTCTTCCACAAAAAGGAATGAATCTCAATCGAGCTTCTTCCACATTAAAAAATTCAGTCCCCGTAAGCGTAAAGATACTACTACTCTCTTGAGCACTTTTGTCTAAAATATTACCAATCAATTGGATGTCCTCTAAATTATATTCATGAGTTTTCCAAAATCGTGCTCCCACACCATCAACACTAATTTTAATCACATTAGTCTCCTGTAGCATGCTTTTATCAACTGTAACCGGTTCTACATTAAAGGTAGTCACCAAACTATCGAATATCCTCTCACCGTTAAAATCAATCTGCAATACTCCTTTACGAACCTTCGCATTAAAAACTAATTGAACATTTTGTAAAATATCAAGATTGTCCAATGAAAAGGTTAACTCTTTCTCTTTTTTATCAAAAACGCCATTCTTCACATAGATCGGATTAAATTGTTTAATGATTTCTGCCTCTCTTCTCTCCTGTAAAAATACATTAGGTAATAATTTTTCAAAATTATCATCTCCCAGAAAATCTATCCTTCCTATACTATCTTCAAAGATGACATTACCTCTACGAACTCGGTCATCATTATTTCCAAAGAATGAATCTCCATCAACCCGACTTTCTCCAAGTAACTCGGCACGATCTGATGAAGGTAAAAAGAGTACATACAAAACAATAAAGAACATAATAAGAGCAATAAGTCCAGCCGCACCACCTGCGCCTCCCGGTTTTTGCCCTTTTTTGTTCGTGAATAGCATAGTACACCTTCTAATGGATATACTCATTTTTGGATTCGCTCTATATAAAGTTTTCTTTCAGTGCCACCCACGCAGCCCGCAAAGCATTATATAATAGTATAACCTACCATAGAACAGCATGAAAATTATCAAGAAAGATCTAAAGAAAAATGAGATTACCATAAAGACCACCTCATCAGATGATACCTACTACCTCTCTCAAATTCTAGAAAGCAAGGATCTTGTCCAAGGAAAAACATTTAGAAAAATAAAAGCAAACTCAGAAACAGAAAGAGCTAAGAAAACAACCAAAAAAGCAGTGTTCTTAGAAATTGCTCTAGAAAAAATTGAATTTGCCAAATCTTCTCATACTCTACGACTTTCAGGAACGATAACTCAAGCCCCTGATGACATTACAAAGGGATCCTACCACACAATCTCAGTGGATGAAAATACTCAATTAAAAATAAAGAAGCAAAAATTTCTGCAATACCAAATCGACAAACTGGATGAAGCCGCCTCAGATAAAGTAGAAGGAATAATGGTGGTTGTATTTGACCGAGAAGAAGCATATTTTGCACTCTTAAAGAAATTTGGCTACACACTCCTCTCAGAATTAAAAGGAAAAGTCCAAAAAAAGGCAGATATGGACTCAAACACCACAAATTTTTACCAAGAAATCTACGCCCAGATACAAGAATATTTCCAAAGATACAATCTTGATCAAATTATTGTTGCCTCTCCCTCATTTTGGAAAGAATATCTCATGAAAGAAGTAAAGGATGATAACATAAAGAAAAAAATTATCCAAGCTACCTGTTCTTCTGCAGATCGATCAGGTATTAATGAAGTCCTCAAAAGAGAGGAACTCCAACAAGCTCTAAAGAATCAAAAGGCAGCCAAAGAATTACAAATAGTAGAAAGACTACTGGCTGAAATTGCAAAAGGAGACAAAGCAACATACGGCCTTAAAGGAACTACAGAGGCCTTAAACATTGGAGCAACAAAATCTGTACTAATCACCGACAATCTCATATTCAAAAAACGTGATGAAGAGTCAACAGAAATAGAAGATTTACTAAAAATTGCAGACTCCACAAAAACAGATGTGCACATCATTTCATCAGACCACGATGGTGGAAAGAAACTAGATGGTTTGGGGGGCATAGCTGCCATCCTAAGATATAAAATCACATAACTTCTAATCAATACATATGAGAATGTAATATAGCGTGTTTCTCTCCCTGAATACTCTTTAATTTTCCAACCGCCAAATGAAATCGTTCATAACTTTCTCCCATCCCACTTAACACCTCTAACTGCTCTTTAGTTTTCATCCGAACATATCCATCATCACCCACTAAAACAAGCTGACGTTTAAGCAATGCTTTAACAGTATCCATCGTCATCCCCTTCTCCATAACCTGATTCTTCACATGCTCATCAACAACTCTAGCAAGTAACTCATCCACTTTACCATTAATCATAGTGGGATTGTCAATTAACATTAATTAGCTCCTCCTCCTTGCTTCACGAGAAGCTTTTAATGCAGTTGCCTGTGCTGCCTTATTCTTATCAATAGCAGCCTGTTCAAATGCAAGTATCTTTTTATGACGTTCTTGACTCTTTTCGCTAAGATCGTCTAAAATACCCAAGATCTGTTCCATTCCAGCAAATTGATTTTTAACTTTATTTTCTCTATCGGCTAATCTTACTAATCCTTCTTGCAATTCTCCACTCACTCGGCCATGATCCCGATCAACTAAACCAAAGAACTTATATTCTTTATTTCTTACCCCTTTTTCTTCTTCCAATGTTCCTATAATCTCTCCCTCAGTTTTAAGATTAATATCTAAATCTTCTTTTACTTGGGCTATATTACCAATTGTAGAACCTTCTGCGACAACTGATGCCAACTTATCGAGCTGTTGAACAGCTTGCGCCAATTTACCTAATGCATCTCCTATATATTCTGTAATTCTAATTACTTTTACACCATTAGATGCTACAGGTTTCAAGGCATTAAATAATGGAATAAGATCTTGCTGATATGAAGTATTATGCAATGCATAACTTTTTATTAGTAATTCTTGGATATCAATAACACCTGTGACAAAATTTCCCATAAATGGAATAACTGGTGTATTTTCCGTTACTTTTCCCATAGATTTTTTGAGTTGACCACTTCTTTTATCAAGTTTACTTAACTGTAACTTTCCTTTAGCAATACTTCTTTTGAAAGTCTTCCCTTTTTTTTGCGCCTCTTTATTTGCTTTAGCAATAGAAGTAATGGGAATATTTATTTTTTTAAAACTTAACCGTAAAGCAGTAATCACAGAGTGAAGATATTTTTCCAACTCTTTTACCTTTTGATATTCTTCATTTAAGGAGCTAACTTCTCCATCCATCCGATTTAGTACTCGTTCCTTGGCAGCTCGTGCATATTTGCCAGTAGTCTTAGAAAATACTTTTTCTAATTTCTTTTTCTCTTTCCTCTTTCCTTTTAAAATTTTTTCGATGGACTTAATAACTTTAGATTCATTCCGTTTTAGTTTTTTACCTTGCTTTCTAGCATTCCGAACCAGTATCTTAGCGGTTTCTACAGTTTGCTTCTGATGGACAAGAATTTCTTCACCATCTTTAAACTCAGAGGTTGATAAAGAAAGAAGTTCTTTTTCACCTGCAACAATTCTTTCAATATCTTGGACAACTCTACTTGCCATATCCTCCATTTGTTTACTTGCTTCTAATGGTGCTGTTCCATCTTTTCTAAAATATTTTTTAAAGTAGTTTACAATCTGAGCAATGTTATTTTTGATATCTATTTCATTCCGGTCAATCTGTTGTTCCACTTGCTCATTTTTTTTAAGAAATTCACTCATTTTGTTAGTCATTTGTTGTGTTTCAGCAGAAGTGACTGTAACTTGGGTTTCAATAGCAGTGACATCTTTTACTTCTTCTACAATGGCTTTGGTAGTTTTCCCTGTAGCTTTGTCAAGCTTATCCTTTCCTTTTGGAATAGATTTCTTTTCCTTTTTCTCTTCTTTGAATAATTTTTTATATTCCCTGGCAATCTGTTTTCCAATATTTCCTAGGCCCCATTTAATCCAACTCTTTCCAGCATCACTCAAAGTATAGGCTGTAGTTCTAGTCATACTTCTCCCTTCTTTTCCAGCGTGACTTCCAGAATAAATATAATAGCCTACACTACCTACTGTAGTTGTTCCTACTATCCCCCCAGTAGCTAAAGCAGGAATAGTAGCAAGTCCTAAACCAGGCACAACAATGCTCATAACTAAACCTGTCCCCATAAGTGCCGCTGTAGTTCCAGTTCTTGTGTCTACCATGTTAGTTTCCCATCGTCTTCTTTATCCCCTTAAATATTAATACAGCTATCAACACCAATAATATTGGCTTAAAGATTCCTAAATTATCCATTAATCCTTGTACTCCAGAACTTCGACTCCCCCAGACAAAACTCAAAACAATCATAATACTCAGCGCCCAACTAATAGATTTAGTATGGCCACTCGCTTCTAAATGAGGAACTCTCTCCAATCCTGTCCGAACGAATCCTTGCAACATGATAGTTCCCACAATAAGCGTAATCAAAAAAACAGCATACTCATTTTGAAGCACACGAGCAATCTGCTCACCCACCATACCTATAGATTCACTAATATCTACTTCAGCAGCAACTACAAAAGGTACTAAAAGTAAACTAACTACTAAAATTCCCCACTTTTTTCCCATACACCCTTCCCCAGAACCCACATATAAAAACCTTTTGTGGAGATATTCATTCCCTCGTTTCTGAACTCTACACTAAAGATAATATATCCAAGCCAATAAATGTTTATATACTAGTTACCCATAATAAATATAGATCAAAAGGTATAGTGTTACCATTTTAGAATACTAAAAAAATAATACTACTCAAGAGTGAAATTACTGATGGGTAGTGATAATGCGTAGCATTATAAAGTAGTACCCTCTGGTTATCTTGTACCAATAGTAAAAGTTAATTGTACAGGGGGGTGGACAATGATAGTAAAAGAAGAGTTTTTATCAAAGTTGCGGAGGTTTTTCTCATTAAATCTCTATGAGGTTAAGATATGGGCAGCCTTATTGAGTAGGGGAGTTTCAACTGCTGGAGAGCTTTCTGACATAGCAAATGTTCCAAGATCAAGGTCATACGATGTCCTAGAATCTTTGGAAAAAAAAGGATTTGTAATTATGAAGTTGGGTAAACCAATTAAATATATTGCAGTTCCACCAACAGAAGTGCTTGAGCGAGTAAAAAAGAACATGCGTTCTGAAGCTGATGTGAAAATTAAGAGATTAGAAGAACTTAAAGGAACAGATGTTCTTCAAGAATTAAACACACTACATACACAAGGTATTGAACTTGTTGAACCAGCTGATCTCTCAGGATCATTACGAGGAAGACACAATCTCTACAACCATCTCGAATTAACGATTCGAAATGCTGAGCAAGAAGTTATTATCATGACAACTTCTCAAGGGTTTATGAGAAAAATTGAAGGTCTTAAACCTGTGTTTGAAAAACTAAAGAAGCGAGGAGTAGATATCAAGATTGCTGCACCATTAACAAAAGAAACTGCTGCAACTATTAAAGATATTGAAAACGTGGCTACAGTTAAAAACACAGATGCTAAAGCTCGATTTTGTGTTGTAGATGGCAAAGAATTAATCTTTATGGTTTTAGACGACAAAGAAGTCCACCCAACATACGATTTGGGAATCTGGATAAACACACCATTCTTTGCAAACGCTATAAAAACATTGTTCGATGTTGCCTGGAAAGACATGAAAACAGCTAAGTAATTATTTTTTTCTTTTCTTTTTTTAGTTCATAAATACCCTACCGCTTGCAGTGATTGGGTTAATAAAAAACATTAGGTGTTTATGAACTTTGAAAATCCCAACTATTGTAATACTCTGCCCCTTGGGGCGATTGGGATTTTTATTAATTTCTAAAGAATAATTATTCAATACCTTTCTTTACCATACTTGAATCCATACCTAATACAGTTCCAAAACTAGCCAATTCTTTTACACCTTTCATCTGATAAGGAGTATGAGCAAAACTAGCCAACTTCACACCCACCTTATACTTTTTACAAATCCGAACGTTCTGCATAACCCGACCAAGTACCTGAGCTCTCTCACGACCCTTCAAACTTAAAATCTCACGAATAGGTACAACAATCTGTGTCTCATTCTTTGCAGCAATCTTACATAAAACTTGATTCATCCCAGAACTTCTATAATGATGTTTATCTGCAACCTTTTCCCATTCAAAGCCAAAAGCAAAGGACGGTTTTACATGTTCTAGTATTGTTCGACCATCTCCATCAACTTTACTCACAATAATTCCATCCCCTCTTTTGTTACTCAATTTTCCAACAGAAACCTTAACATCTGAACTCACAACTTTCGAAGGCTTTCCACTATACACAAAAATCAACTTATCATATCCAAGTTTCCCAGCCATAGCTAGAAATTCTTTCTCATTATTTTTAGGAAAAACTATATCACTCGGCATGAAGCACACTCACAATCTGACATGTTCTACAAGTAGTCTGAGCACTCGGCTCATCACAACTTGCACAAAAGCCATATTCTTTTTCACTAGGTATCTCTCGAATCTTTGGAAGCACCTCTACATACCACTCCATAATATTTTCTTTAAAATTCTCATTCCCTTCACCATATTCTGCAAGCGCATCACGTAATACATACCTCATTCCGCCTGATGCACATGGACAGACAGCGATCTTCGCTGGAAGATCTAACATCTTAACATATTTAACAATATCTTTCTCAGCAGTAAAATAAAAAGGTTTAACTCGAGGAACAAAGAGTTTATTATGTTTCTTCCCAGTAATAGGGCCCATACTTCCACACTTCTCAACATGTCCTTTCATTAAATTCATCATTAACGCCTGAACTTCATCGTCCATATTATGACCCATAATTAGCCGTTCAGCACCTAAAGCTTTCGCTTTAACACTAATCAAATGACGTCTCAAAACTCCACAGGTGGTACAACTTTTCAAATCTACACCTTTCTCTTTCAAAACATCTTGTAAATAGCACAAACTGCCGCCAAATTCATCTCGAAAACTAATCGTATGCAACTCTACATCTAATTTCTTACAAAAACCTTTGATAGCCTCCAAATTTTCAGCAGAATAACACCCAATCTTGGCATCAACGGTAACTGCTTCAACAGGATACCCCATTTTATGTAGCAAATAAAGAAGTGCGGTAGAATCTTTTCCACCACTCACAGCAACAACAAGCTTCTCGTTCTTATCAAGCAGACCATAGTCTTTGATAGTTTTCTCAACACGAGCTTCAAAACTAGTAACAAACGCCTCATCGTACTCAACCTTCTCTGGTAACTTCAATATACATGACTGGAAACTCATATAATAATGAGGTTATTAACAGTTTATAAATGTTTACAGCAACAATAACAAGAAAACTAAGTACCCCAAGCGAAGCTATCTACTCGCAATCGTAAGATTGCGAGAGTCGGGACTCTGTGAGTCCCATTCCATCAATTTACCCTGTATACCCAATCAAAAAATACAAAATATCTTATTAGAAACCTTTATAAATAACTCAGAACCTCTATCTACTATGCCAAGAGGTATGTTTAGGTCAAGAACTCTGAGAAGAGTGAAAGTAAAAGCTCCAGGAGGAGCAGTTAAAATGCAATATAGAAAGCGAAAGCCTTCTATTGCTAAATGCAGTAAATGCAAATCTCCTCTAAAAGGAATTCCTAGATTACGACCTGTAAAAATGCAAAATATTTCAAAATCACAGAAAACAGTTGCAAGACCATATGGTGGCAACATGTGTTCTTCATGTACAAGATCATTAATTAAAGCACAAGCAAGGGTAGTTGAAAATGTTTGAAATTGGAAGATTAGCAGTTAAAATAGCCGGCAGAGATGCAGGTAAAAAATGTGTTGTAGTTGACACAGGAGATAAAGGCTTTCTCATCATCGATGGACAAACAAGAAGAAAAGCAGTGAACCCTAAACACCTTGAACCATTAGATCAAACCGTTAAAATTTCTAAAGGTGCATCATCTGATGATGTCGCTAAAGCATTAAAACCATTAAACATTGAAGTGACTAAAACTAAACCAAAATCACCTGCAGAACAACCAAAGAAACAGAAAGTAAACAAAAAAGCTCAAGCTGAAGATAAAAAACCAGCAAAGAAAGAAGTCAAAAAAGAAGCTAAAGATAAAACACCAGCTAAGAAATAATTCTAATTATTGAAAACTTCGTCAGATTTTTTTGAGATGAGTCCAATATCCTTTCATTTAAGACGAAGTTTACAATTCCGAAAAGTCGCCTATCCTTACGAGACCTCAAACCCTTAAACGTAGCTTAAGATTTAGGTCTGAGACAAATGTCGAGTGGCGACTATTCGTTATCTTTATTCAAAACACTAAACAACTCTGTCAAATTAATCTCTAAAGCTCCAACAGGAACTTCTAGTCCAAAATTATCTAACACTTTAGGTTTTATCTCACCCACATATCCTACCTTAACTCCTTCAACTACAACACGACCAACCCTACCAGATAAAAACGAATTATGCTTAACTTCTTCAATAGTATACTCAGCACCAATACTTCTAATAATATAATCCAACACCTGCCGAATTTTTGTATAATCAATATGATCTTCTGCTAACACTAATCCAAGTCGAACAAACTCTGCCACCCCACTCTCCTCTTTTCCACCTTTTTGAAAGATGCTCCCCACATCAAATAATTTCTGAGGATATTCGTGGTGTTTATTTCCCATCAATACTTCCATCAATGAAGGGACAACCCATCCTCTACATACAGCATACTCCTGAGTGGATGGATTCTCCAACTCTATGAGAGGAATATCACAATCCATTTTTGTCCGTTGCATTTCAGAAGTCGTTAAGTGATAGGTTTTTGCTTCTAACAATCCAAGACCAACCAATAAAGTACTAATTTTACCCACAAACTTTCCAAATGCATCTTCAGAGCCTATCGTGGCAACATGAGGAATCTCTTCTTCAAAATGCTCATAACCGTAAGCTATTGCAATATCTTCAATAAGATCAACTTGATGTAAAACATCACATCTATACGCAGGAACTAACACTTTCTTGCCATTCACTCCATAGCCCATTTTCTCTAATAAACTTTTAACATCTCCTTCTTTCAATTCCAAACCTAATCGTTGATTCACATACTCAACATCAAGTTCCATCTCGTGAGGACTCAAATCAGGACTCTCTTTTTTCCCACCATCCATAAGTTGCATAGAAAAAATCTTTCCCCCCATATCTGCTAGACAACAGACAATCATATTCAAACATCTACTAACCACATCAAAATCATGGCCACTCGTCTCCACAAATACATCTGTTGTCTCCTCAACAATTTTTCCAGTCTCATGCGAATTAATAATAGGAGGAACACTCAAAACCTTCCCTTCACTATCTAAAAAGACAGGAAACGTATCCAATCCTTCAAGTAAATGACCATACGTTCTACCAGCAGGATGTTCTTCTAACATCTGCAAAGCATTCATCTCCCTATCTCCTTCGAGTGGTCTAAAGACAATCTCTTTAGGAGGCATAGCAGTATACGTAATAGGCATTGCAATTGCTTCCATGGGATAGATACCAATAGCAACTTTCTTCCGTTTTCGACCATAGCTGATATGTAATTTCTCTTGAATCTGCATGATTTCCTTAATCTTCTCATCATCTAATTTTAATCCTTTAACGATGGCACAAGAAGTAAACGGACGAACTTTTTTAACAGCTTTTTCAACAATAAGTTTCTCTCCTGAAGGCTTCACATCATATTTCTTTAATCCTTTTTTCCCACCGCAAAAACTAGCTAAAGCCCGACCTAATCCTTGTTCTGATAACAGATCAGGTCTGTTAGGAAATACTTCAACTGTAATCTCATTGCCATCAATATCTTCTAAATCGGTTCCCAAATAGGAAATCCTATCTTTAAGCTTCTCCAAAGATAATTTCTTACCAATCATCTTCTCTACAACATTTTTATTCAGTGTTACAGTTGGCATTTTCTTCTCCCAATCATTTCATAAATGTCTTCCATTCTTTTAATTGCTTAATATCATTAGCATAAATTTCACGTAAATCGTTAATCTCATAATAGTCAGTTAAAATCCTTTCAAGACCTAATCCCCAAGCCAAAACAGGAACATCTTTCCCAAGAAGTGGCTTCACCAATTCAGGTCTAAAAATTCCAGATCCTCCTAATTCCACCCATTGCTTTTTGATCGGATGAAATACCTCAATCTCACAACTAGGTTCTGTATAAGGAAAATGTGCAGGCCTAAGCCGAACATCTTTGTAACCCATTTTTCTAAAGAATTGTTTCAAATAGCCCAACAAGTTTCGAAAGTTAGCATCTTCATCTACAACAATCCCACCAATCTGGTAAAATTCAAAAAGATGTTTCCAATCAAGAACTTCATTTCTAAAAACTTTCATCACTTGAAACGTTTTTTTAGGAATATCTTCAGGTTTTAAATTGGCCAACACTTTGGCACTCAAATAAGTATCGTGAGTAATTAATAGATTCTTTTTAGCTACTTCCTCACTCCAATTTCCGCCCCATCCTGTACTTCCTGCAACACCACCTTCATGTGAAGATTTTACTTTCTTAGCTAACGCAGGTAATTTTCCCATTGCAGGATCTTTAATGTAAAAAGTATCTTGCATAGCTCGAGCAGGATGATCTTGGGGAACGAACAGTGCATCTAAATCCCAAAAGGAAGTCTGAACGAACCCTCCACTCTGTTCTTCAAAGCCCATCTCTATCCAGATTTTTTTAATGTATTCAATAGCTTGACTGACGATATGTCTTTTTCCGCCATAAATCTTAGGGACATTAATAGTAACATCATATTCTCTAAATGTTTTGTTCTTCCAACTCTTCTCTTTAAGAATCTGACTCGTAAGACTATCTATAATACCCTCAACCTCTAAATCACTCTCAATAAGCTCCTTACCAAGATCAGTTAACACAAAGGTTTTCCTCTTGGTAGTAATCGTTTTAACAAGATTCTTCCGCTTCTTCAAATCTTTTAACAGATTTTTCTCATCTTTATCCAAATCCTCAATTTTTTTAGGCAAATTTGCCAAAAATTCTTCTTCAGGCAACGCTTGCTTTAACATAGCTTTACCGGCAGGCATAAGTTTGAGCACGATATCTTTTTCTTTAGTAATAAACAAAGCAGCTTTTCGTTTTAACACACCTAAAGCAATATTAAACTCTTCTCGACTTAATCCAGACTTTTGAACTGCCTGATCTAATACAATAGAACTCTTTAACACAGCCAATAATTTTTTCTCAGGTAAACCATCTTTTAATGCAGCCTTCCCATTAATGTCAACATCAATAACTTCATCTTCAGCACTATCCAATTCTACTATTTTTTTATTTCCTAACCACTGCAAGGCTCTAATTACTTCTATCTCTTGAAGATTAGTTTTCTCTTGAATCTCCTCGACCGTTTTGCATTCCCCTAAGGTCGGTACCACACTCCTCTCCAGAGGATGTAATTTTTTCACAATACTTCGCAAATCCATCACTTCTGAAGTTTATTTCCACCTATATATAGTTATTCCAACATATAATTATTTTCCATATAGAAAAAATAAAACACTAATAAAAATCATGGAACTAATAATAATTTAAAAGACCACACAATATGCACTACTACTGCACACTGTGTGTGCCGGTAGTAGTAGTGCCTCCAACGAAAGACACAAAAACAGGGTGACATTAACACGATTATCTCAGAAACCTTTTTATAATCCCATCCTTAAATTCAAGGTAATGTGGAAAAGAGGTTTGCTTAGTTGCATAACTATTATTCTAATCTTAGCTTTTGCTACCTCATCAGGAGCAATCCCTGCAGATCTTACATTACAATGTCAAGAAGGAGATCTCCCTTGCGGATTTGTCCATAAAGAATTAGGCAGAGAATTTATTTGCGACAATACGGGAGTGTTTCAAGATTCATCTAAACAAGTAGGTCAAGTAGTGAGTTGTATCCCCACAGATGGTTCACCCAAAGATAAGTTTCTATAGTATTCTTGAGTTCCTCCGATACCTTGTGCGAAAGCTAACTCGTCTGCTTGTTGTTGATTCCTTCTATCTCTATCAGCATTAAAAGCATCAAACCTTCTCATCTGCTCTTGTTCCATAGCATATGGGTCACCTTGTATTCTCTGTAGTTCTGCATTTGCTGCTGCACTAGCACCTAAGAATCCTTGCAACTGAGCTTGAAACTCAGGAGATAAGGTCTGTTA
>CAYLOA010000008.1:0-40891 GCA_964385185.1 uncultured Methanosarcinales archaeon | reverse complement strand
AGTATTTGTTTCTTCAGATACATGTCTGGAAATCGTTTTCCTAGTTCAGATCTTTGAGTTTCTTCCATAACGAGGATCATATCTGCCCATTCTAATTGATTTTTTGAAACAGGTGGTTCGTTATATAATCCTGCACTTTGTGTTTTGAATTGACTGCTAAATATTTCTTCAGCAGTTTTACTTCTGTGCATATTTTGGTTACAAATGAATAAAACATTCATGATTACTATTGAATATGTGAGATTATAAATCTTTTTAAATTCTGATACAAATATTACGGTATGCGTCGAAGATTTGTTAGAACCCTTTAGTTAAGTATATTATGAGTGTATATGCTATGACTCCAATTAGGAAGTATAATGGTTTTCCTTTCTTTCCCTCTGGAATAGAATGTCTGATATTAGTGAATGTTAATGTTCCTACCATTAGCCCTAATCCTATAATGAATGTTATTTTTGGAATGCTTGTAAAGAAGATTGAGGTGAGGAGTACTCCTATGAATGATGATGAAGAGATAACTATTTTCATCCCCTTACTTAGGGGGATATCTACTGGAAGGGCTGATGTTGAGGTATGTAGAGCAATAGGTATGAAGAAGAGAAATCCTTGTAATGAACTTTGTTTAGTGAAATAGACAATAAATGCTCCTACGATAAAATGGTAGAAGAAACTTATTGTTGAATCTTCAACAGCTAATTCTTTAGGTGCGTGTTTTCCACCTGCATGTTGATAGATGAATTTTTCTACTAAATGGAAGGTGACAAATCCTACTAAGATTGTGAGGAATATTGCTGGAGAGATATCTTTTACTAATGCATTAAAACTGGGAAACAATTCTACAAAGATATACGTTACACCTACACCTGCTGAGAAGGAGATTATTTTGTCCGTGTGTTTATGTTTTCTTATATTATATTCTTGTGAATAATAATGGATTATTGAGAGGATTATTCCTAGGATGTAGATGTTTGTCATATAAGAGAATTTGATTTTTTATTATTTAATGGTTTTGGTGTTTACCCTCCAAAGCTCAATGGCTGTAGCGTTCGGCTGTATTCTGTGGTAATGTATATAATGGCAATAAAATTAATTTCCAACCATAACATTTATATACAATTCTATATTAATTATTACTATGAACAACGAAAGTGATTGTCGGTGGCGTAAGTACTAATTTCTTAGATATCACTATTTTCAAAGTTTCTCAAGGACTCTGGTGTTAGTTATTTCTATACAAAATTTTTAGCGAGCTTAAGTTAGCTTAAGCTATACAAGTCATATGGACTCTAAACATGGAGATGATAAAAATGCACCAAATTGATGAACAAGAGAAGAAAACATTAGAAAGAAGGGTAAAAAAGACAGTATGTCCATTAATTCAAATTGACCCTCCCAAGGGTTCAAGTAGTTGGACTGTTCCAGATCCCTCTAGGTATTATTGTGCTGTTGATGATGAATTATTAGGGCATGCCGGAGAAATGTATACGTGTGGTTCCATTTGCTCTATGGATTATGCAAAAACATGCCCAAAATATCTTAGGGAAAATGGTTAGAAATCCCTGAATGGGTTTTTTTAAATCTTTTTTTATTTTTTTATAAAATAGAAATGCATTTGCAGTCAAAATTAGAGGATTAATTAGATGTGCATTCTAATGGTACTTCACAAGTATAAAGATTAACCTGCACAATTTTAGGTTCTCCATCTAATGTAACTGCCACTAAACCATTCTTTAAAATTGACATATATTGATTATTACCACAATTCGGGCCTTTGACATGTTGCCATATTATTTTATTGTCAATTTGAAAGTTGAATTTATAGTTTGCACCATTTAACTCTGCATTAAAGAAAGTTTCTGCTTTTTTGTAAATATAATCACAATAATCTATTTTATTTTTGGTACATTTTTCTCGTTTATACTCAAAACAAGATTTAATCATATGAGTCATAGGTTTATTATCTAATTCATCAAAATCGGAACAATCTTCGTTTATCAAATTCATAAATTCACTTACTTTATTTGCAGTGAGTTGTGTATATTCTAATTCCAGTCCATTTTTTTCTTGACAGGTAATTTCAATATTTTTTTTATTTTCTGTAGTTGAACAGGCAACTAATAATAGTAAGAATGTTATAATTAATATTGGATAATTAATATTCATGTAGTATTTTTATTTTTTATAGTTATAAATCTTGTTGTTCCGGAATTTATTTAAGAACTACTTCAGCAGCTAATCCCTCTTCTTCAATATCTTTTACTTTAACATCAATCTTATCACTAAATATAGGACCATCCACCATCAATGTTTCGAACTCTCCGCCTTCTCCAGCAATATTAATCTGATTCTTATTATGGATTTTAACTAACTTATCTATATCCTTATTTGTAATCTCTCTTCCAAGCCAGCTTTTATCTAAGCCTTCAGCTGCAACTTTAGTCATGATAAACTTAAAGCCTTTATTTAGCACATTTCTCATATACATCTCTTGATCTATGTGCCATAAAGGAGCAAAGATTTTCAAAGATAAACTATCACACACCTTTTCTATTCTATCTCTTTGATAGTTAGAACGAATTGCACCGGTAACAACCCCTTCAATGCCATATTTCTCTTTAGCCTTCTGTAAAGCCTTACGAAGATCAGCCAATTCTTTCTCTTTAACTCCTTTTGTTTCTTGTTCTATTAAAGGAATCTTCATTGATTTTGCTTGTTGTTTAGCTAAATCAATAGTAGGAGTATGAAACATATAACTATCAGGATTATTACTCTTTAAGGTAATCACACATTCAATAGGATAATTTTGTATTTGCATACTATACAAAGCAAAGACAGAGTCTTTACCTGTTGACAACAAAGCTCCTAACTTAGGATTTTTTCTTTGACTAAAGGTATCTACATAGGCGGAAACACTTTCAAAGTTCGTTGCTAACTTCTTAAGTGCTTTTTGTACATTAGAACCATACTGTGCAGCTCTTTTTTTACGATAGGCTGTCTCTTTGGGTATTCCCATCTCTTCAGCAATTTTTCTTAATACTAATTTATCTTTTTCTCCTTTTATTTTATACTCAGGAGGAATTTTTAGGCTATACTTGATTAATTTTTTATCTAAGAAGGGTAATCGTAATTCTACTGAGTGATACATCGTTATTACATCATCTCTATACAAATCTCGTTCGTAGAGTTTTCTAAAGCCAGATAGACATTCTTTGTTTAATTGTAAAGAATTCTTATGACGTTTATACCCTGCAAAGAGTTCTTCAGCACCTAATCCAGAAAACATCACTTTACAGCCATCTTTTGCTGCCTGTTCAATTGCTTTGAAAAAAGTTAAAGCTACCGAAACTTTTTGGACATTGTTATCTTCAATAAGAGGAATAACAATAGGGAGCATTTTTTCAATATCTTTTGCTGTTATTTTAATCACTTTAAGATCTAATCCTAATGCTTTAGCTGTTGTTGTCGCTGCCTCTAAATCATACGGCTCTTGAAAGCTGGGATGATCTACAACAACTGTATAACATGTGAAAGGAACTTTAAACGCTTTGAGTAATTGTGCTAAGACTGAACTGTCTACACCACCAGAAAATAATAAACCAAATTTCTTTTCAGGTAATCGTTTCCAGACTGCTTTTGTTAATAATTCTTGAGTCTTTTTCTGGATATCTGACTGTGTATGTTCAGGTGTTGTGGTAAAAAATGCTCTTTTAGTGAGTTTAATTTTTTTAGTTTTGATATTATATTCTAAGATTTGTCTTGGATTCAATTCTTTGCTTGAAAAGCCCATTTTTTCCAGGGCTTTTCTCTCTGAAGCAAATGCGAATGGCTTTTCAGAATACCAGAGTGGTTTTACTCCGATAAGATCTCTTGCTAAATACACAGTATCCTCTCTTTGGTAGGCAAATGCATAGACACCATCTAGGAGATTAGTTACTAATTTTATAGGTAAACCTGATTCTAGGAGTTGGAAGATTAAATCTGAGTCATTTTGTACTTCGAGATTATGTTTTTGTGCTAATGCTTGCCAGTTATAGATTTCTGTGTTTCCCACAAAGACTCCTTCATTTACAAAGGGTTGTTTTACAAAGTGGACTATAGAATGTAGAGTGTGTCCTATGATTCCTTTCTTTACTTTAATGAAGTCTTGATTATCTTTCCCTCTTGGTTTTAGACAATCAATCCCTTTTTTTATAGTAGCTTCTGTTGCCTTTGGGCCATATATTCCTAGTATTCCACACATGATTGAGTTATCTTTAATCTGTTATTTAAAGGTTCTGAGTATAGCAATATTCCTATACGAATAATTTAGTCAAGAGGGTATTTAAATGGTGTATTAAGTCTAGAGGTTGGTGATATTAATGGTTTTACAATCTGGATATACTACAAAAAAGGATACAAGTTATTCAACTGAACGGAGACAACGATTAGTTGCTGATCGTGAGGCAAGAATTACATTAAATGAACCTTTAGAGGAATTTCATGAAACTGCAAAATATATTGTTCATGAATTTGGTATTGATATACTACCTAAACTTGATACGGCAACAAAACAACACATTTGTGATCAGGTTGCACAAAAAGCAATTCATGATCATCAAGAATTGTATGATCAAAAAGGATTATATGCAAAATCTGTTGATTCTGCTTTAGATCAATTAAGACATGTAGGAGCAAGTTGGGTAGATTCAAGAGAAGCAAGAATCGCTCGGAGTGATCCTTTAACTGAGTTTCATGCAATTGCAAATTTTCTCGTTAAAGAACATGGTGTAGAAATTAGACCTAAGACAATGGGATTTACAAAACAACATCCTATAGATATGGTGGCAGATATAGCTATTGAGAGTCAACAAGAAAGGTATAATGCAAAGAATAGTACCTATAAATTTCATGTGGATCGAGCAATTGACAAATTAGTTAAGATATATCCAACAGCTACAGGTGTATATACTAGAAAACCAACAAACTTATAAGGAATAATTTGAATTAAAAAACAAAGGTGATAACATGACAAAAATTGAGTTTTTTACATCAGAATCAGTAACAGAGGGTCATCCAGATAAAGTATGTGATCAAGTTAGTGATGCTATCTTAGATGAACTATTACGACAAGATCCAGATTCTCGAGTAGCATGCGAAACAGCTACTACAAGAGGATTAATTATGGTTATGGGCGAGATTACTACAAAAGGTTTTGCCGATATTCAAAAAATTGTAAGAAAAACATTAAAAGAAATTGGTTATACTGATCCTGATTTTGGAATTGATGCAGATGATTGTGGAGTTATTGTAAGTATTTCAGAACAATCACCTGATATTTCTCAAGGAGTTACTGAAGGAGAAGGTGAACATAAAGAACAAGGTGCAGGAGATCAAGGAATGATGTATGGTTTTGCAACTAATGAAACTCCTGAGTTAATGCCTATGCCTGTTATGCTTGCTCATAAGTTAACTAAGAAGTTAGCTGAAGTGAGAAAAAGTAATGAAATTGAAGGATTAGGTCCTGATGGTAAATCTCAAGTGAGTATTGAATACCATGATGGTAAACCACATAAGATTACTGCAATTGTTATTGCTCAACAACATCGAGCTGATGTTACAGAAGATAAATTAAAATTAGATATTACTGAGAAAGTCATTAAACCTGTTTGTGGTACGATGATGGATGAAAATACTCAATTGCACATAAATGCAACTGGAAAATTTGTTTCAGGTGGACCTGAGGCAGATGCTGGTCTTACTGGTAGGAAAATTATTGTAGATACCTACGGTGGAATTGGACGACATGGTGGAGGAGCTTTTAGTGGAAAAGATCCTTCTAAAGTGGATCGATCAGGTGCGTATGCAGCTCGATATGTAGCAAAGAATGTTGTTGCAGCTGGATTAGCTGATAAATGTGAATTAGGGATAAGCTATGCGATTGGTGTACCTCAACCTACTTCTATTAATGTGAATACGTTTGGAACTAATAAAGTTGAAGAAGAACGTATTGCAGAAGTCGTAAAAAAACATTGTCCTTTAACTCCAAGATGGATTATTGATACTTTGGATTTGAAAAGACCTATCTTTAGACAGACAGCAGCCTATGGCCATTTTGGTCGAGAAGAATTCTCTTGGGAGAAGAAGGATTTGGCTGAGAAGTTTAAAGAGGCTTTGCAGTAGATTTTTTATTCGACTAATCTTTGTGTGACAACCTTAGAGAGAATTCTTGATCGTAAGTGTGATGGCATTCTTTCATCATACCCTAATCCTATATCAAACCTGTATATGTCTGCAAATCCAAATGAAGCGAACTTAGGATTAAATATTCCGTCATCTTCACTATCCAATATCCAGTTTACGATTGTATTCATAGCCTCATTTCTGCTTTGTTCTCTTTGTCTTAAATCTGCATATACGTAAGGGATAATTGACCAATAGGTTGCGACTCCCCCACCTTCTCCCCCTACCAGTTCTGAAAAATTATATCCTCTTTCTTCCTCTTCTGGAAGTTGTTTTACCCAATTAAGATAGTCTTCACCAAACTGTTTGTTAAAATTAAATTTTGCATTTTCTGGCGCATGGCTTGCATAGGTATATGGTTTGATAAGCCTTGTTAAATGAAAAGGAGTTTTCCCCCAAAAAAAATATCTTTGATGATCTGGAATATTTTCAATTTTCCACTCATCCATGACTTTTCCTATATCATACATTTTTGCTAAAAAAGATGTACTTACTCCTTGCTCATATTCGGATAGCTTATTTATCTCAACAAAAAAAGTTTCTGGTAAATCTTCTGGTGAAGCTTTATTTTGTAAAACTTGGTCTATATCTTGACTATGTTGTTCTATTAATTCCCTATACCTTCTAGTACAGTCTTTTCTGGTGAGATTGCCATGAACAGGTTTATTATCAGTGAAAAAAGAATTGTCAAATCCAATATAGAGCTGGTGAGGTTCGTTCATAATGGGGGGAATCTTCATACATTTTTAAATTTTACTGCATCTGTAGAATAGATTAATGGGGCTTTGCAGTAGAAAAGAGATTTTTTATGAAATTTCATATGCTAGCAATGCAGAATTAAATGTTGTACGGTGAATTCCTATACTTTTAGCTGTTGCCGTCTTATCATTACTGTGTTGTTCTAAAATGGAGGCAAATGCAGATATTATATTGGATCTTTGTCTTTTGTCTGCGCACACTAATTGTATTCCCTGTTGATAGGAAATATTACTTCTATAAGCTACTGATTTTTGTAATTGTTCTTCTGTTGAGAGTTCCATTTGATCACTTTCACGATCTATTTTATAATCTTTTATTCTTGTACTTAGTGTGGTTCTACTAATGTTCATCCCATCAGCAGTCTTCTGTAGATTTTTTTTATGTTTATCTAGTGCAATGATAATTCCATTTCGAATAAAATGATATTCACTTTCGACTTTGAAATGAACTTTTACTGCCCCTAAATATTGGGTGTGGCTAAGGTGTTCATCGTCCCCTTCTTTTTGAAGATACTCTGCAATTTGAATTTTATGATCTGGAATACCCATCATTGGACCTAGGTATTTTTCAACCCCTTCCAAATCTAAGAGTCTTTTTTTAACTTGTTCACGGACCTGGACATTACCTAGTAATCTATCAATGACATCACCTAATACAGCTTGAGGGTTAGCATCGTTTTCAGGAGTATCTATCATATAGGTGAAAATATTAGTTTGCTTATAAATCTATCTTGAGATGTGGGTGCTGGTTGGTAATGTTTTTATATCACAATTGATTCTTATTTCTATGACTAAAATAATGGGTATTCTTAATGTAACTCCTGATAGTTTTTCTGATGGGGGGAAGTTTTTTGATACTTCGAAAGCTGTTGAACATGCTCTCCAGATGGAAAAAGACGGAGCTGACTTTATCGATGTGGGTGGAGAGAGTACTAAACCTGGTTCTGAACCTGTATCTGAAGAAGAAGAATTAAGACGAGTTATTCCTGTAATTGAAGCAATTAAAGATAAAGTGAAAGTTCCCATTAGTATTGATTCTTACAAGGCTACAGTTGTTGATAAAGCAATTATTGCAGGGGCAACTTGGGCTAATGATGTGTCTGGATTACGAGATGAGGAAATGATGAAAGTGGTTGCAAAGCATAACGTTCCTGTTGTGTGTATGCATATGCAAGGAGATCCTAAAACGATGCAGGATAAACCGCATTATGAAGATGTTGTTACTGATATCATTTCTGATTTTAAGAAAGTTAAAGAAAAAGCTGAATCTTTTGGCGTTAAAGAAATATTATTTGATCCTGGAATTGGTTTTGGTAAAACTGTTGAACATAATCTTACTATTTTGAAGAGATTAGAAGAATTTAAGGTATTAGGAAAAATAGTTATTGGTCCTTCAAGAAAATCTTTTATTGGAAAGTTAACGGGAGCTGAAGTTGATGGGAGATTAGGAGGAACATTAGGAGCAGTTGTTATCTCCATGTTAAATGGTGCAGATATTATTAGGGTGCATGACGTGAAAGAAGCTAAGCAAGCTGTTGAGATTGTGAAGGCCATACGTAATGCGTAGTATCGGTATATTTTAAAACCTAAATCTATATATAGTACTACAAATGAGTTATTCTTTGATAATTATGGATGACTCAACGGATAGTGAATCACAATCTTTACATGATATTCTACAAGGAGCTGTTAGAACTGAAGATTTTAAATAATGCTTTTTAGAAACTTACAATCCTCTCCTATCTTTAGCATCTAGATATGCTTCTTTGGTAGAATAATCAAACTTATAGTCTAAGTCGAAGGCTAATTTCTTTGAAGATACCACAATGCCATGGGCAATTAAGTTTACAGATGTGGGAGAAACGTTTATTGCTTTGGCATTCCATAATAATGAAATAATTCCCTTGAATACAAATGTGGGAAATGGGATGTAGAGTTTATTTGGGTTTAATTCTGAGACTCCTGCATAGGATTCTGGAGCGAAGTTATAGGTTCCTTGCGTTTTCTTAGCTATAATTAATTCAATCATATTGATAACATCATCTTCATGGATGAATTGAACTAATGAATCTCTGAAATTTAATTTTACTCCAATTTTTCCTTTAGCTATAGCTGATACTACTCCCCCTTCATTGAAATAGGAAGGACCTACAACAGTACACGATCTAATGTTAATATGATGTATTTTAGAATTTGAGAGCATTTCTTCAACTGCTTTTTTATTCTGTGCATAGACCCAATCTCTTGGTTGTAGAGGATATTCTTCAGTTATGAATAAGGGATTAGATTTATGACCTCCATAGATACTAGAAGAAGAATAATTGATGAAATGCTCAACGTTTTTAGCTGCAGAGATGACATGCTTTGATCCTGTTACATCCACATCAGTTTCTACCTGTTTATCTCGTTGTGGTTTCATGAGATATGCTAGATGAATAACAACGTTAGGTCTATGTTTTTGGAAAATAGATTCTATCGTGTCTTTTTCTCTTACATCTCCTTTTTCAAAGATAAAATGAGTATAGTCTTTTTGACGTTCATGTGATTCAAGATCTATTCCTATAACTTGTATACCTTTTTCTGAGAAGTGTTTTGTTAAGAAGTTTCCAATATATCCATTAGAACCGGTTATGAGTATTTTCATGAGAGTTATAATTTCTTTTTCTCTGCTTTATCAGAGACTATTGCAGAATTACCACTTGGATCTTCTAGGATGAGTTTTAACTT
Organism: uncultured Methanosarcinales archaeon; assembly: GCA_964385185.1. GTDB lineage: Archaea > Nanobdellota > Nanobdellia > Woesearchaeales > CALCXY01 > CALCXY01. The sequence continues at coordinate 31,187 of CAYLOA010000008.1, read as the reverse complement.
TTCTTTACCCCAAACTACTTTCTGGAGTTTTTTTAACATATTTTTAGCTTTCTTCTTCACAGCATTATCTTCTTCAGAATCTCTTGCTGACTCTATTTGATGTTTGATTCTGTTAATAATACCTTCAACGTTTGTTATGTATCCATTTGAAGCAGGACCAGGAGTAATAGAAGCTACATGAGGTATTTTTACCGTTGCTTCTGCACTTTTGATAACTCTTACCTTAAGATCTTCTTCACCATCAACTTCAAATGTCCATTTACAAGGTTCTTGCTTTTCTAAAGCTTCCATATCAGCTTTATAGTATTTACATTCTTCACAAGCCATACTAAATAGAAACATTTTACCGAAATAAGGGACTTCAGTCTCTTCTTCTCGTAACTCTAAGGACTTCTTTTTACAAATAGGACATGGTGCCTTTTCTATTTCTTCCCCCATGAAATAAGAAGTATTGGATGTGTTTAAAAGGTTTTTGGTGTTGCAAAAAAAGAAATTACATCTCAGGACGTTGAGATTCTGGTTGTTCTGGCGGAGCATCTTTAATCTCACTTGTTCCTTTGCTTCGATAAATCTCAGCAAAAGAAGGTGTAACAATCAAGAAATCTTCAGAGAAACCTGCAACTTCGCCTTCGATGGCATCAGTTGTCTTTTTAATTTTGTTGATTGCTCTTTTTAGTTCAACAATATCCTTATCCTTTAATGGTTTAATGTTAATAATTAGAATTGTTGATCCTTCTCTTAAAGCATCTAGAATAGTTCTTGTATCTTCAAAGTCTGTTAGGACAAAAGGTCTTACTACAATCTTTGATTTTATTTCTTCTGTTTCAGTATCTAACTCTACGTAACCTTCTTCTCCGCCTTCTTCGTCAGTTCCGTCAGAAAGTTTATCTTTTATTTGTGAAAAAAAACCCATTTTGTAGTCCTCCTTAAATTCAATAGTATAGTCGGTCTAAGATATATATAAACGTTTTGCTTTTATATACTATAGGTTGAAACAAGGATTATGTATTGTTTATTTTATTGGTTTATTGTGCACACTGTGATGAAATAGTCGAAGACACCACTACTACCGGCTCACACATCTAGCGGAACAAGTTCCACAAGATCTCAAAATGCTTCGCACCATTGAGAGCGAACAGTAGTTGTGGTTGTGTTTTACTCTAAGGGCTCGCAGTCGTAAGACTGCGAGAGTCGGTTCGCTGTGCGAACCATTGCCCTTTTCCCATTCGTTCCAAATGAAAACCTTTAAAAACACCCTCAATTCTCTCATTACTATGGCAACTAGAGTTGGAACTTCAAGGAGTAATTCAAGACATAAGTTTAGAAAACACTTTAGAAGTCGAGGTAAAGTTTCTATTACCAAGTATTTACAAACTTTTAAAGAAGGAGATCGAGTATATCTACACGCAGAAACTGCAGTTCAGAAAGGATTATACCACGCACGATTTCACGGTATGACTGCTATTGTTACAGGTAAACAAGGAAGAAGTTACGAAGTTGAATTCAATGATCAAAAGAAGGTAAAGAAATTAGTTATTCATCCCATTCATTTAACAAAACAAGCTGAACATGTGGCTAAGGAAGCTCCAAAACCAGCTGAGGCGAAACAATGAAACCGGAAATTATAGAAGAACATCCAATTACCATGTCTGAATTAAAAGGCGAACTTGCTAAGATTAGCAAAGGCGATGATGAACTTAATTTTCGATCTCAGAGAACTGTTGAATACTTAGATGAATTTGTTACTGATAAAAAATTGGACGGATTGAAGGAAAAGTTAATCAAATTGAATATCTCTCGATTAAAAGAAGAGCATATTTGCAAGATTGTTGACTTACTCCCAGAAACTCCTGAAGATCTTAAGTCTATTCTGCAAGGATATACGATTACCATCACCAATGAAAATCTGAAAAAGATTGTCGATGTTGTTGTTAAACGATAATCAAACCTCTTTTCTTACGTAAGATTTATATATCTAGACGAGGTACTTATTTTATTGGGGATTAACATGGAAAGACAATCAACTAAAGAGGAAACTGCAATTGTGCTGGACTTTTTGCCAAACGGTTATGCGTTTGATCAAAGACCTTCACACATTAAGACAGCTATAGCCCAAGCTATTGGAAAAGAACATTTTGTCTTACTAGAGTTAGTTCCAAAAAAAGATGTCTTTTTACAACCCTTAGAAGAAATTTACATCGGAGAGGGTAAAAGAGATAAAATTCATCACATTTCTGGAAAGTTAGAAATTGAAAAACTAACCACAACTGCTAAAGCAGAAATGGAGCACGTTATTGCAGATATTATTGTTAAAGATGAAGCAAAGTATGTTGACTTTTTTAATAATGCTCAGCCGTTAACTACAAGAATGCATTCCCTAGAATTATTGCCTGGATTAGGCAAAAAACACATGTGGGAAATCATAGAAGAACGGAAAGAAGGAGATTTTAAGAGTTTTGAAGACATAAAAAATCGTGTGAAATTGATGCCCGATCCTAAAAGAGCTATAATTAAGCGAATCTTAGATGAAATTAGTGGGAAAGAGAAGCATAAAATCTTTGCTGATGTAGAACATAGACAATAGAATTCTCTAAACAGTATATTCTACAGTAAAAACATTTTTAAAGGGTTTAATGTTTCTTCATTCTATGTTTGAGAATAAAAAAGTAAAAGAAGAACTGGACCAACTATCTGGTAGAGTTTTGGAAACGATCAACGAAGTGAGAAATCTAAACGTTGAAGTGGGTAAGTTACGGACTGCAATGAATCTGCAGAAAGACTTACAAGGAAAAGAAGAAGAATTTCTTACTGGATTTGAAGAAAATGCTAAAAAAGTAGTCTCAGTTAGAGAAGATTTCGAAAAAGCATTGTATGATTTTAAATTACTCTCAGGAGATATGCAGAAGAAATTAACTGAGAAGTTTGACGAAGTGTTAAAAGATGAAATTAAATCCTATGTTGACGATTTGAAGAAAGAGATGGGCGATATGGGAGAACTTAAGGAGAGTTTAGCAAGTGTAAAAATAGAATTAGCACAAACTCAAGATGAATTGAAGAAGTTTACTACCATTTCTTCCGGTATTAAAGAAGCCGACTTTGAATTAACTCAATACATTAAGAAAATCCAATCTATGGATAATGAAAAGTTAGAATTATTACAAAAGATTGATAGTTTAGAAAGATTACTTGCAAGGATGAAGCGAGAATCTAGATGACGTTCTATTTACCGGTTTGGGCATCAAGACCTACAGATATTGCAGTTATGGCTAAAATTCTTGAGAAATATGTTCCCAAGGGTTCACGAGGATTGAAAGTTATTGGTAGTGCTGAAGATTTTACAACTCAAGAAGGTTTAGAAACAGTACGGGAGAACATGAAACCTTATGTTGACTCCTTTAAAATTGCTATTCATGGTTTTTCAGGATTGGCTGTGTATACTGAAGGATTAGCAGATTTAACAAAAGAAGCAGGTAAAAATTTATTAGATACTTATATCAAATTGGGAGAAACTTTAAACGCTGCATATATTCACTTGCATGCTGCAGCAGGATATAATGGAAATAGTCCTTGTTTATTTTATACAAATTTAGATGAAGCTAAAGAACTTGTTAGGCGGACTTTAATAGGTGGTCAAAATAGTACTCATATTCCTATAGGTATTGAAAATCTTCCTACACCTTCAGCTGGCGATTTTGATACTGATCCTCATACAGTTTGGCGAGATTATGTGGAATCAGTGGAAGATTGTTTAGATGTTGTTAGAAATACAAATTTAAAGGTAACATTTGATACTTGCCATTATGCTTGTGGTATTGAAGAAATTGACTTAGTAGCTGGAGTACGGGCTCTTGGAGAACATCTTAATTTCTTACATATAAGTGATGTAGGAGGATTTTGGGATCCTTATGAATCACTTTGGACTGAGGGATTAGTTCCTGGAGAAGGAAGAATTGGTGATGAGCAATTTGAAAAATTTTTTGATTATATTCGGGAGGAACATTCAGATATTAGTATATGTATAGAAGTTAGCAATAAAGATAAAACAAATCCAAAACAAACAATAGACTCTTTAGTTAAAGTTAGAAACTGGTTAGAAAGATAATTACTTTATAATACCAAAACCAATTAATCGCCATCGTTGACCAATTCTTCTAGAAAGTGTAACTCGAGCTCCTTCTTGAGCACAAATGGGTAATTTAAGATCAAAAGTAATAGCATTCTTCTTCAACTTTGTAATTATTCCCACCGTAGTAGCTGCATTCACATTCAGCATGACTGGTTCGTTAGTCTTCAAAGGATCAACAACTAATTTATCTTTTGCTCCCACAACTCTATCTAAGAGTGTAACGTCCATGATGACTTCTTCCCACACAGGAGGAAGTTTATCCTTATGACCTACAACATTACCTGCTAAGGTATCTGATTTAATGATAGAAGGATCAAGGCTTGTCATAACAGCGATTGAACCTCCTGGACTTACTTCTTTAATTTGATCTGAACCAGACATTAATCCTGTTATTTTAGTAGTAATACTTTTCCAAATTTGTTGATTTTTAGATTCTATTGCATACCCTGGTTTTATCTCAATTTCATCTCCTACTTTGAAGACTCCTTCTTTCAATGCTCCGCCTAACACCCCACCTACCATTTTTGAAAGCTTTGATCCAGGTTTGTTAATATCAAAGGATCGTGCAACAAACATCATAGGATCTTTTTTTGTATCTCTTTTTGGTGTTGGGATGGTATCTTCAATTGCTTGCAGTAACATATCCATATTCACATCATGTTGCGCTGAAATGGGAATAATAGGAGCATCTTTGAAGGAAGTTGATTTTAGGACTGCTTTAATTTCTTTATAATTGGCTAGAGCTTGTTTTTCTTCAACTAAATCAATTTTATTCTGAACTACAATTAAATTTTTCATCCCTACAATTTCTAGGGCTTTTAGATGTTCAACTGTTTGTGGTTGTGGGCAGACTTCATTTGCTGCTACTAATAATAAAGCTCCATCCATAATAGCAGCTCCTGAAAGCATGGTAGCCATTAATGATTCGTGACCTGGAGCGTCGATAATTGAGACTGTTCTTTTGAGTGTTCCTTCTTTAGTGTTTAATTTCTTATCTTTTTCAAAAATTGAGAAGTTTGCATACCCTAATCTGATGGTAATACCTCTTTTGAGCTCTTCTGAGTGGGTATCTGTCCACTTTCCTGATAAGTGTTGGGTTAATGTTGTTTTACCATGATCTACGTGACCTACTAAGCCAATAGAGATATCTGGTTGTATCGATTGTTTTGCCATCTATTCTTAAGGAGCTAAGGGGTATTTATAAAGTTAATGGCTATCTACTTCTTACACCTTTGAAGAGATAATTGTAGATAACTTTTAGTGCTACTTTGATATCCGTTATGATCGGGTGCTGTTTTTTTTGCTCTAAATATTGTCTGTGTATTTCATGGAAATGATCTTTATTTTGTACATCTAATTTGGCATATATTGGCGAAATTAATCCAGGTTTATATCTTAATGATTTTTCTTTTATATCATCAGGTTCCCAAGTCCATTCATCATCTGTTCGTGGTCTGATACCTACGATACTCATTTCACTTTTTAGAATATTATACAATTGAGGAAGTTCATCTATTCCATGATTTCTCATCCATCTTCTTTCAGGTATTATTCTTGGATCATCTACTGGTTTACCGTATTCATCAACATTTTCTTGAACTAACTTGTTATAATCTGGTTCTGAATTAGAATACATAGTTCTCAACTTATACATTGTAAAAGGAACTCCATATTGACCTAGTGCCTCTTTGCTGTAAATAATATCTTCAAGTTTCATTAAGGATAAGAATAATAGTTGATTTATATTAACTCCTAATAATCTTTAGAATTTCATCTCTTTTCTTTTCCATTATTTCTAGAGAGACCGCTTCTAATGTAAACCTCAATTTAGGTTCAGTATTTGAAGGTCTAATGTTAAACCAATAGTCTTCGCAATCGATACTCACTCCATCTAACCAATTGATGTCTTTAGCAGTATCTTTGTAGATATCAGCTATAGCTTTCATTTTGCCTTGCTTATCTTCTACCTCAGAATTTATTTCTCCTGAATGAAAATATTTTTCATAGGGTTTAATGATTTCTGAAACTTTTTTATTCATATGAGACCATTCGTCTAATAATTTTAAGATAATGACTACAGGAGCTTCATAGGTTCCAAAAGGAAATTTGACAAACATATGGCCCGAGTTTTCTCCACCAAATACTGCATCTTCTTCCAACATAGTTGCTTTAATTAATGAATGACCCACTCTTGTCATCACGGCTTTTCCACCTGCATTTGTGATCATTTCAGGAGTTATTTTTCCTGGACGAATGTCATAGCAAATAGTAGCTCCTGGATTAGTTCTTAAAAAAATCTGTCCCAATAATCCTCGAATAATTTGTTGAGGGATGGTTTTACCTGTTTCATCCATAAAGAATACCCTATCTCCATCTCCATCGGCTGCAATCCCTAGATCAGCTCCTATTTCTCTTATTTTTTCTTGAATTGCTTTGTTATTTTCTTCCTTTAAAGGATCTGCTTCATGATTTGGAAAGTTCCCATCTGGTTCATCAAATAGATACGTTACTTCACAATTCATACTTTGAAATAATATTTTAAGAAATTGATATCCCATTCCATTGGCAGTATCAACAACGATCTTTAAAGGTTTAATTTTAGCTACACTGGAAAAATGTCTTTCATAGTCAACATGAGCTTCTGGAATGTTTTCTACTTTTTTTATGATCCCTACCTCTTTTGATTCGAAGAGGTTGTTTAAGACTAATTTTTCTACCTCTTCCATCCCATTTCCTTCACCAATAGGTTTGGCTCCAGCCGTTACTAATTTGAGACCGTTATATTCCTTAGGATTGTGAGAAGCCGTTACCATAATACCTCCATCATATCCACCTGAAGCAACTGCATAATAAAACGCTGGAGTGGAGACCATGCCAATATCTATAACATCTGCACCTTGATCTACCATCCCTTCTACCACTTGTTGTTTTAATAGAGGAGAAGATGCACGCATATCAATTCCAATAACTAAGGTAAGTTTTTCTTCTTTAGTTAGTTCTTTTATGTAATTTACTATGGCTTTTCCAGTTCTATTCGCCACTTGTTCGGTAAGTTCATCAGGAAAAACTCCTCTAATATCATACGCTCTGAAAATTCCCGTCATAGTGCAGTTATGGTAACTCCTTTCTCATTTTTTTCAATTCTTAGATCATGGACATCGATTAATCCTATCACATAATCTCCTTTCATATCACAGTTTGAGCTTTTTATATCTATCCATAATTTTTTTGGTGTAGAGTAATCTAAAAATAGTGATGCATTTTCTTTTTCAATGTCTTTGACAATCTGTTTTACCATTTGTGATTTTCCTTTTTTACAGATTAATAAAGAATCATTTGTATCTACGATGATAAGATCGGAAACTCCTTCAGTTTTTATCAGTCTTTCTTCATCTCCGTAGATAATACAATTAGAGGCGGTTCCTTTCCAATTTGCTTTGATAATATTATCTCGATCATCTTTGGGATGGACAACTGCCATGGCATCCCAGTCTCCAATATCATACCAATGCATTTCTCCTCGAATTACCATAGTATTTTCTGCTTTTTCCATGATACCATAGTCGATGCTAATTTTCTCTAATTTTTGAAATTCATTCTCTAATACTTTTTGATCGAAATTGGATTCTTTGATCTTCATAAGAGCTTCATGTAAATCAGGCATATACTTTTTCATGGTTTCCAGCATAACAGAAGCTTTCGTAATGAACATTCCTGAGTTCCAGAGATAGTCTCCCGAGTCAATATACTCTTTTGCAGTTTTTTTATCTGGTTTTTCTTTAAATTCTTGAATATTGTATGATGAAATGTCATTGACTTCTTTGTAGAGTTCTCCTTGCTGGATATAGCCAAACCCTGTATGGGGGTGAGACGGTTTTATTCCGATTAATACTATTTTATCATCTTTTGCTAACTCGATTGCTGCGTTTACATGGTTATGATAGATTTCATTTTGGTTATACATGTGGTCTGTAGTTTCTATGAAGACGATAGCATTAGGATCCTCTTGAGTTATTTGTAGAATTCCTAGACCGATACATGCTGCTGTATCTTTTGCACACGGTTCTATGACATATTTGATATCAGGACATTCTTCTGAGATGCATTTTTGTAGATGATGACCTGTTACTAAATAGATATCTTCTTTTTTGAAGATAGGTAATAATCTATCTACAGTTGTTTGTACCATAGAAGTATTACCGAGAATTTTAAGACATTGTTTTGGCATATTTACTCTTGATTGAGGCCAGAAACGTTCTCCACGGCCACCTGCCATAATAAGTGCTTTATGCATACTCATTGGTCAATTAATTGTTTTATAAATGTTTAGGAAGTGTGTTCTATAGTTTCAGGAGCGGAAAAAAAATATTTTTATAAAGGGTAGATGATTCTTACTCTTATGGATAATGAGAATGGAAATTTGTATGAGAGTATATTGGATAGTGAGATTGATTTAGTTGATACATCTCTTACAATGATTGAAGAAGATGATCCAGAACTTTGGAGGAAATTGCAAGGCCATGGATTTCCCCGAATGAAATTAATTAAGGTGAAGGGGGATATTGAGGATATTTCTTCGGCAGATCTTGCTCAAATAATTGGATCTGTTATTGAATCTACGGAGCAACCTGATGAAAATTTCAGAGAAGATATTTTAGGGTTATGTAGACCTCTTGTTGGCTATCTTTTAGATGCAGCTTATGCATTAGAGGATAGATCTATATCTGAAAACATTGAAGGGTTTGTGGATGGATATACTTCTGATAGTAACGTTTTTGAAAAAAATCAAGGGTTTATTTCAGCTTTGCAGGTTCTTTTTCCTAAAAGGGTAGAAGCCTTACAAAAGAAGCATAAAACTGCATTCTTTTTTTATGCCATATCCTATTTTAATCGATTAGCATCTTGCTCTGTAGATACTGTTGATGAAGCTATTCTTGAGTCTTTTCCAACACGGCAAGAATTTATAGAAATGCAAACTTTTTTAGGAGGGGCCCGTAGATTTTATAGATTACTAACGACACCTATGGATCCCAGAGAAATTAAGATTTCTACTAGCTTGAGTATTTATCATGTCCAGGCAGTAAATAATTGGGCAGATACTCTTTATGGTGTAGGAGATAGTAAGGTTGAGCTTCCAAATTTACCTTTATCATTTATGTCAGATATGTCCTAAGTTTTAGTATTCCCTTCTTTATATTTAGGATCATAGGGACAATTCTTGCAACCACTACCACAACAGTAGCCTCTTTTCAATAAGAATTCTTTTGGTAACGGTTCTACGTTCATATAAAGTGTATTATCATAATCTTTTTAAACCTTGACTTCTTAAAATGTAATATCGAGATGGAACAAACAGGGGTGGCAGATTCTGAGGATATACAATTAGGAAGTCAGATAGAGTTAACTGGGTTCAGAGAACTTCAACAAGGGAGTATGCCTATTATTAGGAAGATTGTCGGTCATGGAGTAAAAATAATTTCAGAGAAAGCTCCAAAGTTTGGTTCTATTAAAATTACACTTAAAAAAGTTCATGAGAAAAAAGAAGGTCATGGTCAATGTGAATTACATGCCCAATGTTTAGTGAATGGAAAGCAGTTTACTTCTGAAGTTACACATAGAAATCTATTCTTTGGATTGTCTGATATTTTAAAGAATATTGAGAATCAAATTGTTTAGATTTGCTTAGAACTAATGTTGTAACTCAGGTACTTTCTTTTTGAGTGTATAGAGTTGAATTAACTTTAATTTTCTGATTTCAGCTTTTAATTCTTCCACTGTATCTCTTAATTCATGGATTAATTCGTAATTATGCTCAATATTGCCTTGATTTTCAGTCAAGATTTTATTAGCTTCTTCAGATTTAGATACTCGTCCATTAATCTCTTTGATCCAGGAGTCAACGTTTGTTTGAAATGTTTCGGTTTGCATAGTAAAAAATCATGGCAGGCTGTGGAAATAAGGCTGTTTGCCGTCTAGCGGTTGTTTGGTGTCCAAATCTGGACGCCTTACTGCGCCTGCCTATGAATGTAAGCAAAGAAAATTTGGGCCAAATTCGCTACCCAAATTAACTTTAATTTGATGTAATTTATCGATCAACATTATTTCTTCACTGCTATGTTGTCTCGAAGACCATATGTCCAGTTAGACATATGGTGTATGTTAGTATACCTTTATGTATACAGGTAGTATATAAATGTTTATAATTACTTGTTAGTGAAAAGAAAATGGTTTTGATAATTGCTTACTAAAACAGAAATTATAGTTTGTATTTGGTCATTTTTTGAAGAAAAAGTTATGCACAACCTTCATATCCAAAGTCTGTTTGAGCCATATTTGGAAAATTTTGAGGTGATTCAAGAATTTCGTCACATATTTTAGCATCTCTTAGGTTATCCAAGCAAGTTACGTAAGCTTCACCATTAGAACATCGAGTATCTTCTCTTGAAAGAACTCCATAAGCTCTACCGACGGTGTCTGTATTGGCTACAAAGTTAGTCCCTATAACGATTACAGCTAATAGTGCTACTAAATATCCCCAAGATTCTACTTTGACCATAGAGTGATTTAGGAAGAACTTGTATATAAAAGTTGATAATAATAAAGAAAAAAAAGAATCAATCGACGGGGAAAAGAGGTGCTTAAACCCGTCTTTTGATTGCGTTAAATTGATGGAAATGTGAACATTTCCAAACGTTACAATTTTTCAATTGTAACATGATATCAGGGTTGATATCGGAGTGTGTTTAGACTAATATGTATATTAGCTCAGTCCTTTATAAAGGGTATTCAAGATAGATATAGAAGATAGTTCTATTTTATTGTAAGATTGCCCAAAATATCATGAATACAGTAACAATAATTGAAGTACATCCCAATGCATATGCAAAATGTAAAAGAATTTGATCTGTGTCGTAATTTTTATGTTTCATGTGATGTATTGAGGCTTTAAACTATAATAATTTTTTGTTTAAATTTTATAAAGAAAGCTTTATAATATACACTAGAGGTTATTAAGATATGAAGTGTGATAATTGCAAGACAGAAGATCAATGGTTAGAGATGATTGGAAAAAATTTCATCTGTAATCGATGTGTTGGTAAACATACCTTATTTGGTAAGGTTCAGAAGACACATATCGATACCTTTAGATTTCTTATGCGTAAATTAAAACCTGAAGGGTATAGTGAATTTATGTCTATTACTAACAAAGAAATTACTGATCAAGCTAATGTTAGAAAGTTAGGTATTAAAGTGAAGACAAGTAATGTTGTTGATTTGGATTAATTCTTATTGGAATATATTTGTCAATTTATTTAATAAATGATCTATATTCTCTAGTAGCTATGAAAGTACAACCCTCTGTTGAACAATTGTATGCTATACACCAATCTGTCATGTTAGTTGGTTTTTATGAAGAACATAGAGCTAGAGCTAATCATCCGATTTTTAAATATTTCACAAAGCCAGGTTGTTGTGATATTGGAGAATTGATATTAGGAGATAATGCTGTATTGCATAAAAAAGAGATTGATGCTTTTGGTGTTTCTTTTTATGGACTTAAAGAATGGAATAGTTTAAAGGATGATTACATATTGAATTCGTTACCCTCTAATCATCAATTTGAACTATTTACCTGTTAGTTTGTCGTGGTATTCAGAAACTCTACGATTTATTTTTATTTTATTTTAATAACTTTGCCATATTGATACTACTTTTTGACGCAGTGACTGAGAATTACTATTCTCTAACACTACCTGAGAATTACTAATCATGACACAAGGTTCTTCCTTAGATGTTGGATCCTGAATCGTTAAAGAAACTTCTTTAGGACTATTTGAGTAATTTATGCACCTATATTCTATTCCATCTTTTGTTAATGTGTGCATTGTGATGGTATATCCATTTTGACCCTTATAGGTTACAGCATCATTATTTTGTTTGAGAATGTCACATATGTCTGCAGTTGTTTGCAGAGTATCATCTCTAAGGTTCTTTTGCCAAGTATCAAATAGGAGATAAACTGATACAGCAGTTGCAAATCCTACGGGCAATACATATGTCAGTAATCGATTTCTTTCAACCATGTAGAATGGAATTTCCTTTGATTTAAAAGATTATAGGAAAAGTGGGTAATTTGGATTTATTTCTTTTGATTTATGACTTTTATCTTTTGAGCAAACGAATATCCTCTTTTTACATGATTGTGAATTGTTCTTAATGCATAATTATACTCTTTTTGCATTTGAATATTACTTGGTACTTCAAGTGAAGCTATATCTCCTGATTCAATTTTTTCGAGATTTCTTTTCCTTAATAGATGATTTAATTGTCCATCTCCATCTTGATCAATGTATGTTGCAGCACGTCCTTCATATCTCTTAATAATTACATTGGGACGTATTTCTCCATTTCCTGATTGGCGTACTAGATCAAATTTATATCTTAATTGTATATGTGCAAATTCCCATTTATGTACATTTCTCCGATCTAATTCATTTACAGTATGGTCATATACATCTCCCATTTCATCTAACATGCTGAAAGTATCTGCTAGGTATTTTTTATTTTGTTCAATTAATTGTTCAACAGAAACATTGTCTTCTGCTTGAAGAAATGATAAACTACATATTCCTATGCCTAGATTTCTTACACTTTCACCAAATTGTCTTCGAGTACTATCCATATGGATAGAGAGTCCTTTTTCTTTTTTAAAGGTATGTTTTATTTCTTCTCAACTGCGTGACCGCCGAATTCGTTTCTAACAGCAGAGATTACTCGTTTTCCTAATTGAAAATCATCTCCTTTGCTTTTACGGATTTTAACAGCAACATCAAATGCAGGAGCGTATCCTTTCACAGCTTCTTTGGTGTGTTGCAATTCTTCTATAGTTACTGAACCAATTTCAGTTCCAATGTCTTTAAAATCAGGTCTTCGTAATGCAATTGTTGTTAAATCTAATAACCAACTTCTCACTACAGATGAATCTTGCCATCCTTCAGTTGCTTCGTCTAATTTAATCTTATGTTTGAACTTACTTAAGAGTTCTACCCCTTCAGCTAAGCCTTGTAAATAAGTATACTCAACAATGTTGTGTACACTTTTCACAAAGTGGCCAGATCCTGCTGGACCAAAATATTTATAGCCATTTTTAGTAGATAGTGATTTCATAAATGGTTCAATTACTTTGAATTGATCTTTTGGACCTCCAATCATAAGTGGATATCCATTCTTTAAACCCCAGACTCCACCGGAAACTCCGCAGTCAAAGAAATAAACTCCTTTTTCTTTACACCATTTATCGTGTTTCTCAGCATTTTCGTAAAATGAATTTGCTCCATTGATCATAATATCTCCTTCTTTCATTAATTCAAGAGCTTCTTTCATATTTTTATCAGTCACATCTCCTGCTGGAAGCATTAACCATACAATTTTTCTTTCATCTAGATTATCCATTAACTCTTTGATAGAATACGCTGGAATTGCTCCTTTTTTAGCAATAGAATCAACTTTCTCTGGACTTCTGTTATGAGCTACAACGGTATGTTTATGTTTGAGCAAACGCTCTACCATATTATACCCCATTCTTCCTAATCCTACAATTCCTATTTTTGTCATATGAATTCCCCCTGATAGTTTACTCCTAGGATGAAGTTATATAAATATTTCTATACTTGATTTAAATTAACTTTGAATTTATAATTAAAACACAAATGTTTTTAAAGTTCTGTCGTTATGGTCAGTTAGGGTTATACAATGCTATTAAAAGTTAAATTCGGAGAGATAACTAAGAAATCTGCAGATATCTTTCTAGAACATCTCAGAAAGATTCTTGATACTAAAGAAGAAGCTGTTGTCGCCCTTTCTGGGGGAAGTACTGTTGTAGGAATTTTTAAAGAATTGGCAAATAGGGCAGATCCTGTATTAGGAAAAGCTCATTATTTCTTTGTTGATGATCGTGTAGTCCCTTTAGACCATGAAGATAGCAACTTTCGTCAAGCAAAAGAATTATTTTTTGATCCTTTAAAGAAAATCATTGATGATGATCATATCCATCCGATTCCCTATCAAGAAGCTCGAAGTGTAATGGTATCAGATTATAATGAAACTTTAGAGAAAATCCAAGGTGATTTATCATTCGATCTATTATTGTTAGGGATTGGACCTGATGGACATATTGCGTCATTATTCCCTAATCATCATTCCATTAAAGATGACAGTGAGGGGTTTATGTTTTTGGATGATAGTCCTAAACCCCCTCCTGAAAGGTTAACAGCATCTCGGAAAATGATAGAGAAGAGTAATGTTGCAATTGTCTTAGTTTTTGATGCTTCTAAGAAAGAAGCGATGGAAAGATACCTTGAAGGGAGCACTTCAGTAGAAGAGTGTCCTTTGAAAGTAGTCAACAAACTTAAAGAACACATTATTATTACAGATTTAGACATAAAACAATAGTTTAGGTGTATAGATGGAAAAAAAGAGGGGCAAGATAGAGCCATTTACAATCATTCTTTTTGGATCTACTGGAGATCTTACTAAGAGAAAACTTATCCCTGCATTGTATGAGCTCTATAAAAAAGGCGTTGATTTTAACATCATTGGAATGGGAAGACGTCCTTGGAAAGATCAACACTATCGAACCTTCGTTACCTCATTTCTAAAACGTCCTAAAAAATTATTTGTAGATCGAATTAGTTATTTTATTGCAGATTTCCAAGATAAAGGGAAGATTTGTATGATTCCTTCTTATCTGAGTAAGAACCTTAAGAAAAATATTATCTGTTATTTGGCTGTTGCACCTCATTTCTTTGCTCCGATTGTAGAACAATTAGATCATTGTGGATTTGTTGAACAACATCGAAAAAAAGTATCTGTTGTGTTTGAAAAACCCTTTGGACATGATCTTAAGAGTGCAAAGAAATTAAACAAAGAGATTAGAAAGTTATTCGATGAAAAGCAAATCTATAGAATTGATCATTATTTAGGAAAAGAAGCAGTTCAGAATTTAGTATTATTAAGATTTTCAAATCCTGTGTTTCAAAATGATTGGAATGGGGATTCTATTGAGAAGATTGAGATTTATGCCCATGAAACGGTTGGTGTAGGAACACGGGGAGGCTACTATGACGAAACAGGAGCCTTCAAAGATATGGTTCAGAATCATTTGATGCAAACCTTAAGTTTGGTTACTATGGACAAACCCAAGAGTTTTTCTGAGAAAGATGTACGTGATGCAAAAGTTAAAGTGGTAAAATCTTTGAAAAAAGTGGATTTATCTAAAGTAGTGAGGGGACAGTATGTTGGTTATACTAAAGAAGATAAGATTGCTAAAGGTTCTGATACTGAGACGTATGTAAAATTACAGGTGGAAGTAAATAATCCACGATGGAAAGGTGTTCCTATTACCATTGAGACAGGAAAGATGCTTCATAATCGAGAGGCTGGAGTCAAGGTGTATTTCAAAGCAATTCCTAATATTTTTGGATTTCCTATTGTTCCTAATAAGATTGATATCAATATCCAACCTCGTGGAGATATTAATTGTTATTTTAACACGAAAGAAGTGGGGACAGAGATGACGAGTAAAGAAGTGAAGATGAATTTTTCAACCGCAACAGAGTTTGGGACAACCGGTATAGATGCTTATGAGAAAATGATTCACGATATTGCGACGGGAGATCAAACGTTGTTCACACGTGCAGATGAGATTGAAGCTTCTTGGAAGTTTATTGATGCCATTGTTAAAAAATGGAAGAAAATAAAATTAAAAAAATATAAAAAAGGTTCTAGGGGTCCTTGATATAAGCTATCTGCGTTTCGTAGTTTACTACTGCTTGTGGACGCTCTCTGTTTCCATACACACTCACCATCTGGTTTTCTTTAAAGAGTATTGAGGCTTCTGGAACAAAGACTCTTGTTCTATTTTCATCCTTGAGCATCATCACAATGCTATTGGAACTTACATCTTTTACGATGCCTCTTATACCAGGTTGTTTTGTCTCAAAGTCTGCTACTTCGTTTATGTGTTTTTTCATTTTTTTACCTCATAGGGTTTTACAAAAAATAAAAATAGGTTTCAGTTTTTCTTGTCATCCCCCTTGTTGACCAGACTTGTAGGGAAGGTATGTCTATAGAAGTAGAACTAGTAATAACAATGATTGTGTCATGTTTTTACTATTCATATTATAGTAAATAATGTGGAAGTATTTAATTGTTATTATTCACAATCTTTAAATAACCAATTAAGAACATATTCCTATGGAGATTCGAAAGGTTCTTGTTGTCTATAGAACGAAAGAGAAAGATAAATTAGAGAAAGTGTTAGATGGATTACGTGCATTAGACATTTCCTTTATTTCTGTGGAGCGGATGCATCTTACTAAGAATCATATTACAGGGATAGATATGATCATAAGTTATGGTGGAGATGGTACCTTCCTACGTTGTGCTTCCGTTGTGGAAGACAGTACTCCGATTTTAGGAGTCGACTCTGATCCAGGAACCAGAGAAGGATTTTTTACACGAACTAATTGTATGAATTTTACTAAAGATTTCGTAAAAAAGAAAACGTTTGTGAGTGTACATCGATTGGAAGCTTGGATTAATGGAAAACCATGGTCACGTTTAGCGTTAAATGAGTTTTTAATCACTACAGAAGAACCCTATCACACAGCAACGTATGAGATTGATGATGAGTTTCAAAAAAGTTCTGGAGTGTTAGTGGGAACAGGTGCAGGAAGTACTGCTTGGATTAAATCTGCAGGTGGGAAGAAATTACCTTTGCGTTCAAAGAATTTTCAATATGTTGTTCGGGAACCGTATTATGGGAAACGAACAGGGCCTACAAAAGTGAAGAAATTGTTATCTCATACAGGATGTTTAAGAATTGTTTCCAAAATGAATGGTATACTTGTTGCAGATTCTTCAAATGAAGTCAGACAGTTTGATCATGGAGATGTTGTAGAAATAAAAATGAGTAGTAAGCCTATCCAGTTTGTTGATTTGTAGTTACATTCTGATTAGTTTCTCATAAAACAACTTCATAGAATTATTTGGATTCTTTTTATTGTGCCATTCAGCAATCTCCATACCTTTTACCGCTAAGAATGTAGTTATCATGAATGTAGTTATTAGGTAGAATGGTAATGAGATGTTAAAGAAAAATACAATTAAGGTGATTATGCCTCCAATAATAGCTCCTGTTTTGTATCTAATTACAAATTCTCTTTCATGGAGTTCCGCTTTAGATCTTAGTGCAATTAATAAGATTAAAATGGCATTGGTTCCGAAAATGATCCAGAAATGTAAGAATCCTGCTATGAGCCAGGCTACAAAAGCGAATATAACTCCGATTGCAATGAGTAGGAAATACCACATACCTTAATTGTCTTCTAAAATTATTTAAATCTATCTACTGGGTGCGAATTTCAGATTATTCTTATATAAAATATAACCATAATTCTTATATATTACATCGAATGAATTTTACCTATGGAAGAAGACTCAGATGACGGTGTCTATGGAGATTCTCGTGGAGATCTCGTGGAAAGCGACGAAATTAGTCCTGAAGAAGAAGGTTTTATGAAGGGATATGATGACGCTGACGAGACTGATGAGAAAGATGCAGATGACGACGATGAAGATGACGACGACGAAGATGAGGAAGAAGACGAGCAGTTTGAGTGATTTACCAAAGCTTAGTTAATTCCATCATTTTTGAAAGATCATCTTTGTGAATAATTATTACAGTGTCTGTCCAAGCTGACAATATTTCTATAATGTTAATATCTATGTGTGCCATTAGAGTTGTTAGATAAGCTAAAAATCCCACTGCAGTTTCTACCGATTCATCTGATTTTAAGGTGACATCTACAAGATCATGTTCCATACTTATGATTTTATTTTCGAATAATTTTTTAATTTTTTCTTTGTACACTTCTTGTGTAACAATAGTTAGTGTTGTCGTTCCTTGGATAAGGTGGTATACTCCTTGATCTTTACGAATAGTCTTTTCAAGACCTTCTAAGGTATCAGGATGCGTACTTTTGGGCACTATGGTGACCATCACCTTATTTTTTATCTCCATTGTTGAATCTTTAAGTAATTGTTTGATGGTTGGTTGTAGGTTTTCTTCTTTCTTTTGAATTTTTTCTTGAAATCTTCTTAGGGCGATTACTATAGCTTCGAAGTTTTTAATATCATGTTCTTTCTGAATAGCTCGAGCTACTTTAGAAAAATTGAGTAAATTTTGAAGAAGACATGCCCTAATATCTGGACGTTGATCTACGTAGTTTTCAGTACATTTAGTGACATTCAATGTGACCCCCATCACATATTTATTGAAGCTGAGTTGTTACTGCGAAAGATAAAAGCCCCAATTGGTCTTTGTAATAGACGAATTAAGTTCATGAACTATATAAATGTTTTGTTTTGGACATTAATGTATAATATTGTACAAATGCGGTCAGAGTGTTTTTAAAGGAAATGGGACTTTGTTATTTTATGGCAGCAACAATTTATCGTCATGGATTGCAGAATGTGGTTGACCCACCACTGTTTTGGCATTATTATTCAGTAGACATTCCATTTATGCAGGATTCTATGAAGGCTTTGATAGAAGAATCCTCGGGGATGGAACTCTTGGATGATTTTTTTGAGGCTCCTTTTGATTATGCGATTCAATCTATTGATACAATGGCTTTGGCTCTTTTGAAAATTTTTCAAATTCCTGATAATCCGATAGTCTATGTTGACAAGTTCTATGTCCATCCTGATATGAAAGGTCAAGGATATGGTGAGAAATTAGCAAATGAGGTTATGAAATACTCTATAGAAAAGTTTGGACAGGTATCAGTAGCTCTACGATTTCGTGATGAAAATCAAGAAGCAAAATCCTTCTTTTTGGGAAAATGGTTTAATAAAGAGGATTCTTCTTGGATTAAGCAGACATACAAGGAAAAGAATATACAAATACAGTCTGACCAATTAGTTATACGAGATGGTCATCGTAAAAATCGTGAGCCACACTATTGGGTTCCGGCGGTTGGAGTTGAACCAGGAGCATATAATTCTGTATTTTCCTATTTTACAACTATGCATCCATCAAGCTTTAAATCTGCCCCCCAGAAACCACAAAGCTTTAATTAGGGCAATTCTTCCCTGATTCTATGGTAAAAGTAAGTATTATCATTCCTGTATGTGGTCAATCACATTATACTAAGAAATGTCTAGAGACACTCTTCAAATATACTCCCAAGGATTTGTTTGAAGTGATTATAGTAAATAATAATTCTCCTGATGATACTGCTGAAATGTTAAAAGAGTTTGATGTAAAAGTAATTACGAACGATATGAACAAATCTTTTGCTATAAGTATTAATCAAGGAGTAAATGAATCTTCTGGAGAGTATATTTTAGCTTTGAATAATGATATAGAATTTTATCAACCCTGGTTGAAGGAAATGCTTGAAACCTTTTCCGATAGGAAAGTAGGTGTTGTAGGTGCACAAATGTTGTTTAAAGACGGAACTCTTCAGCATGCAGGTGTTGCCTGTTATAAAAATAGACAACCTTATCACGTATTTAGAGGAGAAGAACCCTCAGAGAAAACAAATAGGATGGTAGAATACCCTGCAGTGAGTTTTGCCTGTGCATTATTTAAAAGATCATTGTTTGAAAGTTTACAAGGATTAAGTGTGGAGTATCCCGACGGGAATTTTGAAGATGTTGACTTTTGTTTGCGAGCAAGACTCAAAAGATGGAAGAATATTTATCAACCGAAGGCAAAGTTATATCATTTGGAAGCGGGAACTAAAAAACTTGACCCTAAACGAGCTAAAAAAGCAATTTTTGATAATTATGAAATATTTAAAAAACAATGGGAACATTCTCCACAAAGACTTTTTGATGTTGATAGGGAGTTGTTTCCTAAAATTTTAGTGGGATGTCCCACGTATGATAAGTATGAGTATTGTTTGAAGCAATATGGATTGATTGTAAAGAATTTAATGTATCCTAATTATGATATTTTATTAGTGGATAATTCAGAAGAGATTAACTATAAACATCTTCTTGATATTGAGCATATCCCTAGTGATCATATTGATTATGAGAAAAAAGCAAGAGATCGGATTGTATTAAGTAGGAATATTCTTCGTAAAAAAGCATTGAAATATGACTATTTTTTATCATTGGAGCAGGATGTTATTCCTGAGCCTAGTATTATTCAAGATTTGCTTAAATTGAATAAGAAAATCGTGAGTGGTGCTTATTTTAATAATGTTAAATTGCAGAATGGTGATATTATTCTAAAACCTGTTCTCTATAAATTTCATGAGAAAAAAGGATTCTGGGGCACTTGTCGGTTAATGACTAAAGATGAAGTGTGGGCTGAAGGTGTACAAGAGGTTGCTTATGCAGGTCTTGGATGTATGCTTATAGCTAAAGAAGTTCTAGAGAAGATTAAATTTAGATATTCTGAGAAAATGGATGCAACTGATGATAGATTCTTTTGTTATGATGCTCGAAAGTTAGGATATGATATTTTTGCAGATACAGGAATTAAAGCTAAACATCTCATTGCTGATAAATTCGATTGGGATGATTTGAGAGAGAAAGGAGAATACTAGAGTTTTTAAAGAAGGTTTTATTCTTAATTTGTATGGATTATGAAGAAAAAGAGTTTCCTGTTGATGTGGAGCCTTACAAAGAAAGACTTATGAAATATTCTAGCCGATTGACAGAGAAGGCGCCTGAATTTTCTAAGCTACAAGATCAAATTTTCCAAGCTAGTCCTTCAAGAGAGACAGGATTTGCGTCTATTTTTGCACAGAGTAATACAGATCTTAAGGGGTATGAAGTATCTTACGCTTTATTATCTCACGTTTTAGGAGATTTGCAAGGTAAACGAGCACTGGAGATTGGATGTCATCTTGGATTATTGACAGACTTTCTTGTTCATGAGGAGGGTGTGATTGGGATAGGTATAGACACCGATGAAGAAGCTATAGTATTTGGAAGGAATGGGGCTGGAATAGATCTTAGGATAGGAGACGCTACAGTATTACACACATTCGAATATCCATTTGATGTTGTCATGGCTCCCCATTTTTTAGATTTTACATATTTGAATCAAGTGTATTCAAATTTACTTTCTCAGAATTCAGATTATCGTATTCATGGCTATTCTCAATCTGATGAGGCAGCTATTAAAATAATTAACAATGCTTCAAAAGCATTACTTGATGATGGTGTGCTTATCGCAACTAATGGAAATATTTTGAATCATTATTTTAAAGAACTCAGATTTCGAAAATGTGTTAATTTTAAGCAATATGAATTCGATGGGTCTGGTGATGGGTTGAATAATTATGTTTTTTCTAAATAAAGACAAATTTTATATAATCTCTTCACTTTCACCTCTTTGGGGAAGATGAAAAGACTATTTATTCTTGCAATGTTGTTTTTATTTGTAGCTTGTAGTTCTCAAGTATCTCAAGAACAATTAAATCCTGTTGTGGTAGATGTTCCTCAAACCATCGTTATTGCAGAGCCGTTTGAGAATAATTCTCCTGAAGTTGAGGAAGAACCTAAGACTCAAATTATCAGAATATTTCATCTTAATTTTATTCCTAATGTGACTACGGTTGAGAAAGGCACGACGGTTACTTGGTTTAATGAGGATAAGTTTAAACCATGGCATAGTGTGTATAGTATTCAGACTAAAACTTTAGAGGAAGGAAAATTGGGAAGATTGTTTAATTCAGATAAGTTTCCTGAAGGAGAATCCTTTTCTTATACCTTTAACACACCTGGAAATTATTCATATTTTGATCCTTTGTTCACTGATGAGCAAGAAGATATCTTCATGAGTGGTCTTATTTCTGTAATTTAGTGATTTTGTTCAAGATAGGTGGTGACAAGAGCCGTTTAAAGGTATTACCCTATACATTTATATATAAGGAAGGCTAAGAATGAATATTAGTCTATATGATCATTTATTGGAGGTGAAGACATGGCAGACGATAAACCAAAACCTGTATACAAACCTGGTGACGAGCTTTCCTTTTATGACGTAAAAGGTAAGGAAAAATTTCTTGCAAAAGAATGGAAGATTGTTGTTAAAAAAGGAAGAAAATTTGCAGTTGCAAAAGCTCCTTCAGGAATCGAAGCTTACAGGATTTTAGGCAAAGCTTAAGATTTTTTTAATATTTTTTTCTTTTTTTATTCTTTATATGTATCATGAAGTACTCGAATATAGCTAGTACAGGCTCTGTATTACCCTTTTAACAACGAAAAGTATATAAAGGATTACTACCTGTATAGTTTAGTTAAAGGGGGAAAATCTCGTTAGATTTTACACAAAAATGACTGAAGATAGTAATAAAACCAATCCGGAATCTGATCCTTCATCTAGTGAAGAGCCTCAGATTGAAGTGAAAGAAGTATCTTCTGAATCTGTTGAAGAAGTAAAGACTAATGAAGAACATTCTTCAAAAAATATTCAACCTGCAGACGCATCTACTGTAGCAGAAGGGCAATCTAACTATAAAGCTGAAGATATTCAGGTATTACAAGGTCTAGAGGCTGTTCGTAAGCGTCCAGCGATGTATATTGGTTCTACCGGGGTTCAAGGACTCCATCATATTGTGTATGAAGTTATTGATAATAGTATTGATGAGGCTTTAGCAGGATTTTGTAAAAATATTGTGTTAAAAATTAATAAAGATAGTTCTGTTACGGTTACTGATGATGGAAGAGGAATTCCTGTTGATATTCATCCTAAATTAAAGATTCCTGCAGTTCAAGTTGTGTTAACAAAATTACATGCAGGTGGAAAGTTTAGTAAAAAAATCTATAAGGTCAGCGGAGGATTACATGGAGTGGGAGTGAGTTGTACAAACGCTTTATCAAAAATTCTCCATGTTAAAATTAAAAGAGATGGAAAAATATTTACTCAAAGTTATGCAAAAGGTGCTCCAACTACTGAGTTAAAAGAAATTGGAGATACTCAAGATCATGGAACTGAAGTTACCTTTTTTCCTGATGGAGAGATTTTTTCAGAAACTGTATTTCATTATGATACGTTAGCAGCCCGATTGAGAGAGTTAGCGTTTTTGAATCAAGGGATTAACATTTCTATTGTTGATGAGCGGACAGGAAAGAAAAATACTTTTTTATTTGAAGGTGGATTAAAGCAGTTTGTAGAATATTTGAATACTAATAAAAATAAATTACATGAAGTTATGTATTTCAAAAAAGAAGCTAATGATATTGTTATGGAAGTAGGTATGCAATACAATGATAGTTATAATGAGAATGTATTTACTTTTGTTAACAATATTAATACTATTGAAGGTGGAACCCACCTTGCCGGTTTTAAATCTGCATTAACAAGAACCTTCAACTCTTATATTGATAAGATGGTGGGTAATGGGAAAAAGGATAAAGAAAAATTAAGTTCAGATGATACCAGGGAAGGATTGAGTGCAGTAATTTCTATTAAAATAGCCAATCCTCAATTTGAAGGTCAGACAAAAACTAAATTAGGTAATGGTGAAGTAAAAGGCGCTGTTGATTCTATGACGAGTTCACTTTTGGGAGATTTTTTACAAGAGAATCCAAAAGTTGCACGGATGATTGTTGAAAAAACTATAAATGCAGCTCGAGCTCGAGATGCAGCTCGAAAGGCTAGGGATCTGACTCGTAGGAAAGGAGTGTTAAGTTCTGGAAACTTACCTGGAAAACTTGCAGATTGTTCTGAGAGAGATCCAGCAAAAACTGAAGTTTATATTGTAGAAGGAGATTCAGCTGGTGGATGTTTTTCTGGAGATACCGAAGTTGCATTAGTAGATGGTAGGGATGTGTCTTTTATTGATCTGGTTAAGGAAACAAAAAAAGGGATTAAGAATTTTTGTTATACTATTAAGGATAATGGTTCTGTAGGAATTGAAGAAATTTTACATCCTAGGATAACAAAGAAAAATACAGATGTTATAGAATTGACTTTAGATTCTGGAGAATTTATTACATGTACACCTGATCATTTATTTATGCTTAGGAATGGTAAATTTCGAAAAGCTAAGGATTTGACAATTAAAGATTCTCTTATGCCATTAAATCGACAAATTTCAAAATTAGGGAATAAAATTACTATAAAAGGTTACGAGATGGTTTTTGATCCTAAAGATGCAAGATGGATATTTTCACATATGTTATCAGACCAATGGAATATTGATAATGATGTGTATGAATCTTCATCTGTGAATTGTCATAGACATCACGTTGACTTTGATAAACGAAATAACAATCCATCTAATATAATTCAGTTAAATAAGGATGAACATTTAAATTTGCATAGGAAGCATGCAAAAAAAACATTACATACTGATGAAATTAAGCAAAAATGTAGAGAGCTTAGACAAACGAAAGAATTTCGAGTAAAGATGAGTAATCGAATGAAAGAGCCAAAAACCAGAGAAATTCTTAGTATAAATGCGAAGAAACAATGGAAAGATCCACATTATAAAGACTATATGAAAAAGAAATATCTTGAATTTTATGCAACTAATGAAGAGTATCGAAAAGAGAATTTAGAACGTTTACAAAAAGCTCAAAAGATTTATTGGGATAATTCATCAAATAGGATTAAGCAATCAAAAAAAGTGAGTCAATTTTTCAAAGATAATCCTGAAAAACGAGTCGAGTTATCTAGCAAAGCTGAGAAACAATGGAAAGATACATCCCTTGTAGCTTGGAGATCTAAAAAAACTAAGGAACAATGGACACCTGAATTTAGAAAATTACGAAAAGAAGCTTTACAGAAAACATATTATGATAAAACTATTAAAGCTCTCCGTTATGTTTATGATGTATATCGAAAAATGGACATTGGTGGTTATGATTCTTATAGGAAATATCTTAAAGATAAATCTTTATTAAAATTTTCCACTTTTTCACAAAGATATTTTCAAGGTGATGAATTTGCTGCAAAAGAAGCAGTTATGAATTATAATCATAAAATTATAAGCATAAAGAAATTACACAAAAAAATTGATGTTTATGACATTGAGGTGCCTAATACACATAATTTTGCTTTAGCATCAGGAGTATTTGTTCATAATAGTGCAAAGCAAGGAAGAGATCGAGGATATCAAGCTGTTTTGCCTCTGCGAGGTAAAGTTTTGAATGTTGAGAAAGCTCGACTTCACAATATTTTGAAAAATAATGAAATTGTTACCTTTACGAGTGCTCTCGGTACTGGATTGGGAGAAGAATTTGATATTAGTAAATTACGATACCATAAAATTATCATCATGACGGATGCAGATGTTGATGGAGCACATATTAGAACTTTGATTTTGACATTCTTGTATCGGCAAATGAAACCATTAGTTGAACAAGGATATGTCTATATTGCTCAACCCCCTCTTTATCGATTTAAAGAAGGTAAGAAGGTTACTTGGTTGTTTAGTGAAAAAGAGCTAGAGGAAGCCAAGAAATCCTCAGAAAAGGCAGATATTCAACGATTTAAAGGTCTTGGAGAGATGAATCCTATTCAATTGTGGGATACTACTATGGATCCTGAAAAAAGAACCCTTTTGAAAGTTACTGTTGAAGATGCAGTTGAAGCTGATAACATGTTTACAATTCTCATGGGAGAAGAAGTTGCACCTCGAAGAAAGTTTATTGAAGAGCATGCTTTAGAAGTCGTTAATTTGGATATTTGATGTTCTAGCAGCTATTATTCCACAATTTGGAAAATTACTGTAATCAAAGGCAGATTGTGGAATGGTCTTAAGATTCTAACAGTTTCTTGAATTTGATGGTTTACACCATCTATTCTAGGTTCGGTGAGATCTATACCTTGCAAAAATGCTAGTTTATCTTTATCTTCTTGATATGCTTCTATTGTAAATTCTAGTACTTTTTTTTCAGCTTCTTCTATAAAAAAATCTTGGGTAACAGAATCATCAATTTTGTAAGGAAATCCCGTTCTAGGATTTATGATTCCTTTTTTTGTTGGTACTGCATAACCCGTTCTAGATGAAATTAATAGTGGCACGGCATCTTTTTTTTGTAAATCATAGGTTATATTTCCATCTCTATCTTTTACAACTTCTGGTTTTTCAATCCAGAATGCTTCAAAACTACCATCGCTATATTGTTTTGAATTAGGAAAGAAAATTGCATCAGATAACCAGAATCCAAAACAATTTTCCGCACTATTTTGTCCATACCTACTTGACGCTAAGGAGTAATGAATCATATTTCTTGTTATGGTATCTGCATTTTGAATTGTTTCTTCATGAATATGTTCAAGATTTTCGCCCCTATAATGAGCTTTTGCTAACTCTATAATCGTGGAGTATTCTCTAAGACTTATAAGTTCAGAATTGAGTGCATCTTTGACTTCAGTATCTTCAAATGAACAGTCATGAGCGAGATTAAAATTGCTACTAACTAACTTATTTTGAGGTAAATTTCAGGATTGACCATAGATATCATTAACTGTAAATGCATTTATCCTTAAAGGGGATGCATATTCTTTGATCAAGTCTAATCTTTGGTCATTTTCTTGTAATTCATCTGACATGGGTTGAAAAGTGTGTACTTATTTAAAAAAATATGTTATTTTCCTGTATTTTTAAATGAAAACCTTTAAAAACCCCCTAGCGTTTCTAACTTACAATGGCAAAAGTTAAAGCTAAAGGAAAGGCAGCTAAGGTTAAGAAGAAACTTTGGTTTGATATTGTTGCAGATGAATCATTTAAGCATGCAACTATTGGTCAATCCCATGTTGAAGAAAAGGAACAGTTACTTGGTAAAAGTATTCGAGTTAATTTGAATGAATTAACAGGAGATCCTAAAAAGCAAAATATTCTAGTTCAATTTAAAGTTGATAAACTTAAAGCAGAGAAAGGTGTAGCTCACTGTATTGGTTACAAACTAAATGCTTCAAGTATTAAAAGAATGATGAGACGGGGTAAAAACCGAATTGACTTTTCTTATGTATTCAAAAGTAAGGATGGTAAAAATCTTAGAATAAAACCATTTTTAGTAACACGATTTGCAAGTACAAAATCTATGGGAACTCAGCTACGAAAGAAGACTGAAGATTTCTTAACTCGATTTTTAAAGAATAACGATTACAATACTTTAGTACAAGAACTTGTTGCTGGTAAGTTACAGTATGAGTTACGAGATGTGTTGGGTAAAATAGTACCTATGCAACATTGTCAAATTCGAGAGATGAAGATTGAGCCTATCAAAAAAGGTATGTTGAATGCAGAAGCAGCTCAAGAAGTTAAACCTGAATTAGTTAAAGAAGAAGCGAAAGCTGAAGCTTAAATTCTATTATTTTACAATTGGTTGTATATCAGAACCGAATAATTTAGAAGCTGCTTTTGTGAATGCTACAATGTTCTTTTTGAAATAGGCAGGGTTGTCTTTTTGAATTTGTCCAATGACATAATATCCTACTGCCATAAGGGTGGCGTAGGAAGCACCTTTTGGTAAAGGTACATTGTATCTATTCTTTCCAAATATTTTATTTTCATGACCAAAGCTAATAAATAATTCTTTATCCCATGGAATTACTGTTTTAGCGTGTTTTGTTGTTTCATATGACCAACATCTACAAGTTAACATGGGTCCAAATAGTTCGTCGAACTTTGTTAAGAACATATCACGTATGGAAGGAAATTCTTCAGGTATGATAAGATAGAATGCTTTGTATTTTTTCATATTTGGAATTTTATTTTTAATTTTGTTAATATGTGCAAGAATTTTCTTTGGATCTTCTTTTGTTTTTGTAAGAATCATTCCCATGTATGTGGATGTATTGTAAGTAAACGGTTCTACATTTTTTGGGAGGATGATTGTTTCATGTGCAATTGCTTTTGCTGGAGCTGTGTCGTTATTTGTGATTAAGATTACTTTGATACCTCTTTTTTTTACTGCTTTAGCAATTACAGGGGCATGTTTTTTCCCAGATGCTGAGAGGAGTAAACACCCATCAATTCCTTTGACTGTGTTTAATTTTTCTTCAAAGGTTCCTTCGTCTGCAAATACAGCATCGGTGTCCTGCATAATTATTTGACCAGTTAAGGCTG
Organism: uncultured Methanosarcinales archaeon; assembly: GCA_964385185.1. GTDB lineage: Archaea > Nanobdellota > Nanobdellia > Woesearchaeales > CALCXY01 > CALCXY01. Next base: position 2,951 of record CAYLOA010000008.1, on the reverse strand, counting down.
CGTTCATACTGCCAACCACTAAAGGTCTTTTGAAATTATGTTTTAGTTTTGGAAGTTTAGTTTTTTGAAATAACTCTAAGGCGTTTAGAACACACTCATCCAGATCTATGAGTTTCATATGTTGATTTTGCTTTCAAAAGTTTAAAAGGTTTGTGTTTGATATGCAAATGATAGTTTTATAAATGTAAATAGAATATTGTTGATTATGAAATTACTTATGCAGGGTGCTGAAGCGAAGCTTTATCGAGATAAGAAGATTCTCATTAAGGATAGGGTGAAAAAGAGTTATCGTATTTCTGAGTTAGATACTAAATTACGTAAAAGAAGAACTAAACTAGAAGCTGCTGTCTTAAAGAAATTATCTCCTACTGGAATAGTTCCTGAGTTGTATGAATCTGAAGAGTTTGTATTAAAGATGGAGTATCTTGATGGAAATCCTGTTGTTGATGTGTTAGATGCTACCTATACTAAGTTATGTGGAAAAATTGGTAAGGTTGTTGCTGAACTACATAATCATAACATTATCCATGGAGATTTAACTACTAGTAATATGATTGTTACAGATAAGATTTATCTCATTGACTTTGGACTTAGTTTTCAGTCTCATCGTATTGAAGATATGGCTGTAGATTTACATTTGTTGCGACAAGCTTTAGAAAGTAAACATTGGAAAGTGTGGGAGAAAGCGTATTCTTTGATATTAGCTTCTTACGTAAAACATGCAAAACTAGGTAGTGAAGTTAAAAATAAAATAAAAAAAGTAGAAAAAAGGGGACGTTATAAACAAAAGTCCTAAAACTTTTTGCTTTTTCTAAAACAATCTCGGCAGTAAACTGGTCTACCTTCAGTTGGTTTAAATGGTACTTCGCATTCTTCACCACAATCTGAGCATGTTGCTTTGTGTTTTTCTTGTTCTCTAAATTCTCCGTCGTTCATTGTTGTTCTCTCCGTTCTAAATTAATCAAAGGAATACTCCTTTGTTGTGGTTTATAAGAACTGTTGAGGGTTTATTAAGCTATGCATGTATTTATTAATTGTTAGTGATTCTTGTTTTTCATATGTCATCAATAAAAATTGTTAACTTCAATATACAATATGGTCTTAATTTTTCTAAAAAGTGGTATCATTTGAATCCTGCACGTTGGTTGCGTCCAAAAATGTCTACATTGAGAAAAATGACGGCTGCTTTGGAAGGTTATGATCCTGATATAATTGGGCTATTGGAAGTTGATGGAGATACCATTCGTTCAAAAGTTCATCAAGCTGAGTATATGGGTGAACGGATGGGATGGGTGTTGTTAATGGTCCTAAATATTTGGGACCCGTAGGAAATTTTCCTATGTTTAGAAGACATTACAATTCATTATTGTCGAAAGAAGATTATAATAAAGCAGAAATTCTTGAATTTAGTGAGGGAATCAAAAATTCTTGTCTCAAAGTAGAATATAAAAATGGGATTACTACTTTGCTCGTTCATTTGAGTTTGGATGAAGATGATCGGGAGATTCAATTAGAGGAATTAATCTGTATGGTGGGTGGTTGTGATACTCCAGTTGTCTTGATGGGTGATTTTAATACAGAAGGTACCTATCATAGGATGGGAGATTTGGAGACACATTCTGGCCTTACTCGTTTGGAATTGGGTCCAACTTTTCCTAGTTATAAACCAGAACGTTCTATAGATCATTTTTTTATTTCTGAAGGATTAGATGTGAAAGAAGCAAAAGTGCTTCCCGTTCATTATTCAGATCATTTACCTGTATATGTTGAGCTTGATTTACAATAATTTTTTAAAGATTTCTTGCTAAATGGTGATAAGAGGTGATAAAATGACATTAAATGCAAAAAACTTAGGATTAGCTGGTGGAATTGTCTGGGGAGCAGGATTATTTGCTTTGACATTACTTTCTATGGCTACAGGATATGGTTTAGAGTTTTTAACTTTATTAGGAACTGTGTATCATGGATATAAGATTAGCATAGTTGGTGGTCTTATAGGTGCAGTCTATGGTTTTGTAGATGCATTCTTAGGATTGTATGTCTTTGCTTGGGTGTATAATAAGTTAGAAGCTAGGAAATAATTTCTTTTTTTCTTTTTCAAAAGTTTTAAATATAACCTATAGTCTCCACTATCTATGACAAAAATAACGAGAGCTAAGGCACTATGTGCTGGTTGTATTCATTGTTAGTTTTTCTAGTTTTAACTTTTTAAGGAATTTAAATTTATTTCATGTCTTTCATAGCTAGCTTTGCTAGCTATAATTTCTTATTTGGATATTGAAAAATTGAACGGCAACATAGTTTGTCGTTTTTTTAAATTGTAATTAAACTAAAGCTCTTATCTTAGCGAGAGCTGTATAAATATTGTCTAAGGGAGATGGAGAAAATGAAAAATGAAGACAAAGGAACTATAGATGAAAAAATTAAATCAAATGGATTAAATCAAGGACCTCCAAGTCGCAGTATGAAGGATTTTGAGGGGACAGGTGGATGGGGTCCACCAATCGGAATGGGAGGAGATGTTGCCCCTACTGCTAGTTCGGATTGGTACGAAAAAAAATCTTCAGGGGGGCCTCCGATTGGAATGGGAGGAGATGTTGCTCCTACTGCTAGTCCAGGTTGGCGAAATATTAACAAGAGGTATCAAAAATGAGAGGAGGAGAATTATTACCTCCCCTTCAAAGAATAGAAGGAAATATTGGAATTTTATCAGCTATAGCTCGGTGTGGAGGTGGTATTTATGACACTTTGCCCAGTTTGATGGAGAAATGGCGTGGTGGACGTAAGGAACCTTTTTCAAAAAAGGAAGAGGTAGCAATTGCTGAAGATTATCTTACAGATATACTAAAGACAGCTATGCCAAATAGCACTCCAACTAGATGGATGCAAAAGTGTTTGGGAAATGATCAAACAAGTTTTTCTGGGTTTACTGCTCTTGTTGATTTATCTTC
>CAYLOA010000007.1:14825-41634 GCA_964385185.1 uncultured Methanosarcinales archaeon | reverse complement strand
TCCTACATTCTAAAACCACCCCCCACGACTATGGATGGGGAGCCGTTCCTTTTTACTTGGTAGCCTCAACTTAGATTTTGCCCATAGGATGGAATAATCTTTACTGATTAAATAAGTTCTACTACATGCTCAGTTGAGCTTGAGGGGAAACGCACCCTTCTTCGTTCCTGTCCATGACTGTCTACATGAGATTGCAGTTTTTTCCATATCTCTGCAGTTACATGGATTGCAAGAACATGTTGATATCGTCTTGCATCTTCTGGAGATAGAGCAAATTCTAGACTTTCATCGTTGATCACTGAACCTCCATGTGTTGCCATAAGCCCATAGCTCAGATAGGTGTTGTTTGCAACACAAAAATTTTGTATTCTATTAAGCAAAAGCGTTTCAATTAGCCTCTTGTCTGCATAAAGAAAAGCATCTGCATCACGCAATGATGTTGGTTGGTTCGGGATGCAGAATCGTAGTGTTGGAGTTCCTTTGATTCTCGCTTGAGATTTTCTATAGATCACTCCCTGAGGATACCATACTGGACCACCCATACTTCCAAAATAGTGCGTTGATTTCAGTGCAGCATTTGTTTCATAGACATAACCGCCCGCTGCTAATTTCTCTTTAAACTCTTGTTCAAATTTTTTGCTTAATGACATTTTTTATTCTCCATAGTTTTTTTAAATTGTTACCTAACTAAATAAAAAAGGAAAATTGTTTATTGCAATTCATAGATGACTCCATTTGGACCGTCGATGATCATGCCTTTAAGATTTGCAAATTGAAGGTCTGTTTCTAACATGTTTGCGTATCTAAAATCCGCATTCTCTAGATTTGCAAACCAAAAAGTGGCTCCTTCCATGTCTGCATTCACAAAACTAGCGTCTCTTAGATCTGCACTACCAAGATTTGCATTCTTAAAAATTGAACCATCGCATTTTGCACTATTCATACATGCCTTTACGAGATTTGATCCTTCAAGATTAGTACGATCAAGCCAAGCGTCCGCAAAATAAGCTTCTCGTAGATCTGCTTCCTTCAACTCTGCAAAAGTCAAATCTGCCTTTTCAAAATCTGCACGTTTTAAATTTGCTCTATTGAGCTTGGTGGATTCAAGGTGTGCATTGTAAAAGTGTGCAGAGGATAAATTTGCATCATTAAAGTTTGCATTTTTTAAATCTGCTCCAGCACAATCAATACTCCTAAGATCTCTTCCGGGTAATTCTACTTCTCTCAAACTTGCATGCCTTAAATAACTCCGTGGACGTATTTCATATTTTCTTGATATTGTTATCCATTCCATTTTCTTTCCCCCATAGCTTTCGCTATTTGTTAATTTTATTGAATTATTACAAACAGAATATTTTGTGATATTCAGTTTGTTATTACTTAACAATAGTATATTATAGGGTATATATAAAGGTTAGGGGTGGTGAATACCACCAAAATAGAAAGGTTTTTATGCTTGGTTGGGAGAAGGAAGTGTATGTATGAAGAAGTGCTGCGGGAGGTTGGGCTGAGCCTAAATGAGGCTAGGGTGTATGAGGCTATGTTGCAACTTGAGGAAGTTAATGTGCATGCTATTTCTGTTAAAAGTAAAGTTCACCGTCGTAATGTCTATGATGCACTAAGTAAACTGATGGATAAAGGGTTAGTGGCAGAGTTTATCATAAAAGGAGAGAAGCAGTTTAAGGAAACTAACCCTGACAGATTGCTGACTATTGTTCGTGAGAAGGAAGGCAGAGTGGAAAAGATACTTCCTGCTATGCAGAAAATGTTTGCTTCCTTGAAACAGCAAGAGCAAGCATATACCTACCGAGGAATCCAAGGTTTTAGAAACTATATGCAAGATATTTTGGATGTTGGCGAGGATGCTTACTTTATTGGGGCTAAGGCTGGGTGGTATGATCCTAGGCTTGAACCTTTCCGTGAACGTTTTTACAAAGAGTTCAATAAGATGAAACTTACTGGATACCATATCTTTGATTGGGAGATGAAAGAGGATATCAGGAAAAAAGGGGCAAGCCCTGTAAAGGTGCATAAGAAACAGGCACGCTTTTTGCCAAAGGAGTTTTCTACGCCAAGTGCCATTGATATATTTGGAGATAGGGTGGTTACTTTTACCGGACTCAGACCATATAAGGTGGATGATGACTTAGTGCAGTTTGTGCTCATTAGTAATAAGCTTGCTGACTCCTATAAGAAATGGTTTTGGGCTTTATGGGAGATGTGTGAAGAACTCTAGAACCGAAAGATTTATATATTATATTTAATTATGTGTATTAACTAAATATTTGGAGGGATGAATATGCCAACAATAACACTATCAGTTCCTGAGGAAATGAAAAAAGATATGGATGCATCGAAATTCATTAATTGGTCGGAGGTAGCTAGAGAAGCTATAAAGGATAGGTTAGTAGATCTTACGATTTTTAAGAAGATTGTTGCCAAAAGCAAATTGGATAAAGCTGATAGTGATAAGATTGCAGATAAAATTACCAGATCAATGCATCAAAAATATAAGGGGAAGTATGACATAGCATAAGATGTTTATTGTAGTTGATGCCAATGTTCTTTGTGCTGGACTATTGGCAAAAGGAAAGACTGCTGAATTATTATTTTCGCCAAAGATAAAACCCGTTGCACCTGAAAGACTTTTTACTGAAATTGAAAATCATAGAGTTGAGCTCTTAGAAAAATCTAAATTAAGTAAAGTAGAATTTGATACTCTCCTAGCGCTCTATAAGAAATATGTTAAGATAGTTCCTGAAGAAGATTTTAAAGATATGCTAAAGAAAGCGAATGAATTGCTTGGTGAGCATGTAAAAGATACTGCTTATGTTGCATTAGCATTACAATTCAATTGTCCGTTATGGTCGAAAGAGAAACGATTAAAGGCTGTAGATGAACTTGAAGTTTATGATGCTGAAGAATTAGGTGAGAGGATAGGCTAGGTTATGAGTCACACCCTAAAGAACTTCATCAACTTCTTGTCTTTGTTTAGTCTTATTTTGTGAACTATTACGATAATGGTATCTCCTACTTGAATTTTGTAATCGTCTGTATGGGTGAGGTCGTATTTACCTTGTTTAGAGACTGATAGGATATTCATGGAGTTATGGAATATTTTATCTGCTTGTAAGATGGATTTTCCTATTAAAGGTGATTTTGATGAAATTGATAATTCTTGCACCTCTAGGTTTTTGTTGGTTGGTGTTAAGGAATCCATGAACCATTCCACTACAGAGGGATGTGAGAGTGACATGGCTAAGAGTTTTCCTCCAATAGCTGAAGAAGCTACGACTTCATTTGCTCCTGCCTTTCTTGCAATGTCTACATACTTTTCTCTGTTTACTTCAACGAGGACTTTTGCCTTTTGTGTGAGGTGTCTAATGAGGTTTACTGCTAGAATTGAGTGTGCGTCAGATGCATAGGTTATTAAGATATTTACATTGCTGGCGTCTATGTTTAATGAAGTCATTACCTCTTTGATCAAGGGGTCTTTCTTAATTATTTTGACAAACTTTGGATAGGGAATTTGAATTTCCTTTGGTGAAACCAAAGTGCAAGGTGTTTTCCTAGCTATGAATTCCTCTAATAATGATTTTGTGACTGTATTGTATCCTAGGATGATGAATTTTTCTTTCCCTGCTGATTGTTTGTAGAGGTCAATCATGGATCCAGTTAAGGAAGCTAGACGGCCTTTAGCAGTCTTGTAGGTAAATTCTGTACCGAGGACTAGACGTTCCTTCTTTGAAATCTTTAAGTCACCGTAGGGAGCAATTAAGACTCCTGAGTGTTTTTTAATTAAGATGTTTAGTCTCTTAATGAGGTATTGAATTTTTCTGAAATTGTTGTGTTTGATTAGTGTAGGTAATGAATCAAGCATGACAAATGAATTTGGATTTTCTTGCATAAACTGTTCAATCGTGCCATGAATTTGTTCGATATCATGGTGACCAAATGAAGTTTCATCTGTCTCTGTATCGGTGAGCCATGCAATGGGTGTTGAAGTGAGGCCGTATTTCTTTCTGATTTCTTCTGGATTTGTTGCTGTTAAGATGAAACCATGATTTCCTTGGTATAGGTTATATAGGAAGAAATGATAAGCTGTATCCTTTGAATCTGGATTTTCTATTAAATATGAAGATCCGTGGTTAAATTTTGAATTTTTAATATCAGTGGAGAATGAAATATTTTTTGAAGGTTTTTCTAGTGATGATGTGATGGAGAGGAATTTGTACTTTAATATTCCAATTCCGATAAATACTGACATTATTAATGTTAGGATGTTGTTATGTGGAGGGAGTCGTATTCCTAGTTGTGGGAGGATTACTCCTGTTGGAATTCCAATGATAATGGGGAATGATACTCCTGCTATGATGTATCTCAGACGTTTTTTTAAGTCTGTGTCTTTTGTTTTTACGTATTTTGCTATGAAGATAATAAATGCGTAGAGGAAAGGGAGTATTTGGAAGACTACAAAAAAATAATTATAGAATATTCCGTAAGAGTACATCCATAGTTCTAGGTTAAATCCTATATGCATAGCACCAGGAGCTAGAAGATCTGCTAGAAGTAGGTCTGAAGCGAATAGAGCAACTAAGAGAACGATCATAGGGGTGTAATAGATAAATGTAGAGAGTTTTGACTTTGAAAAGATGTTTTTTCTATTGAGGTATTTCCAACTGAAATGCGCAAACATGAATATGGATATTATGTAGCCAGCGTAGGATATTTTTCCGAACATGAATGCTAAGTCTTTCGTTTGTGTTATCCACATGAATCCTTTTCCTAAATCCCAAATTCCTTGGAAGAGGAAGATTAATGCGAATAAGATATTAATATGTGCTTTTCTATTCTTTGAGTAGATGTAGCCTGCGATGAGAAGCTTTATTGCTGCTGCTATGAAAGAGATCGTTACTATGTTTACATTATTTACATCCATTAGCTGCTCACCATCATAATCAATTTATCTCCTGATTTTATGGAGTATGTATCTGAAGGTATTTTTTCAAAACCGTCACCTGATTCTACTCCTATAATTTTTAGTTTTGAATCTCTTCTGATATCTGCTACTGTTTTATCTACGAATAGGGATTTGTCATGGACAGGGTATTCTACGAACTTTTCATGCATGGAAAGTGATGTTGATTTCAAGAACCATTTTACTACATAGGGTTGATTGGTAACTATGGAAAGGAGTCTTCCTGCTAAGGCTGCTGGAGCGATGGTTTGGTCTGCTCCAGCGGATTCTGCCATCGGGATATAGCTTGGATCATTCATTTTTGCAATGATATTTGTCCAGGGATTTAATTCTCGTATGACGTGGATAGCTAAAAGTATTTTTGAATCGTTGTTCATGCATAAGAGGATATTTTTTGCTTTTGCTGCGTTTGCATTTTCTAATATGGTTCTGTCATGAGGGTCTCCATCCATATACTGGACATTCTTGGAGAATTGGACGTCTGGTCTATTTTCTGATATGATAATTATGTTGCTTTTGAGGTCGTTTACTTCTTCAAAGGCTGCTTTTGCAATATCGTTCCAGCCACAGATGATATAGTCGATGGAATCTTTGATGGTTGAAAGTCCGAAGAATCTTCCAATGTTTGCTGAAACTAATGTCTTTGTTAGCTGTGAGAGGATATATCCTAGCATGGATACTCCTAAGACCATTACTACTAGGGCTAGTATCTTACCTTCGGTAGTTTGTGGTGTGATGTCACCGTATCCTACTGTGGTAGCTGTTGTGACCATCCAGTAAAACGCTTCGAAGTATATGTTGTTAGTTTGTTGGATTGCTGGAGCGAATTCAAATCTTGCGTATAAAGTTACTGAAGAGATGAATAAGATGAGAAATGCTAAGATGATTATGTTTTTCCCTGTGAAAATAGATTTGAAACTAGGTAAACCTCTGAAGAAGGACTTCTTCCTATGCAAATGTCGGATTAGTTCTTTCCGTTCTTTCATTCATTTAGAGGATAGAAACAGCATATCAGTATGTCTAGAACAACATACTTGCGTTTACCACCCCTTAAACCTCTATTTTAGAAAATGTATTTATAAAATTACCCTTTTTTATGGATAAGTAACGTTATTTCACCTTTGAATGGTGCTTGTTTAAGGATTTCTTCTGGTGTGCCCCTTACTATTGTTTCGAACTTCTTGGTGAGTTCTCTTGCGAGGCATAGTTGGGCCTCTGGCAGGGTTTCTTTTAGTATTGTGAGAGTCTTTTCAATTCTGTGAGGAGATTCGTAGAGAATGACTGTTGTTTTATTTGGGAGGTTTTGGAAGAAGTTTTCTCTTCCCTTTTTTGGGATGAATCCTAGGAATAAGAATTTGTCTGTTGGGAGGCCTGAGATTGATAGTGCTGCTATTGCAGCTGAGGGTCCTGGGATGGATTGTATAGAGATATCGTGTTTAATTGCTTCTCTTACTAAGTAGAATCCTGGATCTGAGATACAAGGTGTTCCTGCGTCGGAGACTAATGCTATATTTTGATCTTTTAATTGTTCGATTATTGCGGGAGTTGTTCTTTCTTTATTGTGATCGTTAAATGATTGGAGTTTATTTTTTATTTTGTAATGATTCAATAGAGTTAGTGTTCTTCTTGTGTCTTCTGCTAGAATTAAATCTGCTTCTTTTAAGATTGCAATAGCCCTATGAGTTATGTCTGCTAGATTTCCTATGGGTGTTGAGACAATGTGGAGTGGCATGTTAGTCTACTATCGCCTTTATTCTTCTTATTCCTGCTGCAGAGGATTCTTCTTTCTTTATCTTGAAATGGCCTATGTCTTTTGTGTTGGTTACGTGTGGTCCACCGCAGAGTTCTAGCGAGAAGTCTCCTATTTTGTAGACTGAGACTTTATCTGGGTAGGTGTCGAACTCCATTTGAGCTCCTAGTTTCTTAGCTTCTTCGAATGACATTTCTAGGCGTTCGACTGGGATAGCTTCTTGGATGAGTTTGTTTACAGTATCTTCTACAGCTTGTTTCTCTTCTACTGTTAATCTTCTTGGGAAGTTAAAGTCAAATCTTAATCTTTCTGAAGTTATATTTGATCCTTTTTGTTTGATTGAGTTATCTTTTAAGACAATTCGTAATGCTTCGTTTAGTAAGTGAGTTGCTGTGTGGAGTTTAATGGAAGCGTCTGAGGTATCTCCTAAGCCTCCTTTGAACCGTTTTTCAGCTCCTGTTCTGCTGAGAGCTTGGTGTGCTTTGAATTCTTGCTGGAATCCTTTTTCATCTACTAAGATGTTTTTTTCTTTTGCCAATTCAACAGTCATTTCTATAGGAAAGCCGTATGATTGAAATAATAGGAAAGCTTCTTTTGCTTCTATTTTTTTATCTCCTGCAAGTTTTTCAAACTCTCTTAGTCCTTTTTCTAGTGTTTCGGAGAATCTTGTTTCTTCTTTTTTTAGTTCGTCTAGTATGAACTCTTTGTTTCTTTGGAGTTCACTGTATTCGTCTTTGTATTGGTCGATGATTATTGTTGCTAGCTGTCCGAGGAAAGGTGAGGGTAGACCGAGTTTTTTGGCATGTCGGACAGCTCTTCGGATTAATCGTCTTAGGATGTAGCCTTGGTCAACATTTGATGGTATTACTTTTCTATCATCTCCTAATACGAATGTTGCGAATCTAGCGTGGTCTGCTATGATTCTTGGTGATTCATCATTCGGAGTTTTTGTGAGTGTGGTGATTTTTTCTAGTAGCGGTGTGAAGATGTCTGTTTTGTAGACAGAGTCTAAGCCGTTTAGGACTGCGACTGTTCTTTCTACACCCATACCTGTGTCGACGTTTTTTTGGTCTAGTTTTTTGAATGAGCCATCTTTGTTTTTGTTGTATTCCATAAAAACATTGTTCCATATTTCAAAGAACTTTCCGCATGAGCAGGATGGATCACAGTTTTTGGAGCATGGTGGTCTGCCTGTGTCGTAGAATATCTCTGAACATGGACCGCAAGGGCCAGTTTCTCCTGCAGGACCCCACCAGTTATCTTCAGCTGGGAGGAAGTAGATTCTTTCTTTTGGGATACCTAATTCGAGCCATACAGCTTCTGCTTCGGTGTCTTTTGGAGCGTTTTCATCGCCCTTGAAGCACGTGAAGGAAAGGTTTTCTATTGGGAGGTTTAGGAAGTCTTTTTTTGTTAGAAATTCATATGACCATTTGATGGAGTCTTCCTTGAAGTAGTCTCCTAGTGACCAGTTTCCGAGCATTTCGAAGAATGTTAGATGGTGTGGGTCTCCGACTGCGTCAATGTCTACTGTTCTTATGCATTTTTGGACATCTGCGATTCTTGTTCCTTCTGGATGTGGTTGACCCATTAAGTAGGGAACTAGGGGATGCATGCCTGCAGTTGTGAATAGGACTGTTGGATCGTTTTCTGGGAGGAGGGATGCTGATGGGACTATGGCATGGTCTTTGGATTTGAAGAATTCTAGGTATAGGTTTTTTAATTCTTTGGTGTTCATGCTGTTTGGAGAAGGGGGGAGTTATTTAAAGGTTATGGCTTGATAGAAAAAGATTATGCCGTTCCAATTACATACGCAATCATAGCTCTGTAAACTGTCTGACACTTGCCTGGACCACCTCCATGCCATTGTGTTTTAAATTCCACATTTCCACTGTTTGTTGCTTTAAAGAGTGCTAAAGTTGATCCACTACCCCACCCAATTCCTCCTGAAGTTACCCAATCGCTTTCTCTAGGGGAATTTACTATCTCGGCTGGACCTGAAGTATGTATTATTCTCATGTAGCAAATGCCTCCTCCTGTATGTAAAAGATTGATAGGACTGACTTGTACTAGTATCAAATCATCTTTATCTACATCTAATCTTGCAACTAAGTTAGGGTCAATCACAGATGGGTTTCCGGAAGTTATCACTCTTGTTGTCGGGTCATTTGCATATGCTACTTTGGTCTTGGTAATATCGTGTCCTTTTGATATTATATTTCCATCCACATTAAGGTTGCCTGTAATGTCAGTATTTCCGTCCACTTTTAGAGTTCCAGCTACATGCAGTTTTGCTGAGGGAATGGTGCCAATGCCTACATCGCCCATAGCAGTAATTCTAACTTTTTCCATCATGTATTTGAAAGTTAAGTCATTATTAGATTCTTCTTGGATATCCCAGGAGATATTGTTTTTTCCTGTGTCTGCTAGGCGAAGGATACCTAACTCAGCTGTTCCGGAAACAGATAGACTCGGAATTTGACTGTTAAAATCAATCTGAGAAACATCATGACCATTAAGAGGGGTAAGAGCAAAAACAGTTAAGCTAATTGTAATTATTAGTAATATGGTTAGAAGTAGGTAAAATACCTTATTATTTAGCTGGATTGTGACCATAATGGTTCTTTTTAGATTAAGGTTTTATAAAATTATTGTTTATTCTAGGTTTTATTGCTTTGTGAATAGTTTGTTTAGAATATCGACAGTGTATAAGATTATTGCATGTGTTTGGTCCTCTGTTGGGTGGAATGCTTCTTGTTTTTTATGGACTGAGAATATTCTTACTTGGTTGATTAAGTGTATTTGTTGTTGTAGTGCTGGATCTAATTCGATGTCTTTTTCTCTGAGTTTTGCAATAAGACTTCCTAGACCCATGTTTGGGTTTTTTTCTAGTAAGTCGAATGCTGTAGCGTCATAATATTTCCAATGGAGAGTCGTTTCTATGAGTCTTCCACATAGGATAACTGCAGATCTAAAGCATTTATTTGCAAAACATTTCTCCATTTCGTTTAAGTCTGCTTTTATTTCTGCTTCAATAACTGTAGGTAAGGATTGGGGTGTTGAGAAATTGGTTTTTGTTGGAACGTCTAATCTATTGTATAATTGGTCTAGTTTTGTTATCGTTTTTTGTAATGATTCTAAGTCTTTTGTTTCTATGTCTGGCATTAATTGGAGCATTTCATTTATTATAGGTTGGTTACTTGGGATGGTGATATGTGCGTTTAGATGGATTGATTCATCTTTTAGTCTTTGTAATGAAGAAGTGAATGCATCTCTATATACCATTTCTTGTTTTGCTTTGAAATCATATACTTGTTTAGAACGGTCTAATTCTTTGTTTAAATCTATACTGTGTTTTTGTAATGTAGAGATTGCTTCTCTTAATTTGTGTAGTGATGGGTAAAAGTTTGCCATATAGAGATATTGATTTTGTGGTTTTTATTGATTGTGGTGTTGGAGTAGTTACAGAATTTGCCTTGCTACTGGACTTGGTGGCTCACACAGTGAGCCTACCCTTCTATTTTTCGGACCATTAGCCGAAAAATAAGGGCAACGTCCAGTAGTATTTTTTCCCATACGATACTTTTTTAAATGATGGTGAGACTTTGATGAGTATGGGAGTTTGGATTAATACTATCATTGCTGTTCTTGCAGTTAGTTTACTTTCTCTTATTGGTGTTTTTACACTTGGATTTAGTAAAGATAGACTTCGTAAGGTATTGGTCTTTATGGTGAGTTTTTCTGCTGGGAGTTTGTTCGGTGGGGCGATTTTTCATCTTATTCCAGAAGGTATTTCTCAACTTGGATCAGGATTGGAATTTGGATTATATTTGATCTCTGGGATAGTGTTGTTTTATGTCTTGGAGAATTTTATACACTGGAGACATTGTCATATCCCTACTTCAGATGATCATCCGCACCCTCACGGGACTATGAATATTATTGGGGATGGATTACACAATCTTATTGATGGTATGGTTATTGCAGGAGCTTTTTTAGCAGGTCCTCAGATTGGAGTTGCAACAACTATTGCTGTGGCTTTACACGAGATTCCTCAAGAGATTGGAGACTTTGGAGTTTTGCTACATGCAGGTTATTCTCGTAGTAAAGCATTATTGTTTAATCTTGGGAGTGCTTTAGTTGCTGTAATTGGAGCTGTTATTGTGTTGTTGTTACAAGGTGGAGGATTTGTTGCTGGATTATTACCTTTTACTGCTGGAGGATTTATTTATATTGCAGGGAGTGATTTAATTCCAGAATTAAGGAAGGATGTGTATCCTATGTCTAAATTAGTGAAGCAGTTTTTCTTTATGGTTTTAGGAATAGCTGTTATGATTGGTTTGTTGTATTTGGAGTAGATTCTAGTTATTGAATTGTAAGCCCTAAAATCGATATATTTATATATTTGTAAGCCCTAACTTTTCTTATGTATGTTGAGAAAAAGAAGATACATAATGAGGAGTATTACTATCTGAAAGAGTCTTATAGGGATAATGGTAATGTGAAGACTAAGACTGTTGCTTATTTGGGAAAAGGACCTTTCACTAAGAATGAATTAGATAAGATAATTAAGAATAAACAATCTGTTGAATTTCTTACTAAAAAGGAACTTAGGGATTTGCAAAAGATTAAGAAGGAATTTTCAGATAAATTGAAGCATTTAGATAAAAAACTCATTGAAGATATGTTTAGAGATTTTAAGACAGTTTATATTTACAATACTAATACAATAGAAGGTAATACTCTTACTATTGAGCAGACTGACATGGTGTTGAATAGAGGGAAAAGTCCTTCTGGGAAGGACTTGAGAGAAGTGTATGACCATATTAATGCCAAGGAAGTATTTGAATGGCTGTTAAAGGAGAAACCTGAGATAACGCATGAAGTGATTGTTCAAATACATGCTGGTATTTTGGAAAAAATTGATCAACGAACTGGTGATTATAGAACGAGAGGGGTAAGAGTTATCGGGGCTGAATTTTTACCCAGTCCTGGCAAATATGTTCAGACTGACATGGAAATATTGTTAAAATGGTATAGAAAATGGAAGAAAAAATTACACCCCTTAGTTTTAAGTGCTTTATTTCATGAGAAATTTGAGAGAATTCATCCTTTTTATGACGGTAATGGTAGGACTGGCAGGATGTTGAGTAACTTGATATTGATAAGGGAGAGGTTTCCTCTTTTGATCATCGAAGAGAAAAAAAGGAAACACTATTATGCAGCTTTGGATAGAGGGCATAAGGCTGATTTGGATGGAGTTAGTGAGGACTATAATGAGATTGTTGCGTTCTTTTACAATGAGTTAATGTATACTTGGGAGAAGATATTTAGTAAGTGGGGGTAGTGTAAAAAAAATCGCCTTTTTGGCGATTTTTAAGTAAGCCCTAAATTTAGGTTTTTTGTTATTTTGTAAGCCCTAACTTCTAGAAAGCGCTTAGTTTCTTTTGGTATTTTTGCTTTCTGTATAGATATGAGTTGTTTAATAGATGGTGAATGTTGTAATTGAATTTTCTTTTTATTATGAGGTCTGCGTATTTTATCATTAAGGTTTTGTCAGAGAATGAGATGGGTTTAGATGACATGGCCCTTCTTGCTGCTTCTCTTGTTACCCAGACACCTAGCGGGAGGGTGTATTCATTTGTTATGAATCTTAAGGCAATTGCGGTAGCTTGGCGTTTCATTTGCTTTAATTTTTCTAAGATTGCTAATCTAACAGTGTAATAACCGCCAACGGTGTCTTTTGCGTATGATTTTCTTCCTTCATAGACTTCAAAGTCTGTAGTGTAGTCTGGATTTTTTTCTGGGATTCCATTAGCATATGTTTCGAACAGTTCATATGACCACGGTTCTGGAAAGAACATGATAAGGTAATAGTTTCCTAAATAACCACCCATGTATGCTTGATAGTCTGCTTCGCTATTTTTTTTTATTTCTGTTATGATGTGTTTTCCTATGGTGTCGTCAGCAGCAGTTATACTCCATCTTGTTGGAACAAGTTTTCTCTGTGTTTTTATTCCTAGGGTCCCTACTGATAGTAGTTTTTGGACAACTTGTTCGTCGAATCCTTTTTCGTAGAGGTTAATGGCTGCATCGTTTGCTTTAAGGCCATAGTCATTTACTACATACTCTACTTTTGAGGAAATTTTTGAGTTGGATGTTATTCTCGCCCTTTCTATATGTCCTTTAGGACCGGTTGGAGCTACGAATTTATTTGTGTCTACTCTGAAGAATGGCTTTTTCTCTAAGTTTATTTCTACTTCTACTGGTTTTGAGGCCATCCCTACTTCTTGGGTAATTTGAAGCATCTTTGGTGCTAGATTTACATCTTTTACATTTGAAGTAAATCTTGAGTTGATTAATTCTGACCTGAAGTCTATGATGTTGGGAATTTGATAATCTTGAGAAGACCAATGTCTTGGTGCATCATATTCCCAAGTGTTTTCTTTGATGTCTACGGGTGAGAGTATGCCAACGTTAATATTTGGATAGTTGTATCTGCCGATAAATGGTGCAGGAGCTTCTCCAAAGAAGTCTTTTTTCGTGAGTTTTTGTTTAATGTTAGAGAATTTAACTTGTTTATCACGGAGTGGGTTGAATCTCATTCATTACAACAATCATTAAAAAGTTAATAAGCTTTGTTGTGTTATGTTTCAATGTTTTGATTGTGGAGAGTGTTGTGTTAATCCTGCTACACAGATTGGTGTGACTGTTGGAGACTTGATTCGGATGGGCTCTGAGAGTGGAATGAGTGTTGTAGAGTTATTTGAAAAACATGTTGGTATTGTGCCGTTTCAAACGCAGGAAGATGATGTCTATGAATTCGATTTGGGTTTACGTATACCTTGTAATTTTCGAAAAGGGTTGAAGTGTGATAATTATAAAGGTAGACCTATGAATTGTAGGTTATTTCCGTTATGGATTTTAGTTGAACATAAAGATGCGGCTGATGAAATTTTAACTGAGGTCAATAAATGTAGAGGGCAAAGGTTAGAAGGAGAGGATTTTGATAAAACTGAACGATATGTGAAAATGATAAAAAGTGTTCTTATGCATGAAAGTAAAATGACTGATGAGATTATTGATGAGTTGGATTTGAAACGTAAAGTGAAAATTTCTACATTGGAAGGTTATGATGATTTACTTCTTAGGGTAAAAGCTGTTGAGGAGAAATTTTCTGGTAAAGGCTTTGTTCGGAAATTAGTTGAGAAAGAAAGGGTTTTGTTTATTATGGAAAGGTTTCCTACGGCAAAAGATGTTGGGGAGAAGATTTGGAAAGCTATTCAAGATAAAAAATTGGAGAAGGTTGTGATGCCTGTTAAGGAAATTGATATGGCAGAGAGAGTTTTAGGAAATAGTTGAATTATTTCTCAA
The DNA here is from genome assembly GCA_964385185.1 of uncultured Methanosarcinales archaeon. GTDB lineage: Archaea > Nanobdellota > Nanobdellia > Woesearchaeales > CALCXY01 > CALCXY01. The sequence continues at coordinate 27,535 of CAYLOA010000007.1, read as the reverse complement.
TATCTATTTCTGGGAAGAATTGTGAATTGTACTTGCATTTATTGCACTTGTATTGGTTGAAGAAGGATGATTGAGTGTAGGACATGGTTGAAAAGTCTTTGGAGACGTCTGTTGACTTACATTTGGGGCAAATACGGATTGATTTGGGCATGTATGGAATATAATGTCAGGTTTTATAAAAGATATGAAAATTACCTTAATTATGCCTCGTGTACTGAAAAATATTTTTGACGATCGTGAATTTCTTAGAGTGTATGATTTACTTTTGCCTTTGTCTGCGCATTATCAGGATGTGATGATGATACATATGGAAGCATTGAAAGATTGTAATCCGATTATTGATCTTGCTTGTGGAACGGGCAATCTTACTATTAAATATTTAGAAGCAGGTAAAACAGTTACAGGTTATGATCGTGCAGGGATGTCTCTTAGGAAGCTATATGACAAAGCAGAAGAGAAGGGGTTTTTGGATCGAATAACTTTTGTTCAGGGTGATATCGCTGACTTGGAAGAAATTAAAGATTGTGCATTTGAAGGGGTAAGCAGTATGATGGCTGCTCATTTGTCAGATGATTATGAGGGACATATTCGGGAAGCTCACAGGGTATTGAAACCAGGTGGTGTTTTTGTTATTACTGCTAGAAAAGAAGGGGGAGATCAGGAACGACTGGTGAGGGTATTAGAAGCGTCATTAAAATCTCAAGATGTTTTTGAGAAATATCAAAGTGAATTTGAGATTTTAAGTCAAAGACTTTTGCGAACAGCTGGACGTAGATCTCAATCTTTACTTTCTACAGATGTGGCTTTGGATATTCTAAGTAAAAGTGGTTTTTCTACTGTGGGAAATGTACCAAATAAAACTGAAGGTGTGATGTATACACTCGAGGCTTATAAGACGTGAACCATAACTTTATAAACCAAGTTATACTCATTATTTTTAGTGTATTTTTTTTATACTCGGACCAAAAATGCTAACAGACAAACAATACAAAGATTTAAAGAAAGAATTAGACGAATGTCAGAGACCTTTGTTCTTTTTCGATGATGATCCGGATGGATTAAGCTCATTTTTATTATTTTATAGATACAAACGAGAAGGTAAGGGAATTATTGTTAAAACTCATCCTAAATTAGATGAAACATTACTACCTAAAGTTGAAGAGTATAATCCTGATAAAATCTTTATTCTAGATGTTGCTGTTGTTGATCAAGAGTTTGTTGATAAGTGTAAAAGACCTGTTATATGGGTTGATCATCACGGACCTGCAGAGATTAATAATGTCAAATACTTTAATCCACGACTAGCAGATAAAGAAAAGCATTGTCCTACAGCTGAATTGTGTTATGGAGCCGTTCAACAAGATTTATGGATAGCTGCCTTAGGTATTACTGCAGATTGGTTCTATACGGATACAGTTAAAGCCTTCCAGAAGGCATATCCTAAGTTATTGGATAAAAAAATTAATGTTGCACCTGATGCTATTTACAATTCACGTTTGGGTACATTAATTCGAGTGTTTAGTTTTATTTTGAAAGGGACTACTAACGATGCTATGAAATATATTAAAGTGTTAACTCGGATAGATGACCCTGAGGAAATTTTAGGTCAGACTACTGCACAAGGAAAGTTTATCTGGAAACGGTTTGTAACTATCAATGAACTGTATCAACGATTGTGGAAAGATGCTCGAGAAGCGGTTAAGGACGAAACTCTTGTTGAATTTATCTACGACGCAAATGTTATGTCCTTTAGTGCTGATGTCTCAAATGAATTGATTTATCGATATCCTAAGAAGGTTGTACTCGTAGCTCGGAAAAAAGGTGGACAAGTTAAAGGAAGTCTACGTTGTGGGAAACATATGAAACTTCCGCCCATTCTGGATAAGAGTCTTATTGGTGTTGAAGGATATGGTGGCGGACACGAACAAGCTTGCGGATTCTGTGTAAAAGAGGAAGATTTTAATAGGTTTACTTCTAATTTAAGGCGTGAGCTTGATTAAACCCAAATATAAGACTGTAGCCTTAGTTACTTTTTTGTATCTGCTATTTTATGGAATATTCTATATTAGCCAGAAAAATTATGAATTCGTGTTTTATGTGAGTATTGTTGTATTCTTTTTTTGGGTCCTTTTGAAGAGTAGTCATAAGATTGATTATAGTCCATTTGCTGTATGGGGATTGTCCTTGTGGGGATTTTTGCATATGTCTGGTGGATGGATTACTGTTGGAGAGGGTAGATTGTATGAATTTATGATTTTAAGGTTAAATGATACCTATAATATTTTTAGATATGATCAATTTGTGCATATCGTTGGATTTTTTGTGGCTACTGTTGTCATGTGGGAAGTTTTGAAACCTCATTTATCTGAAAAGCATGGATGGGTTGGTGTGGGTATTGTTGTAGTTATGGCAGGACTCGGTTTAGGAGCTCTCAATGAAATTTTGGAGTTTGCTGCAGTAGTTGTAATGCCTGCGACAGGAGTAGGTGGATATATTAATACTTCTATGGATTTAGTTGCTGATATTATTGGGGCAATTCTTGCTTGGATTTTTATTGTTAAAAGAGAGAAATAAACGTCAGTTTTATAAAGCAGATATTCATTCTATTATCTAATGCGCCGGTGGTCTAATGGCATGACTGTGGCCTTCCAATTTTCCGAAATTTTCGGAAAAGTCGATAGCCATCTATCTGGGTTCAAATCCCAGCCGGCGCATACTTTTTTAAATTTTTCAATTCTCTTGGTTTGATTAATAACATAAATTTCGTTCTATCTTCTTTTAGAATTCTAACATGATGCATATTTACCCTATTTGTTCTCCTTTCTTCATACTCTCTATATTTATGTTGGATATTTAAATCTGAAAGGAACTTTCGAATATCATCAATCAGATATGGAGAGGAGGAAGCAAAACTGATTACATTTTTTGAAATGTGACCATCACTGTCTACATTTCCACGGAGGAAACCAATTTTGAACGCTCTTGAATGGTTGTGATTCCTCAGGCAAATTGTATGAGCCTTTCTTTTATATGGACTCCACTGCAAATAGGACATTATGAAATCAAATATGTCTCTTGATCTATATAAAAGAATCAACGTATTTAGGCTTCTATACATAGATGGTGATTTATCAAATAATTTTGTTAGTAAATCTTTAGTTTCTAAAACAAAATTCTTTTCGGTGATATTAAAAATCAAATATATTCTATAAAGGTAATTCTTTGCCTTGTAAAAACACCCATCTCCTGCAAATAATCCTATAAATTCACCAATCATGTCATCTGTGCCATTAATCTTCACTTCTTTGATTTTTCTGCCTTTGATCTTTTTGTAATGGTAGTAAATGGTGGATTTTCCTACCTCAAGTGTTCTGGATATATGATTTATTGATTTATCTTGTTTGATCAGTTGTATTATTTTTTCTCGCTTATTCATTTCGATTACCTCCAAAGTTTTCAATTCTTTAAACTTTGGATTAAGAAAAAGAGACCTTTCAGTAAAGGAAGCTTAAATTCATTTCGTGATTTTCCGAAAGAAAATTTATGTTAACTTTACTTTCCCCTTTTTCCTGAAATGTAATAAGACGAGAAGATTTATATACTTTAGCTCTACTTGTCTAGTGGTATTTACGGATTTGGGAAAATATTTTGGAATATGAAAAAAGAGCTAATATTACTAAGTTTGATTATTCTATTAGGTTGTGCAGGTTCTGTGGAAACTAATGTGGATAACAACGGGGGAGAGAATATGAACAGACACGTTTTAATGGAAACAAGTATGGGTAATGTTGAGATTGAACTTTATGAAGACAAAGCACCAGCTACAACAAAGAATTTTGTAGATTTAATTGAAAAAGGATTTTATGATGGTATTATATTTCACAGAGTTATTGATGGTTTTATGATTCAGGGAGGAGATCCTAGTGGAGATGGAACAGGTGGTCCTGGATATGAGATTAAAGATGAGTTTGGACCTGGATTAAAACATGATTCTAAAGGAATTTTAAGTATGGCTAATGCTGGACCTAATACAGGTGGGAGTCAATTCTTTATTACTCTAGGCCCTACACCACATCTTGATGGGAGACATGCTATTTTTGGGAAAGTTGTCATCGGAATGCCCATTATTGAACAGATTGGAAAGGTAGAAGTTGATGGCAGTGATCGACCCAAAGAAGAAATTAAGATGGTTAAGGTTAGTATAAAATAGGGAACTTTTTTATACCGCTTTAGTTCTTTCATAGTTATGGTAAAGGAAAAAGTCTTAGTATTATGTGCGCATAATGATGATCAGATTATTGGTGCAGGTGGCACCATGGCCCGATATATTGAAGAGGGTAAAAAGGTTAAAACCTATGTGTTCTTTGTAGGTGAAAATAGTCACCCTCATCTGAAAAGAGGAGTTATTCGTAAAGAAAGAATTAGAGAAGCAATTAAGAGTGATAAAATTCTTGGTGGTGGTGGAGTTGAGTTCTTAGATCTTCATGAAGGAAATTTGTTGGATGTTAAAGAACAGTTAAAAGCTCGTGAGATGCTTAAGAAAATCTTCTCTAAAGAAAAACCTGATAAAATTTTTACACATAATATGGACGATCCTCATCCTGACCATAGAGCTGTTTTGAAAGTGGTTATGGATGTCGTTAAATTGGTGAAGTTTAAAGGAGATGTGTATAGCTTCAATGTGTGGAATCCTCTTAATGTTAGGCGTCGTAATGAACCTAAACTTATTGTTAACATTTCTAAAACCTTTGGTAAAAAGATAAAATCATTTTTAGTGCATAAAAGCCAGATGGGGAGTATTATTAGTTTGTTATGGAGTGTGTATTTTCAAGCCATAGTGAATGGACGGAAGAAAAATTGTAGATATGCAGAAGTATTTTTTAAGATACAATGAAACGTAAACTCTTAATTGCGACAGATTCTTTTTTGCCTAGATGGGATGGTGTTGCACGTTTTCTTTCTGAGATTATACCTCGATTGACAGGTGAGTATGATATTACTGTTGTTGCACCGGCTTTTGTAGGTACACGAGTTAAATTTCCAGGAATTACGTTGATTAGGATTCCTTTGCAAAAGGTTACTATTGGAGATTATACACCTAGTGTTATTGATTTACGGAAAATTAAGAAACTTGTTGCTTCTAGTGATGTTGTGTTTAGTCAGAGTATTGGTCCAATAGGAGCTCCTGCGATTTATTATGCCTCTAAGCAGAAAAAGAAAGTTATCTCTTATATGCACTCCATAGAATGGGAACTGGTGAGTAAAAGTGTTAAGAGATATAAAGAATTTGCATATACTGTCACTAAGAAAGTTGCCACTTATTTGTATAACAAATGTGATGTTATTTTAGTTCCTTCGTCTGAGATTCGGCATGTCTTGGTTCGAGAGAAAATTCGACCCCCTAAAAAAATTGTTCATGTGGGGACAGATAGTGATAGTTTTGTTCCAGGCAATAGGGGGGAAGCTAAGAAGAAATTAAAGTTTCGTAGAAAAGATATTGTTATTGGATATGTAGGTAGGATTGCTCGAGAGAAAGATTTAGGGACGTTGGAGAGGGCATTTGTAATTTTAAGAAAGAAATATAGAGATATTCAGTTGTTGGTTGTTGGTGAGGGAATACCTGAAGAAGTGGAAAGATTGAGGAAGAGTGGTGTTACTTTAGTGGGTGGACAGGATAATGTTGTTCCTTACTATCAAGCCATGGATATGTTTGTTCTTTCATCTCTTACTGAGACTTCTAGTATTGCTACTATGGAAGCCATGTCATGTGGAAAAGCTGTTGTTGTGACTCCTGTTGGATTTTTGAGAAGCTATGTTAAAGAAGGAATTAATGGTCTTTTTTTTGGTCGTGGAAATGTTCGAAAACTTGTTGAACAGTTAGAAAAGCTTATTGGAGATCCAGGATTGCGTGAGCAGTTAGGATTACGTGCAAGAGCTACTATTATTGAGAGATTTCCATGGGAGAATACTGTTAGTGATATTAAGAAAGTATTGGGTTAAATTTTAAGACTGACAACTTTACTTTGTCCATGTTCGTTCATAGAAACTCCGTATAAGTTTTCAGCTTCGGAGATGACTTGGTCGTTGTGTGAGATGATCACATATTGGGCTTTATTTGCATATGTTCCGATTAAGTTTGCGAACTTTTCTGAATTATGTTTATCTAGAGCAGCGTCAACCTCATCTAAGACATAGAATGATGCTGGATCGTGTTCTTGGACTGCGAAAATGAATGCTAAAGCTGTTAATGTTTTTTCTCCGCCGGAGAGTGAACGGATATCCATAAATTTATTTCCTGTTAGTCTTACGTTGAAATGAAGACCGCCCTCAAATGGTTGGGCAGGATTTTCAACTTCTAGGTATGCATCTCCTTTCTTCTGGAGTGTACCAAATATTCTTTTGAAGTTGTTGTTTACTGCTGTAAATGTTTTCATGAATAGGTCTGTTTTCTTTCCTTCAATTTCGCCCATTAATAAATCGATATCTTCTTTTTCTTTCAACAAAGTATCTTTCTTCTCGTTTAAGTTTGCGTATTCTTTTTCAACTGTTTCATAAATTTCCAAAGCTCGTAAGTTTACATTACCCATTTTATCCTTTAATCGTTCGAAATCATTGATTTCTTTCTTTAGGTCTTGTTCATTTTTGGAGGTGACTAGTTTTACTCCTTCATATTGAGCAAACTCCTCCTTTAGACCTGCTATGTGTGCCTTTACTTGAGCAATTTGTAAGGATAATGTGTTTGAACGTTTATCTTTGTCTCGTTTTCTTTCTTGGATCAATTCTACTTCATTTTCTAACTTTCCGGTCTCTTCATGTATGGTAGATCTTTGTGTAAATAAATCTCTGAATTTTGTGTTGAAGTCTTGTTGAGATTGTTCTTTCTTTTGTAAGGATGATTCTTGGCCTGAAATTTTTTCCTTTAGGATTGTGAGCTCTTCCGAAAATTCGATTTCTTCTTTTTCAATATCTGAAACAATTTTTGCAGTATTTGATTTATCTCGTCCAAATATTTCTTCTGTTCTTGTATTGATGGATTTAATTTCCCCATCAATTTGGATAATTTGTTCTCTTGTTTCGTTTCTCTTTTGCTCAAAAGCATTTAATTCTGCAATTAATGTAGGTTGTTTTAATTGGGAAATTTTATCTCGTAATTCTTGTTTCTTTATTTTTACTTGAGCTAAGTCTTTATTCACTGAGTTTATGCTATTATCTACATCCACCATGTCCTTGTCCACTTGAGTGAGAGTTTGTTTTAATTCTTCCTTGTATGATTTGGAAGCGTCAAGGTCTGATGAATCTAGATGGAGGCCCTTTTCTGTTCTAATAATATCTCCTTCTAATTCTGCTTTTCCTTCTCTTAGATGGACTACTTCTGTCTCTAATTGTACTTTTCTTGTTGTAAGAGATTTTTGAAGGGATTCTGCTTCAGTTAATGCTGATTGAGTAGCTGTGATGTTCTTTTCGATAGAGTTATCTTTGAATGAAGTTAATCGTTTAGAACGATATCCTCCGTGCATGGCTCCAGAAGTCTCTGTTAAGTCCCCATCTAAGGTTACCATTCTTGCTTTTCCAATGCCTACTTTTTGGGCTGTTGGAATGTCTTTAACCACTAATGTTGATTGGAATACATAGGAGAAGACTTTTTCAAACTTTTTATCATATGTTACTAAATCAACTGCTAAGCCTTCTACTCCATTTTGTGAAATGTTTTTAATTGAAGAATCTTTATTTGCTGGTTTTAATTTATTGATTGGGAGGAATGTAGCTCGTCCCAATTTGTTATTTTTTAAGTAGGAAATACATTTGGCTGCAACATCGTCTGAATCTGTTACAATGGAGTTCATTCTTGGACCTGCAGCTGATTCTAGAGCAGGAGCGTATTTTGCAGGAACATTTCCTAATTCGGCTACTGTTCCATGGATAGTTCCAAACTTGGATTTATTTTCTAAGATTTTCTTTACTGCTAGATTGGCAAACATAGATTCTTTGTTTCCTTCATCTTGAGCTTGTAATCTTGATAATGCTGATCTATGGGTGTGGAGATGTTTCTCTGTATCCAGTAGTTTTTGAGAAAGATTGGTGAGTTCGTCCAGTTTTAATTCTAGATCTTTCTTTGTTACTTTGAATTGTGCTTTTTTGCTTTTTAGGTCGTCAATTTCTTTTTTATGACCTTTTTCAATTTCAGCAACTTTTTCTATTTTTTCATCTATCGTTCGAATTTGAAATTCTGCTTTGTCTTTTTCTCTTAAGAGTGATTGTTGTTTTTCTCTTAAGTTTTGAATTTCTAGTTGTTTATCTTCTGAAGATTTATCAATTTCTTCAATCATAGTTTCAATTGATTCTCCTTCTTTGTCAAAATGATGTTTTTCTTTGAATGAGGAAATCTTTTTTTCTACTTCTTCTAATTCTTTAACATAGACATCTTTTCTTTCTTCGAAATCTTTCTTTTCTGTGGAGAAGGTCTCCATTTTCTCATCAATGTCTGATAAGTTGTTTTGGAGTTGGTCTTTTCTTTGTTGGATTTTGACTAGTTCGTTTTGAATGCTTGAAACTCGTGTTTTGTTTGTTGCTACATCAGTTCTTAATGTGTCCAATTCTTTTTGAATTTCAACTTGAGCTTTCTCTCCCTTTTGTTCAATTTCTACTTTAATTTCGTCTAATTGTGTATTCTTATTTTCTATTTCTTCATTTATCTCGTCAATTCTTTTTTGTCCTTTATCTGAATCTTCTTTTATTTTTGTTATATCGGTTTGAATTTTATCTCTGTCTTTCTTTTGTCGTTGGATTTGTAGATTTAAGTAGGAAGCTTTGTTCGTCCTGACTTTGTCATTCAGGTCTTTGTATTTTAAAGCTTGATCTCGGTCTGTTCTGAGTTCTTTTAAATATGTTTTTCTTTCTTTTAACACAATCTCTGCTTCTCCTAATTTGCCATCTACTTTTTGGAGCTCCTTTACTGCTTTGTCTTTCTTTTCTTCATAGATAGATATTCCTGAGATTTCATCAATTACCCCTCGTCTTTCCATAGGAGTCATCTCTGCCATCTTTACAATATCCCCTTGCATGATAATGTTATAGGCGTCTGGATGGATTCTTCCATAGTTTAATACGTCGACGACTTGTTGTCTTGTTCTACTTTCATCATTAATTTTGTATTTAGAAGCACCGTCTTTTTTTATAAATCTTGAAACTTTAAGCACCTGATCTTTTGTGGGGAAAATTTTTGTTGAGTTGTCGAAGAAGATTGATACTTCACCTTGTTTTGCACCCTTCTTGGATTTTCCCCCATTGTAGATTAAGTTTGCAGTTTTTTCTGCTCGCATTGATTTTGATGAGGATTTACCTAGGACGAATGCCAGGGCGTCAAGAATATTTGATTTTCCTGAACCGTTTGGGCCTAAAACACAATTAAAATTATTTCCGAACAGTAGCTCGGTTCGTTTTCCGAAGGATTTGAACCCGTCGAGAACGATTTTGTTTATTTTTGTCATAGTGAATTACCTAGAAATGACTGAAGTTTGTTTATAAAGTTTTCGTAACAAGGGAAGATGGGTTAAAAATTAGCCAAATCTGTCTGTTTTTTTGCTTCAATTACCTTCTTGTAGGTTGACCATGTTTTTCTGAAAATAGGGTATTTGTTGTAATTTTTCTTTAGAAATTCTCTTGTTCTTTCATCTGCAGGATAGCCAGAGCCGAATTGAATGTTGTATTTCTTCTTTAATTTTTCAATTTCTTGGTCTCTAATTACTTTAGCAATAATAGAAGCTACGGAGACGACTGGGTAGGTTATGTCCGCTTTATGTTCTGCTATGATTTCTATTTTCTTTGTTAATAGTGATTTTATGTAGTCTCTATATGCTGCTATGTTTGTAGAAGGGCAGTCAACGATTGCTTTGTCTGGCTGTAGTTTGTCTATGAGTTCTGCAGAGGTTTGAGCTTCGAGGTTGTTTAGATTATTGTCTGGATCGTTTAGAGCGTTGTCTATGTCTTGATTGGTTAGGATTTTAACTTCGTATGCCTTTACGATATTTGTGATTTGTTCATAGAGAATTTCTCTTGTTCTGGGAGTTAGTAGTTTTGAGTCTTTAGCTCCTAAAGATCTTAGTTTTTCTTGATCTTTTTCATTTACTAATACTCCTACCATGACCATAGGTCCTATTACTGGACCACGGCCTGCTTCTTCTATACCTGCAATTAACATTTTGATAAAATAGTGAAGAGGGTATAAAAAGTTTAGGGTTGTGTAGTAATTATGTTGTTCCAGCCACCACAACAACTGGCTCACACAGTGAGCAGTTGTGGTGGCTGCTAATGAAGTAAAATTACTCAAAATTCCTATATTTTCTATATAGATATGCTTTAAAGAATATATGGAGTTATACTTATAATGAGCTTAGCTAGTGCTGTAGGTTGGGGTGTACCTGCAAAACGGAAAAGGAAGACAAGAAGTCGTAGTAGAAAGAATAAGGAGGGATTAGTTTCTAAAGTAGTTGGTGCTGGAAAGAGTGCCTTGAGTACTGGATATGATATTGGTGCTGGAGCTGCAAATATAGGTTATCAAGGTGCTAAATTAGGATTAGAAGGTATTGTGAAAGCTGCGCCTACTGCAGGAAAGGCTGTTGTTGAAGGTCTTAGAGCTGCAAATCCCATTAAAGATGTTCAAAAAGTGTATACTGCTGGAAAAAATTTGGTTAGTGATAAGGTCGATTGGTCTGAGTATAAAGCTGGAGCTAAAAAAGGGAAGTTTTTAGGTAAAGGTAATTTGGCAACTGGACTCTTTTATGGAGGTGCAGTTGCGACTGGAATCTATCCTGCTTTGTTAGGATTACGATTTGGATTAGGGGCAGCAGGCTATACAGGTAAGGAAGTTTTGAGTAATGATTATGTTGCAGATAAAGTAAGTGGCTTTGTAGATAAAAGAATGTATTTGAAGAAAGGTGCTGAGAAAGTTTTAGGAATTAAAAATGGAGCTTTGCAGAAAAATTTGACTAAACGGAAGATACGTAAGGGTATTAAGAATTTAGAAGATGATGATTTTTATCGATCAAAAGTTCAGCCATATATTATCGATGGAGCTATTGGTATGAAAGGATATGGTAGTATGATTGGGACCAAGTGGATTGCTGGAATGGCTGAAAAAGGGGCTGAGAAGATTAAGAAGAATACCTCTGGAAGAATAAGGGCTGGAATGGCAGGATTAGTTGCAACCAGTGCAGGTTTTGTGAATAACTTTGCAGGAGATTATATTAGTTTGAGTTTAGGAAGTCATGGAATTCAAGATGTTGTTAGTGATGTAAAAGATATTGAGATGGAGGATGTGAAAGCAGTTCCGGGAAAAGTAAAAAATGGAGTTGCTTATGTGACTGATGGTGAATTAGTTAAGGATGTTAAAAATGAATATGAAGGTGTTAAACAAAAAATTATGGCCGGGAAGGCATTATGGGATGGACGAGTATTTCAAGGGCTGTATCACTATGCAAAAAGTGGAGCTTTGTTTTCTGATGTGAAAGATATGGGTAAACAAAGTTGGGCTTTTGCTGGAGATACTAAAGATTCTGTAGTTGATGGAGTCAAAGATGGATGGGATAAAGGAAAGTATGCTTTTGGTGGAGAGATGGTTGATGATGTTAAAAGTTATTTTTCAGAAGGTAAATACTTGGATGATGCTAAAGAATTTGGAAATGATATGGTAGCTAGTGTAGCTGATACTATAGAAAGAGGAGCTTATGATGTTGCAAGTGTTGCTGGAATAAATCAATCCGAGCAGTATGCTATATTAATATCTGGTTTTGATCGACATCACCGAAATTTCATGAGTTTTAGTCCGTATCCAACAAATGATATGTTTACCTCAGAGATGATTCGTGCCCATAATCATATGGTGGAGATGGGAATTCCTCAAGAGAATATTATAGTAATGACTCCTAATGGACCTCATAGTATGGATCCCAGTGGTCAATTTTATCCAAGCGGTGCAGATCAGTTGAGAAACGCTATGAAAAATCAGGATTTTAGCAATATTGGTAGTGAAGCTAATCTGGAAAAAGCTTTAGCTCAAATGGCTAATAAAGTTGATGCTAATGATACCTTTTGTCTCTATCTGACAGCACATGGAACTAGTAACTTTAATGATAATAGTGAAGTCGGATTGAAGAATGGACGAGAATATTTGCATGATTCAGAATTAGTAAAATATTCTAAGAATATAAAGGGAGGGAGAGAATTATACTTTACAGGAGCTTGCCAATCGGGAGGTTTTGCGGATAAATTATGTAAGGGTAATGATGTAGCTGTAAGTACTTCAGATCAAGGACAGAATAGTATTGGTACTTTGTATGGACAGATGGTGGGACCTTATTTCTTTAATAGGATTAAAGAGAATGGGGGATTGGCCAAATGTACACCAGGAGATCTTAAATCATGCTTAATAGATGGAACTTCAGATTTTAAGAAAGATGTTGGAACAACAGGAAGGTATGGTAGTGTTGTTAGAGCGCAAAACCCTCAATTTGGGCATAATGGTAATGTTAGTGGAGTTAGATGGGCTGCATAGCGACTACACAATGTCAGTTAACTTTGTTACTGAGCATTTTCAACAAAGTTGAAAAGTTAGTCGACCCCTACGGACAACGTTCTCACTACGCTCGAAGTTGCCCTGTAAAAAGGAATAGAATAAAAATGGTAGCGAGGGGAGGATGTGAACCGACTGACCG
>CAYLOA010000007.1:0-14725 GCA_964385185.1 uncultured Methanosarcinales archaeon | reverse complement strand
GCTGATACATTGAAGCTAAAAAGGAATAGAATAAAAATGGTAGCGAGGGGAGGATGTGAACCGACTGACCGGCCAGCTCGACAGCCGAGTAGTACAATGTATCAGCTAAAAAAACCGCTGATACATTGAAGCTAAAAAGGAATAGAATAAAAATGGTAGCGAGGGGAGGATTTGAACCTCCGACCTGAGGGTTATGAGCCCTCCGGGCACTCCTAGCTGCCCTACCTCGCTATACTTAAAAAGGAATAGATATCGGTTTATAAAGTTTCCTAACCCTTAGAATTAACCGACTAGGTATAGTCGCCAGTAGATAAGATCTGATCTTTCTAATCTGTTATTTTCCCAATTTCCTGAGACTACTGCCATATCTCCATCTAATGTTTGGAAGCACATTGATTCATTAGTAGCGATAGGTTGATTTCTTCCATGAGATTGTTTCTTATCTGTAATACAATCGTTATAGGTGACATCATCAATAAATTTGAATAATCTTACTGAGTGGCCAATTCTAGGCTTAACATATAATTCATCTCCAGCTCTTCTTGTTAACGCTACATCCATTCTTGGATTGGAAGAAGGATGTGTGTATATTCCTTTTTGAAATCCCCAGTAGAAATCGATGGATTTCGAATAATGTTTTCCGTATTCAAATGATCCTTCTCGAAACTCTGGTTCTGGTATTTGTGTTTTGCAAGATGCTTTAATTGATGTTTCTGCAACGCAGACTTCATTTGTTCCACAATACGTGGAATCATATCTTGCTGAGCAATCTTTGAATAGGAATTGTCTTTGAATAACTTTCTCTGAAGCACATTGATAGATTTCTTTATATCCTGGATCACATTCTCCGCCTGATAATGTTACAGCACCCGTAATACCTGGATTAACGTTGACAACGATTAGGATTGCTGCTAATAATGCTAAACCTATAATAACATTCTTCATTTTGATATCTTAGGTATGGGTGTATATAAAGTTATTGTTTAGAAACACTTAAAAACTAATTCCTGCCTCTGACTACCTATGCCGAGGTGGCACAGCCTGGTACTGCGTAGGATTGCTAATCCTATTTCCTTACGGATACCTGGGTTCAAATCCCAGCCTCGGCGTCATTTTCTTAGCAAGATTTAAATAAGTTAAATCTTGAAAGCGGTGATGAAAAAAGGGCTATACGTGTTATTATTTCTGTTATTAGTTACTAGTGTTCTTGGAGGTAGAGAAATATTATTGGCTGAGAGTGCTACTGTGAAAACAACTATATCGAATTCTATTGTATTTACACCTACAAAAGGCTCACATGTATTGCAAGATTTAACAATAGATTTGTATTTATTTCCACGAGAGGATGAGCGAAGTACGGTGAGTAATTTGCAGATTAGTCCAAAAGCTGAAACTAATGATGAGGGTTTATTGTTTAGTTGGAGACGACCAGAACTAACTCAATCATTTTCAGTTAGTGGGACGACTGAAACGAGTGGAAAGTTTGTAGAAGTAAAAAATAAAATACCTTTTCCCCTGAAAAACGTACCAAGTGATGTTACTAAATATTTAGCCGCTGGAAAAATTATTAATGTGAACGATCCTGCGATAAAAGCGAAGGCGAATGAGCTTGCTCGTGGAGAAGACGATGCATACGTTGTTGTCTATAAAATTGGATCTTGGATTCAAGATAATGTGGATTACAGTTTAGATAGTTTAACAGCAGATGCGCAACAAACAGCTTCTTGGGTTATTCAAAATCGAAGAGGTGTTTGTGATGAGATTACAGCTCTCTTTATTGCCATGCTACGAGGGGTAGGTATTCCTGCAAAATTTGTTTCTGGACATGCTTATACTGATTTTGGTGAACTTAATGATTTTGGACCCCATGCCTGGGCAGAAGTTTGGTTGCCAGGAAGTGGATGGATTGGTTTTGATATTACTTATGGTGAGTATGGATATGTTGATGCACCCCATATTAAACTCAAAGAACAAGTTGATGCCGATGCTACGAGTACTAAGTTTAGATGGAAGGGGACTAATATTGAGGCTGAAACTGAGGAATTAGGAATTAAGTCGGAAATAATCTCTACTGGTGGAAAGTTACCCACCTTATTGGAGGTTAAAGCGAATGCTTTCAAGCAGAGTTTGGGTTTTGGAAGTTATAATGTGATTGAAGCTACGGTTGAGAATAAACATGATTATTATGTGATTACTGATTTGTATGTTACTCAAACTAAAGGTGTGAAGGTCTTAGAAGATTTTAGGAAAAATGTATTACTTCGGCCAAAGGAGAAGAAAAGATTTTATTGGACTGTTCAACTGGAAGGTGGATTGAAAGAAGGTTTTGTGTATACCTTTCCCGTAGGAGTGTATACTACTCGGAATAGTAGTTCAACTATAGGATTTGAATCTAAGAGTAGCTATCCTGTGTATAGTAGGAGTACTGTTGAAAATTATCGGAAGAAGTTTGAGAAGAGTGATTTCAAGGAAATTAGTAAAGGTTTACAGTTTAGTTGTTCAGGACCGGATAGCGTAAAGGAAGGTGAGAGTGTTACGATTGACTGTGATGTTAAGAATACAGGAAATGCTGCACGAGAAGTTAAGGTTTGTCTGGGTAGTTGTGAATTGGTTCCTTTAGGTATTTCAGAGGAGGAGAAGGTGAGTTTGAATGCTATTGCAGGTGATGCTGGAGAGCAAACATTTAGTGTGTTGGCTGATGGAGAGAAATTTGATGTTAGTGTAAATGTGTTAGGAGCTGCCGGTGTTAGTGTTGAAGTTATTGAGGCTCCAAATACGGTTCGATATGATGATGATTTTTCTCTTATGGTTCGGGTGGGAAAGAGTGCCTTTTCTACTGTTTCAAATGTGGTAATAACTGTTGATGGGACTAGTAGTGTTGATTTTGTTATTGATAATTTACAAGATAATGTTGATATTGAGCTTCCTTTACAAGGGAGTGATGTTGGTGATGGGATGGATGTTATTGTTCGGTATACTGATGATACTGGGCAAGGTGAAGTTCGTACTTCAGTTGATACTGAATTAGTAGATGTGTCATTTGGTCAACGGATTGCTTTGTTTTTTAAGGGGTTGTTTGGTTAGATTTAAATAATTAGGATTCTTTAACGTTTTTATGGGGGATATTGATTCGTTAGCAGTTAAGTCTATAGAAGAGGCTTTTTCTGGGAAGGTTCGGGCAGAGATTGTTGTTTCTTACAAAGGTGTTGTCTATGCTGATGGGAAGGATATTGATGCTGTTCGTGAACAGGTTGAAGATGTAGAGAAGAAACTTGGTCTTTCTATTGAAGTTAAAGAATTAACTGATGAGAGTAAAGGTTTACCTGTTGCATTTACATCTGAAGTAAAAGATGAGAAAGTTTTGTTGTATCTTAGTAGTGTGATGAAAGGAAAAGAAGTTAAGGTGTTTGTTGAAGATGGGTATTTGTTTACTGCTGTTGCTGGCGAGGGTGGATTAGTTTCCATTAGGACTGGAATTAGTTTAGGGAAGCAATTGGCTGAAGCTGTTGAAGGTAGGAAGAAGATTGTTTTACTTGGTTAATTCTTGTGAGAAATATTCTGCTAAAGAGTCTACTGTTTGTTTGATATCATCTATACCTGCTTCAACTTCAGCTGGTGTTGTGTAAGTTGTGCTGAGTATATCATATGCTTTTGGAACTTCTAAAGCAATTTTGCTCATAGTTCTTAAATGTTCTACCTTCATAGGAACCAAAGTAGAATAAACACAGAATGGCTCTTTTGTTTGTGCAATAACTTCAATTTTAATATATGGAACAGGTACGCCATTTTCTTCTAAAAGAACTTCTTCTATATTGTAATCCAACAATTCTCCAGGGTTGTGAGTAAGTTTACACCTCATTAATGAATCTGAATACCCCTCTGGATGTCTATTTTCAGTCACTCCTGTATGGCCTCCTTCTGTAACAAAATCAGCAATTTCTGGGGGTTGTGACTCTGGGATTTTATCTGACATACATGATCTTGGCAGGATTTCTGAAGAAACCTGGGGGGGGAACAAGTTGAAACATCTGATTCCAGAGGAATACACCTTATTATATATGTTGGTTAAAAATTGTTATGAATGTAACATTAATATGGGAAAAGCTTATATAATATAACAATTTAATGATTATTATGGTTTCTGGAAAGAATGGTGGGAGGGAGTTAGATGATCAAGAAGTCAAAATCGTTCGAGAATTGATCAGAAATCCTCGATTAAGTGATAATAAAATTTCTAAGAAAACTAAAATTCCTGTTATGACTGTTAATCGTAAACGGAAGAAATTAGAGTCTGAGATGTTACTTCGTTATTATTGTGCAACAGATGAGGAACGCTTAGGAATCTTTATGGCTAAACAAATGTATACTATTAAGTTTAAGATTGGGATTACTATGAAAAATTATATGGATAAATTGGAGAAAGATCCTAAATGGAGACTGTTTAACTCTAAGTTTATTAGTTTGGCTTATTTAGGAGAGAAGGATGGACATTTGGCTTTGGTTATTATTTTGGATGCTCCATCAGAAGGGATGTTAGGTGAAGAGTTTAATGGTAAAATTATTCCTTTTTTAATTGAGAAATTTGGGAAAAATGCTGTAGTGAATGTGGAGACAGTTCCGTTAACTCGAATGGTTCGGGTGCATCATAATTATATGCCTGCAACTAATATGGAAGATGGTAGAATTAAGAAGGATTGGCCTGATGAATTTATATTCGTGAATGAAGTCGAATAATTTTTTGAGCATATCGTGATTATTGAGCTAGCACCACCACCGGCACCCACAGGGTGCAGTGGTGCTAGCTCCCACTGACTGCTGTGAAGTAAGGTTTATATATATTTGAAGAAACCCTAGAAACATGTTAGATATAAAATATATACGAGAGAATCCGGTTAAGGTAAAGGATAATATCAAGAATAAGTTCAAAGAAGATAAGATTAAGTTAGTAGATGATGTTCTTAAATTAGATGAGGAATTTTCATTGCTCCTTAAGGAAGATCAGGAGATTCGGACAAAGAGGAATACCATTTCTCAGGAAATTAATAAGCTGAAGAAAGAAGGGAAGGATGCTTCTGCAAAAGTAAAACAAGCTGGGAAGATTCCTTCAGAATTGGAAGTAGTAGATAGTAAGAAAAAAGAGATTGGTGAAAGGATATTGAAAATAATGTTACAGATTCCTAATATTATGCACAAGAGTGTTCCGATTGGTAAAAGCGATAAAGAGAATGTTGTTAAAGAAAAAATTGGAACACCACGAAAATTTGATTTTGATGTGAAGAGTCATGTCGAACTTGTTGAAAGTTTAAATATTTGTGATTTTGATGCTGCTCGTCGAGTAAGTGGTGGTGGATTCTTTTATTTGAAAGGAAGTTTAGCTGAATTAAATCAAGCTTTGCTCAAGTATGGTGTAGACTTTATGGTTAGAAAAGGATATACCTTAGTTGAACCGCCTCTTATGATCAATAAAGATGCTACGTCTGGTGTTGTTGATTTTGAATTCTTTAAAGATATGGTCTTTAAGATTGAAGGTGAGGATTTGTATCTAATTGGAACTTCAGAGCATCCTCTCATTGCTATGTTTAAAGGTATGGTTATTGAAGAGAAAGATCTGCCTATTCGATTATGTGGAATTAGTCAATGTTTTCGAAAAGAATTAGGTGCTCATGGGATTGATGAAAAAGGATTGTATAGAACACATCAATTCAATAAAGTTGAACAGATTATTATTTGTAAACCAGAAGATAGCTGGAAATATTATGATGAGTTGTTAGAGAATTCAAAAGAATTGTTTGAATCGTTGGGTTTGCCGACTCGGGTTTTTGAGAGTTGCTCAGGAGATTTAGGAGATTTGAAAGCAAAAGGTGCTGATCTCGAAGTCTGGAGTCCTCGTAAAAAAGGATATTTTGAAGCATGTTCCGTTAGTAATTTGACTGAAGCGCAAAGTAGACGATTGAGAATTAGAGTTCGTAAAGGAGATGGAAAATATTATCCTCATACTTTGAATAATACTGCTATTGCTACTTCTCGTGCAATGGTAGGTATATTAGAGAATTATCAGGAGAAAGATGGCTCAGTAGGTGTACCTGAAGTATTGAGAGGGTATATGGGTAAGGAGAAGCTTTAGAGGACTTTGAATAAGAATATAAAAGTCAAAGTCCACTAAGATAACTTTGATTAATTATAGAATAATAAAAATAATTCAAATTTATCTTTAGAAAAGTTTTTAAACTATAATTCTGTAGAAAAGGTATGGGAAAGATTCACGGAGTAGCATATTTAGGAATTGGATTCTTTATAGCCTTTGTTTCATGGATATTTGACTTTTCAAAATTATGGTTTTTCTTTATTATTGGGATTGTTATGGCAGGATATGGATTGTTTAGGGTGAGTACTGATATCCATGCATTTCATAAAGTACGAAAGAATCCTCATCATCCAGTTAGTCCTGCTCATCATGCAGCTTATCAACATCAACAACAGCAATTGGGTGGAGTAAAACATTGTAAACAATGCGGAGCACCTACACATCATGGAGCTAAGTTTTGCCATGGTTGTGGACATACTAACTTTCATGTTCAGGCTGGATAACTCGTTCGTTCTAACACCACAATCTTTATAATCTTACAGTTGTACTAATTTTTATGGCTTTGTTTAAAGATATGTTACATTCTGATGAGACCTTGTTTAAAAATGAAGAGGCTCTGAATTATGACTTTGTTCCTAGAATGCTTCCTCATCGGGAAATGCAGCAAAAACAAGTGGCTGCATGTATAAAACCCTTATTTAATGATAGAGCAGGGAAGAATTGTTTTGTATCTGGAGCTCCTGGAATAGGAAAGACGGCTGCACTTAAGTGGGTCTTACGAGATTTAGAAGATGAGACTGATGATATTAAACCGTTTTATATTAATTGCTGGCAGAAAAATACAACGTATAAGGTTATGTTAGCATTATGTGATCAATTAGGGTATAAATTTACTCAGAATAAAAATACTGAAGATTTGTTTAAAGTTGTAAAAGATTTATTGATTGCTAAAGGGGCAGTTTTTGTCTTTGACGAAGTTGATAAATTAGATGACTTTGATTTTTTGTATTCGATATTGGAAGAGGTTCAATTAAAGACGGTTGTTTTGATTACTAATTTTAAAGAATGGTTAATGGACTTAGATGAACGGATTAAGAGTAGGTTAATGTGTGAGGTTTTGCATTTTGATCCTTATAATGCTCAAGAAGGCCTTGAGATATTACAGGAGAGGGTGAAGTATGCTTTTTTTCCTCAAGTGTGGGGTGAGGAAGCATTAGAGAAGGTCGCTGAGAAGACGTATGCTAAAAAAGATATCCGAACAGGAATTTATTTGTTAAAAGAGAGTGGACGAATGGCTGAAGATGAGAGTAGTCGAAAGATTTCTGAGGAACATGTTGAGAAAGCGGTTGTGAAGTTAGATGAATTTACCGTTAAGAAAAAAGATGATTTAGAGTTGGAGAGTCAAAAAGTGTTGGAAGTTGTTAAAGAGCATTCTGGTGGAAAAGCTGGAGATTTGTATAAAAAATTTCAAAGTAATGAAGGGATGGGAAGTTATAAGACCTTCATGCGACGAGTTGAAAAGTTAGAGAAAGCTGGATTTGTTGTTGTTAAACGGACTTCTGGTGGAGTTGAAGGTAATACGAGTTTTATTTCTGTTAAAGAAGAGAAGAAGATTACCGACTATTGAGAGTGGTAAGATTTCAAATATAATATTTTAGGTTTATTTAGCATTTCCCAATTATCATCAACTTGATTCATCCATTCAAGCTTCTTTTGGTCGGCCCTTCTTGAAAAATCTAAATACAATGCTAATCCTACTTCACAGGATGCTACTTGGTAATTTCCTTTCAAGGCATTGTAAGTTGCGTCCAAAAATAACAAATCAGAAAAGGCTTCATTGATTAGGTGCCCTATGGAGTACATTGTATTTCTTACTGCTCTTGAAGTCATAGAAATTGGAAAATAAATTGAATATATAAACTTTAGTCTCCTCTAGCGATAAGACCTGAGGATTTAGCATGGCCGAAGGCTTTCTTGATTAATAATGATGCTAATCCTAAGAATATGATGGTTAATACTATAGCATAGTATAATGATGGGATGTTTACTGGATTATTACTTAAGACTGCTCTGAGTGCTTCAAAGACATGTGTTGTGGGTAAGACTTTTGCTATGGGATGAGCCCATTGTGGTAGAGCTGATAATGGGTAAAATACACAAGAGAAAGGTTGCACTACCCAAACAGAAGACCAAGCTAGGACTTGGATTCTCTGGCCGAATCGTAGGACTAAGCTTGTGACGAAAAGTCCCATAACCCAACCGAATAAGGATAAGATTGAAATTGCTGCTGCTATGAATATTAATGGAGCTAGTGAGAAAAGTAGAAATTTGTACATAATGTATGCCAATAAGGTAAGAACTCCAAAGGTTGCTACCGATCTTAGAAAAGCAAATAGCATTACTGCTATTAAAAGTTCTGAAATCTTTACAGGAGATGAATATTGATGATAGAGGTTCCTTCCCCAAAAATCTTCCAATATGTAGACAGCTATGTCTTGGGAAGATCTCCAGACAAATATCCAGAGGACAATGCCCCCTAAAAACATACTTAGGAAACTGACTTCTGATACTTGTTTAATAAAAATAGATGCAAATCCCCACACAAATAAATCTATGACTGGCCAGTAAAAAATATCGAAAATTCTATCTGGACGGTTTATGGTAATATACCAAAACTTCAACAACATTGCATAAATTCTGTGTAGTTTCATTTTTTTGGATCTCGTGCAATTTTGATGAAAATATCATCTAATGTAGGTTTTTGTATGTGTAAATCTGACAGTTGAAATCCTGCTTTGAAGACTTTGCTTAAAATAGTGTATATTTTTTCAGATCCTTCGCTTACTTGGAAGATGATATTGTTATTTTTAGCATGAAGTATGTCTACTTGTTCATTTTCCAAGAGTTTTTTTAATTCAGCGTGGCCTTTTTGGACGGTGATTTCTATGGTTTGGTCCTTGATGAGTTTTTTTAACTCTTCGGATGTTCCCATGGTGATTATTTTTCCACCTGCCATAAAAGCAATTCTTTCACATAACTCTTCAATTTCATACATGTAGTGTGATGTGAATAGTATTGTGGTGCCATGCTTCTCTTGATAACTTTTTATGATATTTCTTGTTTTTTCAGCTATATCGGGATCTAGTCCTGCTGTGCATTCGTCGAGGAATAACACTTCTGGATCGTTTAATAGCCCTTTACAGAGGGAAGTTCTCGTTTTCTCTCCACTTGATAGTTTTATGACTTTTCTATCTGCTTTTGTCGTTAGTTCAAATTCTTCTAGTAATTTGTTGATTTTTTCTTTTGGATTCTTTAGATTGTATACTTTAGCAAAAACGTTTAGGTTTTGTCTAATTGTGAGTGATTCCATTAAAGGAAAGT
This sequence comes from uncultured Methanosarcinales archaeon, assembly GCA_964385185.1. Taxonomy (GTDB): domain Archaea; phylum Nanobdellota; class Nanobdellia; order Woesearchaeales; family CALCXY01; genus CALCXY01. Next base: position 5,259 of record CAYLOA010000007.1, on the reverse strand, counting down.
ATGCAGTGGAGACATTTACCTTGTTTTTTACCTCTTCCCAGTCTTTTTCAGGGTCTTTACCTAATATTTGGATTGTTCCTGAATCTTTGGTTAAAAGACCTGTCAGTATGTTGATTAATGTGGTTTTACCTGCTCCGTTGGGTCCTAACAGTCCGAAAAACTCTCCTTTTTTAATTTCTAAGGAGACGTTATCAACTGCCTTTACTTTTCCAAAAGATTTCTTGAGTCCTTTGACTACTATTGTATTCATACCTGTTGGAGTATAGAGGTTGTATTTATAGGTTTAGTAAATAGAATTTTGGTTTAATTGTATGATTTGAAATAAAAATATCTATGCCCCGACTAAGTGGGATACTACGTTGGCTCCTGCTTTAATCCTATCTATAGTTTTCCCAGAAATATAGGCAAATGTTTCATTATTTCTCTCGTATATGGCAGAAGTAAATGTACGATTGGGTGTGAAAACATATGCTAATTGTGTGGATCCTTGGACTTTCTTCCGGACAAAACCCATTAATGAGTAGCCAATCTTATACAAGGTATCCTATATAGGATTTATTGTCACTTCTTCAAGTTGTGAATTTTCTTGGATATTCTGGGCAACTTGTAAAGGAGGAATTCCTACATATATTTCTATTCCTGGCCTCGTAATATTTCCTTCATTGTCTATGTGAAGTTTCCGCATTCTTTGTATTTCTATCATACGAGGGATAAATTTTATGATGTTCTTCGGATGATACCATGCAGATGGTTTTTCGTTAGGATTAGGTTTGGATTCACTGGCTATTTTATAGGCATTGCAGCAAACTGAGGGATGTGTTCCTTCAATTGCTTCATATGATCCAGGACGCAGTTGTTGAGTATCAAGGTTTTCAAATGCTGTGTTTACGATACTTGATAGACCTTGGTCAGAGAAAGTTTCCTGAGTTAACATTCTCATCCCTGATTTGGAATCAAGAACTATAAATGAATTCTTTGGGAAATTAGATTCTTCATCATTCATGATATTTTGTAGGAATTGAAATATTTAAATTTATGTATCCACTTCAATTATTTAACGTGTTTCCTTAGAACTTGCATTAACTCTTTACCGTCGACTTTTCCTCGGTATTTAGCCATTAATAGACCCATGTAGGCTCCTATGTTGAGGTTTGGCTTTTGTTTGATTAGATCTTGGACTTCTTTGTCTAGATTTGATGTATCTGCCTTTTTGAATTGATGAATGTCCATCTTTTTTCCTTCTGCTACTTGGAGTAGGAGTTCAAATACCGCTTCTTTGGAGATTTTCTTTTCATTTAGGAAGTTTAAAGCTTCTTTTATATCTCCGTGGTCGATTGGTTTTGCAGCTTTGTTTCTTGACTTTATTTCCTTTGGTGTGTTAATTAATGTGTTTGCGATGAATGAAGGTTCTACATGTTGAAACTCTTCTACATATTCTGGGTAATTTATTGATGGGTCATTTACCAATGCTCTTGCTAGATCTGCATTGAGTTTGTATGTAGTTTCTAGATGGAGTATTTTATCATCAATTAATTCGACTTTTTCTATGTTTTTTGTGTTTGGTTTGATTAGAGGTATGTCTGTTTCTGGATACATACGTGCTGATCCTGGCATAGGTCTTAGGAATGTTGTTGAGAAATCAGCTTCTGCCTTTCTTACTTGACCTTCTAGTTTTGTGTTTTTCTTCATGCTTTGTTGTTGTCTTTCAATTTCTTTTTCAATTACTTTTGGGATAGATTTTAGGTCTTGAAACCCTTTTACTTCGATTCTTGGGTGTCCTTTGATTGATACGTTTACATCTTGTCTGATGGTTCCTAGGCCTCTCTTTACCTTTCCAGTTGATCTTAGAATCATTCCTATTTTTTCAGCAACTTCTTTACAATGGTTTGGTGATGTTATTGAAGCGTCTGTTGCAATTTCTACAAGAGGTATTCCCAGTCTGTCTAGTCGGTAGGTTGTTGTAGAATCTGTTTTTGATAATTTCTTTGCTGCTTCTTCTTCTAGGCAGATAGAATCAATTGCTACTTTTCCATTTTCGGTAGTAATGTGGCCATCCATGCCAATTAGTGCAGTTCTTTGAAATCCTGAGACGTTTGATCCATCTACAACTGTTTTTCTCATGAATTGAATTTCATCTACAATTTTACAGTTTAGTAAGAGGGCTATTTCTAAAGCGGTGTTTAATGCATGTTGATTAATTGGTTCTGGAGGTTGTTCGTCTAAGTCGACTAGACAACAATCAGCGTTGTCTCCTTCATATGTGAAAGTGAGGTCCTTTGCCATCTCATGTTTGGCAGCTATGTCAATTTCACCTGTTTCTCCTGCTGCGGCTCTTAGTTTTCGCTCTACTTTTAAGTTTGATTTGGCGTCAGAGTTTATTGTTGGGCATTTGCAGAATAGTTTTAATCCGTCGATCTGCTGATGACATTCCAAACCACATCGAAATCCCAGTTTATTATAGTCCAATACCACTTGTGCAAACCTCTCGTAAGTAATCGATTTTTTTCATATCGAAAAAATACTTTTTTGACTTATTTACTAGTTCTATAACCTCTTTAGAATTGTATATCCCAATCTTATATAAATTTTTGTTTATATAACATCTGGGAGAGTACCCTAGTTTCTGGAGAACTTCAATACAATCTCTGACGATTTCTTTGTCTTTAATTATAAACTCAAATTTGGGTAGTTTTTTCTTCCTATTTCTTGTATACTGGTATGATAAACAGCCTTCAGACTCTACGAATGGAGGGAATAATTCTAAACATTGCTGAGTAGATAATCTTGACAAATTGAGAGACTTTAGTGAACCACTCTTGTATCCTAGTGAACAATCATATTTTAAACATAATAATTGTCGTAGAGCACTAGATGAGATAATGAGTCTTTTCTCACCTCTTATGCCCATTGCATAATGAAAACTGGAAGATTTAATTCTAAATTTGTTCATAATTATTTCTTGAATAGCTTTCAATGCATTGTCATTATATTTTTGATTAACTTCAATATGGGTACTTCCTAGTTCCATGTGACCTTCTGTTCTTAACCATATTAGCAATTTATACATGTTGATATCTGGTTTTTCATTATCAATTTTCACACCATTAATATCTCTAGATCTGCCAAAAAGTCTATATCCTACCAACAGATTCCAAGGGTTAATTTTTAGAATTTGGCACACCTTAAGAATAATAGTTATTGGGACTTTTTTCTGATAAAATCGTAGCCTTCTAGGATTGTATCCACAAAATAATGAAAATTCCTTCTTGTTCATTTGAAGAGTGAGCATGGCTGAATCAATTAAATTTTTAATCCTTTCATCCCATTGGACATAACATGGAGTGAAATTTACTTTTGTTCTAAAAATTCTTCCACTTTGTTGTCTCCTCATTAAAATACAATCATGTAGGCAATACCAAACATTTTGGAATTCTATGGGGATTCTTAAATTCTCTTTATTCAAATTACAAGCTGCTTCCAATATCCACAAGGGCAGTAAATTCTTTTTTTCTTTGTATAATTCGATTAATTTGGGATTAATATTGTATTTTACAAATAAATTTGAATTTTGAGCTAGGTAAATAGCTTTGAGAACATTTGAACTGTATTTTATGAAATATGGACTCTTGACCAAAGCTAGTGAAGAGTTATTTGTTTTTTCTGTGTTCATTTTTCTTCTAAGTACTAGAAAAATAGAAGATGGAAAATCTTAAATACTCTTCGGCTGGTTGTCCTGTGCTATTCCGGTTTCATAGAATTATTTTCGGAAAGTTATAAATAGAGATTATGGGTTTGTGGTTATATGCTTGTTAAAGGAGAAGGATTTGTGATTAGGAGTTTTAAGAGAAGTGATGAAGCTAGTATTTACAAACATATCAACAATACTAAAATTGCCCAGTATACTTTGAGGATTCCAAGTCCTTATACTCGTAAAGATGCAACTGAATTTGTTAGTAAGGTTTTGAAACAGCAAAAAATGGAGAGGCCTTTACATTTGAATTTTGGAATTGATGTGGGTGGAAAGATAGTTGGAGGGATTGGATTGGCAGATATTACTGCTACTCAAGCTGAGATTGGATATTGGTTAGGAGAAGAGTATTGGGGAAAAGGTATTATGACTGGTGTAGTTAAAAAAATTGTTGCGTATGCTCGTAAAGAGGTTGGATTGAAAAAATTATTTGCCTATATTTTAGAACCTAATACTGCATCTGGTCGTGTTTTAGAGAAAGCTGGATTTACCAATCATGGAATTGCAAAACAACGTAAAAGAAAAGATAACAGAGTGTATAGATTAATCTGGTATGATATAGAACTTTAGATGAATTCTTCCTTGTATAAGGTTCGGTCTGTAATTTCTCCCCGGAGGTTTTCTGTTATTAATTGTTTAGCTTTACTTGGATAATTTCCTAATAGCCATGCTAGTTTTATGAATGCAGTTTCTGATGTCATGTCAGAACCTGGGATTACGCCTGTCTTTAGAATATCTCTTCCTGGTGCGTAGACATTCATCTGGACTCTGCCGAATACTGTTTGGGTTGTCATAACCACAATTACTCCTTTGTCTACTAAGGCTTTTACTGCTGCTAGATTTTTTATATTTGGCTTTGCAAGGTCATTGGAATCTGAGACGGGAATATGTCCTAGTCCTGTTCCTTCAATTACGATTCCTTTGTAGTCAATGTAGTGGAGTAGTTGGTCTGGATGAAAATTAGGATGTGATTTTATCAATGCTACTTTGTCTTCCATTTTTGTTTTAATGGTTAACTTTCCAGTATCTTTTTTTGGTTTATTTATGAATGTTATTTTTTCAGTTTCTGGATTTACTGAGGCAATTGGTTGTGCGTTAATTGGCTTAAATGCGTCTCGTCTTGAGGAGTGTAATTTCTTTGATTTTGTTGCTGGTAGGATAACACTTTCTTTATCTTCTGAAGTTGCGTGCATACAGATAGCAACTCCTGTGAAGTCTGTTTTTGTGATAAATTGGGTAGCTGCCAATAAGTTTGAGAATGCGTCAGAGGATGCTCTGTCTGAAGATCTTTGTGCTCCGACAAGAATTAATGGGATAGGAAGATTATCAAACATAAATGCTAATGCTGCTGATGTGTAATGTAACGTGTCCGTACCGTGAGTAAGAATGATGCCATCTGCTTTGTCTTTAATTGCTTTTTCAACTGCTTTTGCCATTGCATTGTAATGGGCAAATCGCATATCCTCTGAGGCCATATTTGAGATAAGATTTGAATTGATGTTAGCATGTTC
>CAYLOA010000006.1:0-45231 GCA_964385185.1 uncultured Methanosarcinales archaeon | reverse complement strand
ACGATTCTCAAGTAATTTCTAAAAAGTTAGAAGTAGAACGTCAAGCGGACGCATCACGTTAGAAATCAAATTCCTGTTCTATTAATTTCCTTTTCTTATATATTTGTAAACCTACTACACCACCAGTAATAATCAGTAACATAATGACTCCTCTAAAGTTCTCAATCTTTGTCAAACTCACAGCTACAGCTGCTGTAGGACTATTTACAACGTTATTCCATGCTCCACCAATTTGATTCAAGAAACTTTGCTGTTGTACGGTTTCTTCAATAGTCTCTTGAACAATCTCATCAATTTCCTCGTTAGTATTACTTTCTTGAACAACTTCCTGAGCTTGAACACTAGGTGTAGGTTCATTCACTACTTCAGGAGTTTCCGCAACAGGAGCTGGAGTTGTTGAACTACTTCCGCCACCTCCACCGCCTCCTCCGCCACCGGAAGAACCACTAGAGCTTGACGTACACCCTTCATCTACTGTTCCATCACAATTATTATCTACACCATCAAAACATGCCTCAGCAGCATTAGGATTGATATTATCAGCATTATCATTACAATCCAATCCACCATGAGTATCTGCAATAAATCCATCACCATCTATATCATTACTTACTGTTAAACTCACATTATTACTCACTACAGAACTATCTCCTGTACTAGCAGTAATTAGTACACTTGTAGTAACTGTTTCATTAGGATCAGGAATAAAACTAGCATTATCGTTTGTGATACTCAAAGTAATATCACTCAAACTACTACCAGAATAAGATATTAAATCTCCATCTGTATCATTAAAATAATCGCTTAAATTTAACGAAATATTGGTATCTACTGCCCAACTTTGATCTGATATATTTACAACTTGTTCAGGGGGAGTATCCTTTACAACAAGGGTATGATTACTCCTCACAACATCGGTACCATCATCTAAACTAATCTGGGCTGTCCAATGATCATTTTTTGAACTATTGTCACTATCAATAACTGCATACTTGGTAAATGCACCTTCTACAATGTTAAAAGTCTGATTAAATAACACTTCTTCTGAAGTATTCTTAAACCATCGAACATTTACAACAACATTGTCTCCATCCGCATCTGATACTGTGGCATACAAACTCACATCTTCACCTGTACGATTCAACCCTAAACTACTGTTCAAAACTAATCTATCAATAGTAGCATTGACATTGTTATTCGTAATCACAACTGAACTATTCACAAAATTACTATTTTCTTTCAAATCTCCTACATTCACCATACACGTCCAAGTATCTCCTACTGATGTATTTCCACTTCCTATCGTATCAATAAGAGTAGGGACACCCAATACAGACCCTTGAATATCAGTCCGATCAAACTCGACTGAATCATTAAACCATCGAACTGTCCCGATTATACTATCACCATCTGTATCACTTCCACTACCAAAACATTGTAAATCGCCAGTAGAGCTGTTAATGCCTAAACTAGTATTAATTACAACTTGTGATACACTCGGAGCATCATTTTGAATTCTCAAATCAAATACCTCACTAACTACAGAATTGTTAAAAGAATCATTTGCAAATACTCTATAAGTATGAGTCCCATCAGATACAAAAGTTTTATTCAAATAGAAATTACTCCCACCACCATTCATACTTTGATTAACTCCATCAAATTCCAACACAGATCCAGCCAACGTTTCATCTGCACTTACATTAATAATATAACTATACGAAGAAGTATTCGTACCATTAACAGTAGGACTCACAAAACTCAACACAGGAGATTCCTCATCTAAAGTATCAAATAAATTCTCTAAATTAATCATCTTATAGACAAAACCACTATTTGCAGTATCATCAACATCATCACCCGTACTATTCATCATACCCACAATGGCATCAGTACTAAGTACAGTCCCATTAAGAGCAGTATGAAATTGTTTCAACAATGCTCCAGCTCCAGAAATAAAAGGAGTTGACATAGAAGTACCTGTTAAAGTAGCAAACCCACCGTCTTTATACATAGAAGTAATCAATGATCCAGGAGCAATAATATCTGTCTCCTCATTTCTATTAGAACTACTCACCATAATATTACTCTCATCTGCGTTAGCTACAGCAGTAACATTTGTTATACAAGCTGGACTTCCCATTTTCGAATCACTATTTTCATTTCCTGAAGAAGCAACTACAAAAATACCCCCTGCAACAGCATTATTGATAGCTGCAGTTAATTGACTATCATCATCGTCACACGTTCCTGAAAACTTCTTATTGGTACCTAGACTCATACTAATAACTGAGATATTAAACGTTGTAGCATTATTCGTACACCATTCAATTCCAGAAATTAAATCTGAAGTGCTTCCAGAACCTCCTGCATTAAGCACCTTAAGAGCTGCAAATTGAATCCCTGGAGCAATTCCTGGCAAAGTGAGATTACTACTTCCTGCTATACCTGCAACGTGTGTTCCATGACCATTATCATCCTGAGGATCAGCATCATCATTTCTAACATCATAACCAGATACAACACGACATCCAGCACCAAAACAACCGCCAAGACTGGGATGTGTATAATCTATTCCTGAATCAATGATACACACCGTCTGACCTGCACCCGTAATATTACTTCCATTGTATTGTAAAGATCTAATTAAATCACCTTTAATATGAGAAGTTGCCGTACTCAAGAAAGCAGTAATCGGCCGATCTTCATAAATCTCTAAAATATTATCATCTTGTAATAATTCTTCCAATTGATCTTCATCTACTGTTGCAGCAACAGCAGTCTCAAGCTCAATTTCAACTTCTGCATCAATATCATCCAACACTTCCAGTACTTCCTCTTTACGTTCTTCAACCTCAGTATCACTAAATATTCCTTCTTCCGCTTCTTTCATCACAATAATAACATCAACTTCCCCTTCGTCTTCAACAATTTCCAAAACATCTTCACTTACTTCTACTTCATCATCTTCAGCAAAAATAAAGAGAGGTAACACTATGAGAAAAAACACCAACACCATCCTTTTTTTCATCATCATAATGTTATCCTAATTAACTTTTAACTCCAAACTACAGGAATGTTGGGCTCACCTTGGGTCTTCACTAAACTATCTCCAATCCCCCTACCTACTTGGTAACTATTGCCACCACTTAACTGACTTAATAAATCCAATATACTCTTTTTTCTTTCCCATTCGAAAAGTTCAACAGTAACATTTAACTCCTGTTCCAAATAAGCTTCTACTTCGTTCTTTCCACCTATTGCATCAACAAGACCTAATTCTATAGCCTTTATACCCAAATATACTTGGCCAGTAGCTAATTTCCGAACTTCGGAAACACTCATATTCCTGTTTTCAGCTACTCCTTCGATAAACTCGGTATGAATCTGGTCAAGAGTTTGTTGAAAGATAAGTCTTTCAGTATCACTTAAATCTTTGAAAGGTGTTCCCATATCTTTGTATCTTCCAGCGACCATTCTTTCATAAGTAACTCCGTGTTCATCAAGTAAGTCTGAAAATTGCAAATACGAAGCAATTACTCCTATACTTCCTGTAATGCTCATCCGATTAACAAATATCTTATCAGTTGAAGCAGCAACCCAATAGGCTCCTGAAGCTCCTACCTCTCGAATATAACTCACGGTAGGTTTTTCAACAGCCAAAACAGCTTGCGCAATCTCATCAGAAGCAACCGCACTCCCTCCTGGACTGTTAATCTCGAAAACAATTGCATCAATATTATCATCCTCAGCCGCAGATTCAATATCTGCTACAACAGAGTTCGCACTCAAAGCAGTACTTCCAAAACCTCCAGGATCATCACCCACAATAACTCCTTTTATGGAAATAACTAAAACATTTCCTGATGCAATAGGAATCTCTGCATCAATAAATGCACTTATCACAAAACTAACTAACCATAGGGCTATTAACAATCCTGCAATACCTGTCCATCTTCTTTTTGTTTTTGCCATTATGCCACCACCGTCTTAGTTTTTGAAAAATACTCCAATACTCTTTGATTCTCTGCATTAAACAATGCATAAATAACATCAACTACAGTCACAAAGTAGAAAGGCAATACAATCAACGCACGTACAATACACTGACTCATATTTAACTTCCCTGAAATACTCACAACTTTCAATTTGAAAATCATCTTTCCAATAGTTTGTTGATATTTAAATTCAAAAATGGCAAAATAAGCTAAAGTCATGAACGTTACCGCCACAACAACAGGCAACAAATTACCAAACAGCACTTCATTACTCGTGATATGATCCAATACCTCAGTGAAACTACCTTCCACCATACTTCCCTTCAACACACGGGAAAAGGGACTAATGACAAATAATTCTACTATAATCATATCCACAATAAAAGCCAGTATTCGCTTTAACAATGGTGCATTATTAGCTACATGCATTTTGGGTAGTTTCACAATGCATCACCTTTAATATCTAAACTTGTAAATTCCCTCATTGTAGTCTGTCTCATGGTATCATCTCCTTATCGTAACATCTCGAAAAAAGCATCAAATACATCCACATCAGATGTAAATTGGAAGAACTTTCCTCCTAATGCTTCAACGAGCTCTTTAACTTTGTTGGTATGTGCATCCAATTTATTTTGAAAATCGTTTCTCATTCGAGTGGATACAAACGACTTTAATTTTAATCCAGACTCACTATCTTCTAAATCATACTCTCCTTCCAGTTTTAACTTCTTTTCAACAGGATCTAATACTTGGACAACCGTTAACTCTTGTTTACCTAAGGAGATTAATCCTGCCTCAATCTCTTCAATAGGGATTAAAAAATCACTGATAACTATCGTCATGGTTTTATTTCCGATCATATGTCGAATTTTCTTAAACGTAAAATCAATCTCACTCTTTCCTTGAGGTTGCAATGCATTGATATGACGCACCATATTTCCCACAAGAGCCATCCCTTTGGTCGGTTTAAACACTTGAATATCGTCCGCAAAATTGGTAAACTGCACCTTTTGATTTCCTTTCAAAGATAGATACGCAAATCCAAGTGCAAGCATTCCACCATACTCATATTTTTTTAGATCTCTTCCAAAATCCATACTCGCACTACTGTCCATAATAATATTCACCGCTAAATTTCTCTCTTCTTCATAATTTTTGATAAAGAGATCGTCTGTTCTGGCGAATACTTTCCAATCTAGATTACGAAGATCATCTCCTGGAGCATAGATTCTATGGTCTTTAAAGATCAGTCCTTTACCGAGAGCTGTGGATCGCTTTTGACCAATAAAATTCGAGGTGATTCGTTTATTGATCACTAAGCCAAACCTATCCAACTGGTGTAAAAAATCTGAGTTTATTGCCATCTTCTATCCTCCATTCATATCCTCATTTGTGTTTTAACAACTCCAATACTGCATCATCCGTAGTCATACCTTTTCGCTCAGCCTCAAAATTAAGGATGATTCTATGTCGCAAAACAGGTAAGGCCATAGTTGAAATATCTTCTGAACTGACGTGATTACGTCCTTCCATCATAGCTCTTGCCTTAGCAGCCATAACTAATCCAATTGATGCTCTTGGTGATGCTCCGTACTGAATCAAATCAGTTTTTTGTCGAGTTTTTTGGATTAAATTGACCACTTTCTTTTTTACATCGGAAGCAATAGGGACTTTCTTAGTCATCTCTTGCAAAGCAATAATATGCTTCTTGGTCAGCATAACCTTGACCTTTGCAGGACCTCCTTCTCCTGTATACTTATTCACAATCTCCAACTCCTCATCTGGATTTGGATATCCTACTCGAATCTTAAGCAAAAACCGATCTGCCTGAGCTTCAGGTAAAGGATAGGTTCCTTCTTGCTCAATAGGATTTTGTGTAGCAAGTACGAAAAATGGATCATCCAGTTTAAACGTACTATTTCCTACCGTTACTTGCCGTTCCTGCATCGCTTCAAGCATCGCCGATTGAGTTTTAGGGGTTGCCCTATTAATCTCATCCGCCAATACAATATTAGCAAACACCGGTCCAGGCTGAAATTTAAATTCTCTTTTTCCGCCAGACTCTTCAAGGATATAGGTTCCTGTTACGTCTGATGGCATCAGATCCGGAGTGTTCTGAATTCTGCTAAACTTTAAGTCTAACAACTCAGATAATGTTCTAATGGCTAATGTCTTAGCCAGCCCTGGAAAACCCTCCAGGAGGGCGTTACTGTCTGCCAAAATAGAGATGAGCACCTGCTCAACCATCTGTTCCTGACCTACAATGACCTTACTGATCTCCTTTTTAACGGAGTCGAAGGTTGCTTTGTATGACTTCATTTTCGAATCACCTCAGTATAAATATAAGTTAAAGTATGTGTTTTGCTCATTATAGATCACCTCTAAGTACATTATGTAAGCGAAAATGAAGTTTCGAGATCTTTGATCGAGATAATTTCATTTTCGAATCACCTCAGTAATTATCAAATTTGTAAATTGATTATCCATCATCATCACCTCGCCGCCTGGAGAAAATAATTTTTCACCAGTTCTGCATGTTCTTTACTTACTTCTCCTTGTGTTGAAACATCCGATTCCACCGTCTGAATATCTGATGGAAACAACATCACATCTTTGAATTGTCTTTCTTGAATATCATAAATATTTGTAGAGTCAAACTCCATATTATTACTGAGCAAACTCAGATCTACAGCATCATCTCCTAAATCTGCAAGACTTGCCTCTCCATAAATGTCTGATCCACCTTCTTTTCCAACTACTTGTTCTGTTCCGCCACTACCTGAATCGTCTCCCCCTTGAGAGAATACTGGCTTCACTTTATCAACAATATCTCCAAAGTTTCCTGTAACATCATAGTACAATCCAAAATGGGCAAAAACGATTATCAATAATGACAACACAACAATCCCACCTAATTTCTTGGAATTAACATTCATATCAATAAACCTACTCAATTCAACTTTCTTCAATTCACTCATTGTTTCTCTATGAAGTTCATTAACAAAGGGATTATTCTCATCCTGTGGATATTCTGAAGCAGTGATTAACTGTTCATCCATGTCAGGGTACTTCTCCTCGACATTTCGAACCACATTTTGTCGTAATTTTAATCTGAGATCATACCAGAGATACAATCCAGCAGGTAAAATTGCCAACACTCCCTTGAAAGCTATCGAAACAAAGACAAAATACACACCGAGATAAATCAATAACGAAGTCAACAGTGAATCAAAAGCAATAAAATAGGTTAAATGCTTTTTCACGTCATTGATGGCATACTTAAACGATTTCATTAGCAAAAACTCGGCTTTTCTACGGTGATTAATCCGCACGCCTCATCCCTCTCACTTGTTCTATCATCTGCTCGGTCTCTATATTTATCTACATCAGCCTCTAATCCCACAATATCATCTTTCAAATTGGATACCTGAACAGCTAATGTATTCAATTCATCTTTAACGGAAATTAATTCAGTTGATTTTTGAGCCAAATCTGCATTTAACTTTGATTTTTCTGTCTCTAACTTACCTTTTTCTTGAGATAATTCCTCACTAATCTTAGATAAGCTCTCTTCTCGAGATTTCTTAATAGTTAATTGATAGGAAGTTTCATCTAGCTTATTCTTCTCCAAGTTAAGCGTTTTAGTCACAAGATCTAATTCTTTAGATTTCATGTCAAAACTCTCGGTAAGATTGTAGTAACTTTCCTGCGTTACTGTTGTAAAAACAGTAAAGGAGAGTGCTAACACCACCACTACCAAAATTAATATCATGTTTACATTTTTTTTCATGTATGCCATTGTTATCACCTATCTTTTTGAGTATCTCCGTATAAATAATTGAATTATGAATAAACCTAAAGCCGCCATAATGAAAGGCCATCTCCAATATCGTACCGTTTGTTGAATCCGAACGGAATTTTCCTGGACAAACTGTTTTAACTCTTCTACATCATTCAAATCAAACATTTGTCCGCCGGTGCTTCCAACAAGACCTTCAAGATTATCATGAACGCCTACTTGAGTAAACTCTTTAGGATAGGACACACCTACACTCCCTCCAAAAAAGTCATAAAATCCAACTGATTTGGGTGTAAAAGTTCCTTCATACAAATTTTCTCCTACTTTACTGAATGTAACTAAGTTATGAGTAGGAAATTGTCCACTTTGAACAGTAATGGTTACAACATCTCCTAATTGGACATCATCCATTCGAACCGTAAAGTCACTCTTTCTTGTAGGGTTTCCAATAGCATAGTTCACCATACGTGTCCACAACAATGAATTAGGTGCTTTAAACAATTGACCAGACCAAGCGGTTCCATCATCGGTAGCAACACTCACAATTCTTCCGAGCCCAAATCGATGCTCTGCAACAATCGTACTCCCATCAAACGTCGTAACCAAGGTTCTTGCACTTTGTTTTGCAACGACTTGATTAAATCCAGTTAGTTTAGCTTGTAACGTTAATTCTTGAGTAATAAAATGATTTGAATTGACAATGGTAAGTGAATCTCTATCTTTTTGTCCAGGCTCTGGATTATCAAATAAAATCTTAAGTTGTTCATGTTCACTAGGTTTCAAGTAGACACCATTTCCTACCCTTGCTAAAGCTTGCATAAACTCATGTTTTTGATTTTCTCCAATACCCACCGCATGAATCTTAATTCCGCCTGTAGCTAAAACATCTGCATATGATAATACAGTAGGACCAAATTGTGTCTCTCCGTCTGAAATAATCACAATATTCTTTCCACCTTCAACAAAAGCCAACATTTGGGAAGCTCTTCTCAATCCTTTAAAGATTTCAGTCCCTCCTGAATCTTGAAGACGAGCAATCTTAGTAGTAATATCTCTCTTCTCTGATAAACTGGTCAAAGGACTCACATCATATGCTTGTCGATTAAAGGCAACGACACCTACTTTATCATTAACTCGAATATCTTTTAAGATATCAATAGCCAAACTCTTCTCGACATCCACTTTGGAAGAATCTCCTCCAGAGGAAAATCCTGATCCCGTACTTCCTGAAATATCTATAACAATGATAATATTTAATGATCCTTCCTCAGATTTATCGCTAGTACCAACTTGAACAGGAAGCATCGCTTCTAAAAGACTATTTTTGTATCCTCCTTGATCATATGCATTTTTTCCTCCCACAACGACTAACCCATTTCCTTCAGCCACATAATCTTGTAATAATGGTGTATGGGGAAGTAATTCTTGAGCGCTAAAATCATTAATCACTACAGCTTGGTAGGATGATAATGAACTCGGCATGGTAGGTGTTCTTTCATATCGATAGTATCGTGTGAAAGAAGTATCAAGTGGTGAAGCTTCCTTTGCTAGATAGAGTATCTTCGGTTTTGGTACTATTTGGATGGTTTTAAAATATTGATTGTTTGCAGAAAAATGATCATTCTGACAAGCCATTTGTGCATGTAATTTATGATCTCCCTGGCCAAATCTTCGATTAAATGTAAAATCTTCTAACTTGGATGTTTGAACGACAATATTTCCATCGCTCTTTATGGTAATACTACAGCTTGGATCTCCAACTTTGTTCACAGCCACCAAAAACTCAGTATCTAACTGTTCAATCTGCTTATCAGGACCTAAAATCTGAATAGATGCATCACTTTTCTGAGCAACTAAGTTCATAGCACTGATTGTTGTGTTCAAATCATACGCTAATCGTAAAATATCTCCAAAGTCTCGTCCATGAGTACTTTGACCGTCACTTACTAGTAAAAGACTATCATCACCTTGCATATTATTTAAAATTCCATCTCCTAAAGCACTTCTATCTCCAACTCCAATCTGACGTACAGTAACAGGAAACTCTCCCTCCAACTTTGATCCTAATACATTTGATAATCCTGATTCAAATAAATTCATACTGCTCGAGTTATCTGACAAAATAACCAATTGAGGGTTTCCTTTCTCTTTAGTTAAAGTAGTAGTAAAGGGTGAAGATGCCGCTATAGCAATTAAACAAATAATGACTATAGTAAATACGGTAGCAATTAATCTTCTTTTTCGTTTATGTTTATCATATTGCTTTTGCTCCTTCTTATCGTGAAACTTAACTAAATCCAATCGTAACATAAACAAGAGTCCAATAATTGCAGGAATGATTAACCATAGTAAAGCAGGGTGTTGCATAGGCATTAGAAATCACCCCTCCATTTAAGATAAAAAATCTCTCCTAACACAAATAATAATGCAATGATGAGCAAAGGAACACTAAAATCTTGCTTTGCAAATCCTTTGAAACTCTTATTCTGGAATGCTGCTTGATCTTCCTCAATAATTTGAGAACTTCTTCCGATATCTGATTCTCCTTCATGTAATAAGTTTAAAGCGATCATTTTGTCATCAACTTCATGAATTCCTTGTTCATACTGTCCTGGCTGTTCTTCCAATTTGAAATTATACTCTCTAATATCTTCCGTATTGAGTAAAGTGGTCAACAAAGAAAACCAAAAAATAGGATAATCTTCAGTAGCCTTAAACTCTGATCCAGTATCAATAATACCATACCATAGTAAAGTTCCATCTTTGACTTTCATTTCTGCTAACATAGGACTGTCATCATCAGCTACAGCATACACGATAGCTCCTTCCTTAGGAGCTCCTATAATATGCTTTTTGCTCGTACCAAAATCCTTGTCTTTAGTAAACTCATTAATAATTTTAACATTTATCCCAGTAGATTCTCCTGTTCCTTCAATAGTAATTGGCAATAGATCTTGTAAACCTAATTTAGGAATATCCTCATCCCCTGCTACAATCACCAAAGCACCTTTCTGTATATATCGTTTAATATCTATGACATCACTTGGAACAATGGTTTTTTCTATGTCTGCCAATACAATAATATCGTGATCTAAGTCAAATGCTTTTACAATAGGGGGTGCCCTTGTCTCAATATCAAAGATACCAATAGCTTGCATTGCCTTTATGATGAAATTATTGTTGTTATTCGTGATCATCAACACTTTGATTTTATCGCCTAGAGGAGAACTTACGTGAGCTGTATTATCTAGCAAGAAATTATCCTTTGCATTTACTTTCACACTACTCACACCAGATAGTGTTGGGAAACTTACCGATTCAATACTGTTGGGTCCCATTTTTACTTGTTTGGATTCTTGCACTTTATCATCTTTAACTAATTGTAGTTGCACCTCTCGTGCTTGATCTGCATAATTCTTCACGGTTGCTAACACATTGACTTTATTGACATCCATGTCTACAATACCTACATTATCTGTCTCAAATCCAACATTCTCCAATCGTACAATAATACCTTCTGCATTCAAAGATCGTTTAGCCATCAACACATTATCCTCTGAATTAGTAGTGAGGAAATCTGAATAAACAATTACTTGACCTTTCTTATTCCTTAAGAGATCTTTTGCCATAAACATGGCTCCAGCCAAATTCGTTGCTGTGTCTCTTGCATCCAAACCTCTTAAAATCTGTCCTGCACGAGTAGATCCACTTGACTCTAGGTGTAATTCAGGAACTTGACCAGCTAATACAACACTCACTCTTCCATCTCGATCCTTTAAAGCTCTATCAACAGCATCCTCGAACCGAGTTTTACCATTGAACTCAGCTTGCATAGAAGCTGATCCATCCAATACGAGGACTGTGTTTGTAGCAGTCTCTTGTTTAGGTAAAATAATGAATGGTTCAGCAACACTAAACGCTAGAGCTAAGATTAGGAATAATTGAATCAAAAATAAAGGATCTCGTAAAAACTTCCGTAAAAAGCTTAATTGTTGTTTACTAGATTCATCATGGAGCAAAAACATCAAAGATGGAATCTTCATCTTGATCATTTTTGGCCGAATGAGATATAAAATTATAAAAGGGATAAGTATCAACAATGCCCACAATCCTTGAGTGTATGCAAATACCATTAGGAGATCACCACCGTATTCTTTATATCTTTGTAATGTGGGTCACCGGTTACTAATATAGATTTATTCACTGTAGCAGTAGTGTACATAATTGAATCCACAACGGGAAGATCATTTTCTAGTGAAATATCTGAAGCTTGCTCTGAAATTTCTTGAGTAACATCTAACACAATACTTCTTTGAGACATAAATTGAACTACTTTGGCAATTCTTTCTACACTTATTTTATCCACTTTAAGTTTTCTTTTAACTTCTAGTAAAGAAATACTAGAACTCAATAGAATTAATTCCGATTCAATATAATCAGCAACTTGTTTATTTTCCCCATAGAAATAAGCCAACCAAGCACTACTATCAAGAAGATATTTATCCTTTGTAGGAATTTTTAATTTCATTCGGCATCCCTCAAACCTTTTAGAATACCTTTCATCGATTTCTTCCCTAAATATCCATACATACTGTCTTGCTTAGAAATTTGCTTGATCATTTTTTTAATCACTTCATTATAGGATTCCGCACTAGCACGATCTCTAAAGTGTTTGAGGTAATCAAGCACCTCCTCCGTCACCTGTATTGTTGTTACCATACGTGTCACGCCAATGACACACTGTAAAGGCTGCCAAACCAGTGTACTATAGCACTATAGACTACAGTACTATATAAAGGTTACGCTTTTTTATCACCATAAACCTTTTATAGAATCCAATTGACTTGGTAAATATGGAACAATATCAAGAAGAATTCGCCAATATTTTAGCAACAAATAATATTTTATTCTTTGAAGAAGGATTGATGCTCAAAGATGGACGTCCATCTCCTTATTTTGTAAATATGGGCGTATTTGGGGAAAAAGCTTCCCTCACAGAGACTATGGGAAAATATTATGCTGCCATGATTAAAGAGCAAATCGATAAAGGCTTGAAAATTGACTTAATTTTCGGTCCTGCTTACAAAGGGATGCCAATCGCTCTAGCCACAGGATATGCTCTTTGGCAAAAATATGAAATTGATTTAGGTATCGTTTTTGATCGAAAAGAGATAAAAACATACGGAGAAGGCTCCAATGCAAAATCTACATTAGTAGGTGCTAAATTATTTGATGGATGTAATATCTTTATGGTGGATGATGTTGCAGCTTCAGCAGCAACAAAATATACCGCCATAGAAAAACTACAAGATGTAGCTAAAGGAGAAGGCATTTCAATTAATATTGTTGGATTAGGATTAGCTGTTGATAGAGAACAAACAACAGCATTATATCAAGATTCCAATGATATCTCTACTGTTAAACTTGGTGTGAAAGGAACCAATGCCTTAGGAGAATTTGCTGAGAAAACCAATGTTCCTGTATTCTCAGTTGTTAAAATAAGACCTGTTATTGAATATTTGTATGAGAATAAGTTTCCAGTTTTAATCAATAAAGAATCTCAAGCTATTCCCTCAAATATAAAACAGAAATTCGATGCCTATATGGATATGTATGGTGTTTGAAAAATTTACTATTTTTTTAAATAGGTATGGGCAATCAATCTACATCATGACTTCGTCCAGACCAACTATAGGACTCACTCATCTGGGCAAAGAAATCAATGTATTGGCCTAATTCTGCAGCACCAAAAGTTAATTGTGGTTCTTGAATTATCAAAGGGGGAATTTTTTGATCATGAAGAAGTTGAATCTCGCCCATATAATAGTTTTGAGGAGATTCCTGTTTCTTCAAAAAAGCCAAACTAGCAGCTTTAGATAAATCCATAATTATGCCTTGCAGTTCATCTGCACGAGCCTCGTTCACCATATAAATTTCAGGCCAAAATATATCATTATAATCTTCATCTGGAATACCTGTTCTTGCTACCATTGAATAATGTGAAAAATTTTGCTCCCATATTGATTCTGAAGCTAAAATGTCAATTGCACTGTGGTACCTTTCCAGAAGTTGTGTTGTGAAACAAAGAGGATTATCTCTATCACTAGCACCCGGAACAACTTCAAGATCATCATTTTCAGCTCGAAGTTCGAGTTGCCAGGGATCCTTCATATTTTTTCGTGTTCCTTTATACTTCATCAGCAAATCCACAGCTTCCTGATTAGCAACTGATTTGAAAATAACATAAGAATTATCAGGTTGATGAATTCTTCTAAATGCTGTTCGAATGTCCCCTTCTGTAAAATGCCAATTATGATTTCCCCAATTACCCCTATCAACTCTTTCAACTGTTGTCAAGCCTGTTTTATCCATCTACACATCTCAATATTTATGATTAATAAACATTTGGCTACTCAAGAAGATATTAATAAGAAATGCTTAAAAAGAATCAAACTACACTATATAATATGAACATCTTCGACACCCTAATAGAACAAATAAACGAAAAACAATCTCCTATTTGTATTGGATTAGATCCAAGATTAAAACAAATACCTGAATTCTTAGTAAAAAAGCATGTAGAACGTCATGGTAATATTCCAAAAGCTGTTGCAGAAGCGTTCAAAGACTTCTTCATCCAGATCATAGATAAAACCCATGACTTAGTTCCCGCAGTAAAACCACAGTTTGCATTTTGGGAAATGTATGGTCATGATGGCATAAAAGCATTACAAGAAACAATTGCCTATGCAAAAGAAAAGGGTTTAATCATCATAGCAGATGCAAAGAGACAAGACATTGGATCTACATCAGATGCATACGCTTCATCAATCCTGGGAGAATCTCCTTTGCCAGACGATTCAACAAAATCAATGTTCGATACAGATATTATCACCATTGGACCCTATCTAGGTTCTGATTCTATTAATTCATTTTTAGAAGTATGTAAAGAGAAAAATAAAGGTGTCTTTGTATTAGTAAAAACATCTAACCCATCAAGTATAGAATTTCAAGATCAAAAAATAAATGATGACAGAGTATTTGAAGTAGTTGCTGGAGCTGTTGAAAATTGGGGAAAAGACTCCATTGGAGATTCAGGATTTTCGAGTGTAGGAGCTGTTGTTGGTGCTACCTATCCTGAACAAGCAAGTAAATTAAGAAGACTAATGCCACACACATTCTTTTTAGTTCCAGGATATGGTTCTCAAGGAGGAGCTGGTGCAGATACTGTTCATAATTTTACAAACGAAGGCACAGGTGCAATAGTCAATTCATCAAGAGGAATCATTTTCGCATATGAAAAAGACTCTAATCCGGAGCAATTTGCTGAGTCTGCAAGATCAGCAACAATCAATATGAAACATGACATTCTTTCTGCATTACAAGCTAGTGATAAACTCCCAGAAGACTGGAAAATATAATCAATACGTTTAAATAGAGGCCAATTTTGTGATAAGGTATGAACTGCACACCAAGGGAATCACTGTTACAAAAATTAGGGATAAAACAAACTCCAGAAAATGAAATCTACTTAAATGAAGCTCAATCAAAATTAGACGGTCTCAACCATACCAATTGTCTTAAAAAATTCTATACCGCTACTAAATGGGAAAGAGACAATACAAATCAAGATGATACAGTTCCAGAAAGTCCTGAAAGAAAAGTAGCACATACAACATATCTCTATCTAAGAGTCCGAATTATGATGTATGAAGAGTAATAAAACTTAAATATATCCTAACTCACCTAATCTTTATGGAATTTCTCGGAAAAACAATCTCAGGCAAGTTTACCATCCCTTCTGGTATTATTACAGTAACATTAGACGTAATAAAAAAAATAGCGGAAGAAATACCACAAATAGGAGTACTAACAACCAAATCTATAGGTCCAGAAGTCAGATTAGGAAATCCAGAACCCGTATATGCTCAAATTAACAAAGATAAGTTCACAAATGCAGTAGGATTAGCAAATCCGGGATGTGAAGCTTTTGCAAAAGAACTAGCAACCTTAGAATTACCCAAAGATAAATTTCTATTAATCTCTATCTTCGGAGGAACACCTGAAGAATTTGCAACAGTAGCAAAAGCAGTAGAACCCTATGCTGACGGATTAGAATTAAACTTTTCCTGTCCCCATGCAGAAGGATTAGGTCAAGCCATCTGTTCAAGTGGAGAAATTGCATCCACCTATCTCAAAGCAGTTAAAGAAGTAACTGACAAACCAGTTCTCTGTAAACTTTCTCCTAATATCGACAACATCAAAGAAGTAACTTCTGCATTAATCCAGGCAGGAGCGGATGGATTTTCTGCAATAAACACAGTGGGCCCTGAAGAATACAAAGAACCTATCTCTGGAGAGATTGTATTAGCACACAAAACAGGAGGCATCTCTGGGAAAGAAGTAGTTCAAATAGGATTAGAAAAAGTAAAACTCATCAAAGAAGCGATGACGGAGATAAATAGAGACCTTCCGATCATAGGAATGGGCGGAATATCCTCTAAAGAAGATATTGATGCCTATGAGAAAGCAGGAGCAAACATTATAGGTATAGGAACAGCTTTAACAGGATTATCAACCATAGAAATCAAACAATTCTTTGCCAATGCTACCACAATTAAAGGCCCTCAATGTAAGATTGATGATAACTGTATGAAATTTAGTGAGTTAACCTTAGAAAAAGTAGATAAAAAAGCAAATGATTTAGTGTTACACCATTACAAAGAAAAAATAACAGCCAGACCTGGACAATTCTTTTTTCTCTGGAAACCTGGCGGAATGGAAAAACCATTTGCAGCAGCAACTATTGATCCCGTTTCATTTGCAATCCGAGTAATGGGTGAATTTACAACTGCAATGTCTGAAATGATTCCTGGTGATAAAATAATGATTAGAGGACCGTATGGTAATGGATATACTGTCATGGAAGACAAAACCCTGCAATATCATTTAATCGGTGGCGGAACAGGAATTGCTCCTTTGTATCACCTTGCATTAGAATTAAACAGAAAAGGAATTCCTAAAGAGAATATCCATGTCTTCTTAGGGGGAAGAAATGCTGATCAAATCTATCTAGTTGAAGAGTTTGGAAAAATAGCCCATACACATATCTCAACTGATGATGGTTCATTGGGTTTCAAAGGGTTTGTCACACAAGCTTTAGAAGATTATTTGCAGAATAATAAAGAAAAAACTTCTTACAATTATATTTGTGGTCCTGAAAAGATGATGAAAGCTGCATTTGACATTGTAAAAGAATATCCTCATAAAGAAATTGAAGCTTCTATGGAGAGATATATGAAATGTGGTGTAGGTATTTGTGGTATCTGTTCAATGGATGGTATGAGGACATGTGTTGATGGAACTATTTTCAAAAAAGACTTCTTAGAAAGAAGTAAATTCTTTGGTAAATTACATAGAAAGAAGACTGGCGAATTAGAGGAGATTTAACTAACCATTTTATCCTTCATCTCTCCTCTCACATGTCTTAGACCAACTTTCATTTCTTCAATCTCCCTATTCATCTTAACTACGAATCCCAGTACAACAAAAGTAATAGCAATATGAAAATCCTGCAATGTTGGACTTCCACCAAACAATAACTCCATAGACCAATAAATTAATAGAATACCCATGCCAATTAAAAAAACATTGAGTATTACGTCAATAATCTTCATTGTGGAAAACCTACGATCAACCATTTAATAAAAACAGCAATAACAAATAGAAATACTACTGTCATAAACCAGTTCATCCAGTTAATTTCTCTCCAATTTTGAACATATATCATAAAATAGTATGAGATCTAAAACTATATAAATATTGGCCATAGTTGTCCTGTGGTTCGGAAAGTTTCCGGGATCATTTACAGAGAGTTCAGAATATTTTTAGATTGAGTAAAAGATTTTCCGAATTCATTAGAGATACTATATACCCTCAATAACATAAAACCTTAAAAACAATAAAATAATCAAATAAATATGATCATCGAAGGAACATTAGTAACACATGAAAAAACATTTCATTCTCAAGTACAAATAGAGGAAAAAACAGGTTTAATTGTAGCTGTAGGCGACAACTTAGGCAAAGCAGATTTCACCTTCGACAACAACCATAGAATATTTCCAGGTTTTATCGACTTACATGTCCACTGCAGAGAAGACCCTTCACAAAAGCAGTCCTACAAAGAAGATTTCTTAACAGCTTCACAAGCAGCTATTAACGGTGGCGTTACCGCCATGATGGACATGCCAAACAATCCAAAAGCTCCTGTGAGTGATAAATCTTACAAAGCAAAAAAAGAACTTACACATAAAGCATTAATCGATGTCCTCTTATACGCAGGAATTGGCCCTAAAACTTCACCTTTATCATTTCCAGTTCCCTACAAAGCATACATGGGACCATCAGTAGGAGATCTATTTTTTGATAAAGATGAAAAAATTGACAAAGTTATCCCTATGTATAAGAATAGTTGGATAGCTTTCCATTGCGAATCCGCAGACCTATTAAAAGAATATGAAAAAGAATCTACCCATGAACGACAAAGACCACAAATTTGTGAAGTTAACGCTATCAAACATGCCATTAATGTCTGTAAAGAACATAACATCAGAATGAACGTTGCTCATCTATCAACCAAAGAAGGATTGCAAAAAGTCCTAGATGCAAAAAAACTTGGACAAGACGTTACAGCAGAAGTCTGCCAACATCATCTCTACTTTGATGAAGAAAACAAAGTAGAAACTCATAATCCTAAATTTATGCAGATGAATCCACCCTTAAGAAAAGGAGATGATAGAGCATATTTGTTAGAACAATTAAAACTAGGTAATGTAGATTACTTGGCAACAGATCACGCTCCACATACCTTAGAAGAAAACCAAGAAGGGATCTCGGGCTTACCTTTATTAGACACGTATGGATTATTCATAACATGGTTATTAGAAGAAGGGGTTCCAGAACAAATAATAACCAAAGTATGCTCCTACAATCCAGGTAAAATCTTTTCTGAATTTAAAGATGAAAAATTCGGTGAAATTGAAGAAGGTTTTGTAGGCTCATTGACTGTTCTCAATTTAGCAAAGAAACACACCTTCAAAAGAGACCAGGTAAAATCCAAAGCAGGATGGAGTCCTTTTGAAAATACTACTTTTCCAGGAAGTGTTGCCATGACAATCGTAAGAGGAAATGTCTACGGTAGGGAAGAATGAGTGAAACAATCCCCATAACTCCCTCTAAAAAGAAAATAGTATTCCTAGGAACAATTCTAAGATCATTGTCTGGAAACTGGAATGAGTTTAGATTATTTGCTTTTCACACTCGAACATTTCTTGAAGTATTATTCCTATTAATCTATACACTAGAGCAAGCTATTTTAATATATTGGGGAGCTACAGCACAATTGACACTTCCGAAAGTGAGCTATTTTGTTTTAGTGGTTTTATTTACTTTTGCAATACATAAAATTGTTATGGAATCTCGTATGAAAATATTAGATCAAAAGGTAACCAATCTAAAAAAAGAAAAAGAAATGTTATTGCAAGAATCAGATGAATTAAAACAAGAAATACATGAAATTTTAGAAGAAAACCACCACATTTAGAAAAATTTAAATACGATTAAATTGAAATTGATATTGGAGTAAAAATGACTGATAAAGAACGAAAATTATATGTGGAAAAGAAAAAAGAAAAAGTAAATGCAATCATGAAAAGAATAAATGATGCATCCAATCGATTTGACAAGACATATAATGAAATTATTTCTGCAAGATAATTAAAAGTAACATTTTTATACTCTTCCACACCCATTACTTCTATGACAGAACCTAAAGAAGCAAAACCGGTGGGGTATCATCAAAAGAATCAACAATACGTTATCTCACAAGGTGGAATTGGATTTCCCTTATTCTTAATCCTCTTGGGAACCGTCTGGCTTGTAGAAAGACTCTATGAAATAGATCTTCCTTTAGTTGCAATTATTCTAATCGGTTGGGGACTTTGGGCAATAGCCAAGAGATTCTTAAGATGAAATATATTATTGAACATCTTGAACCAGAACTTTCTAAATGGTGTATGATTGAATACAAACATATTTCTCAAACTGTGGGTAAAGAAAACATTATATTTAGCAATATTACAGAACCTTCCTTGAAATTAAAGCCCTTTGGAGAAATCAAAGAAGAATCGGTAAATGAAATACAACCTAATAATGCATGTATCCTAGACCCGAGAGCTGAAAAAACGCTCTCTCCGGATGATACCTTTGACTATCTTATCTTTGGAGGTATTCTAGGTGATGACCCTCCACAAGATAGAACAGCTGAAATTACAATACAAGCTGAAAAAAGAAATTTAGGGAATAAACAAATGTCCACAAATACAGCAGTATTGGTTGCTAAAAAGATTTCAGAAGGTAAACCCCTAGAAAAATTAGAATTTGAAGATGAAATAGAAATTCCCATGAAAGATGGTGAGTCTGTTATCCTTCCTTTTAGATATTTAATTGAGAATCACAAACCAGTGCTTCCAGAAGGATTAAAACAAATGTTAAAAGATCAGGATGAGTTTTAATAACTCAATGTTCGCTAGAACGTTGAGGAATTGAAAATTTTAATTTTCAATAATACCCATAATAAGGTCCTTTACAAGTTTGAGAACAAGAATTAACATTTCTATCTTGATAGGGATCATATTGATCATTACAAGTCTTATAACATCGGTTATGACTTCTGTATTGAGCGTAATCATACAAATCATTACTGTCTAACAATCGGTTTCTATAATAACTTGAAGCTTCTCTGTGATAATCATCGTATCCATACCTACTGTTTGAATATCGAGAATCAGGATATCTGTCATAATATCGGTAATTATCAGCATAACTTAGTCTGCTAGAAGTTGTATATCCATATCTTGAATACGTTCTTCGATTACCATCATTGTATCTGTCATAATCATTATATCTATCGTATCTATCATCCCAATAATCATCGTCATACAAATAATCAGAATAATATCGACTTCTTTGATGATGTTGCCATTGAATATTATAATTAATATCAGGTTGTGTATCAGTTATCCTTGTAGATTCATACTTTGCTTTTTGATTAACACTCCATGGCTTAGTAGGTAATTGATTTTCATCTTCAATAACATACGTTAATGCACTTACTGAAGAAGCTACTAATAGTAGCATCAATAAAGTGGATAATAGAAACTTTCCTTTCATACAGAGAGTAAAACGCTTTTACATTTAAAAGAATATAGAGAAATGAAAATACATATCACAATAGTCACTGCTGGACTAAGCCCCTGCATTTGACTCTAATGGTGGCAAATGCAGAAGGGCTGGTGCTCTGTGAGCACCTCAAAGTCCAGCAGTACCAAAGTATAGAATCAAGTACATCTCAAATTCAAAAGAAAAAATCAAACTACACATTCATTAAAACAAATACTATCATAATTATTCTCTTTAGAAATGTAATGATCAACACACTGTCCTAATTCTCTTGTTCCATCAGCATAATTAGCTTCGCACAAATCAAACTTTTCATTAAAATCAAAACTACAAAACTTATCACATCGTCTAATTTGGTGAGGATTCTCGTCTATATCAGTAAAGTCACGACATTCTCCATACAGTGGATGAAATTCATCAGTATAATACGATTTACAATCTCCAGATCGGAATAAATACCCTCTATCTCCATCATTGTACCTATCATCATATCGATCATAGTCATATCCTCTACCATAATAAGGATTGTAGCTTTCATGGACACTTCTTCCTTGAACTAAGGGTGCTCCTGTAACCCAGCCCGTAAAGGCCCTATTGCTTGCCTGACCAATTTCAAAAGTATCTGGCTCTCCTTGAATAAATACAACAGGAACTTGTTCCACTTCAGGAATTGCATTGTAAGCTATAGACATCATTGAGAATACAACAGCTATCGCAATAAAGAATTGTATTGTAACTTTCCCCCACATAATTGATGAGAATGTATTTTAATTTAAAAAAGTATGGTATTCAACAAAACCTATATATACTTCTATTATGATTACAACTCTATGTCAGAAGACAAAGATAGAGGAATAACCATAAAGAAAGAAGATGACATGCCTGAATGGTATGAACAAGTAGTCCTTAAAGGAGAACTTGCAGACTTCTCTCCCGTTTCCGGATTTATGATTATCAGACCAAATGGATATTCAATCTGGCAAAAAATACAAGATGAATTCAATCTCACCTTAAAAAAATACAAAGTACAAAACGCATACTTTCCATTATTAATCCCAGAATCATTCTTCAAAAGAGAGGCAGAACATGCAGAAGGATTTGCACCAGAATTAGCTTGGGTAAATAGAAAATCAGAAGATGCAGAAAAACTAGCGATCAGACCCACTTCAGAAACCATCATGTATGATGCATACAGTAAATGGGTAAGATCTTGGAGAGACCTACCGTTAAGACTCAATCAATGGTGTAATGTATTACGATGGGAAGTCTCTGACGTTAAACTATTCTTAAGATCAAGAGAATTTCTCTGGCAAGAAGGCCATTGTGTCTATGAATCAGAAGAAGAATGTGAAAAGGAAACACTAGAAATATTAGATGAATATCAAAACCTAGCAAAAAACATCTTAGCAATACCTTCTATAACAGGAACAAAGACAGAAAAAGAAAAGTTTCCCGGTGCTAAAACAACTTACACCTTTGAATCCTTAATGCCAGACGGAAAAGCCTTGCAAATGGGAACTTCACACAACTTAGGCCAAGGTTTTGCAAAATCATTCGAAATATCCTATTTAGACAAAAATGAAAAAAAAGCCATCCCTTGGCAAAACTCTTGGGGATTCTCCACAAGAATGCTAGGAGCTATGGTGATGATGCATGCTGACGACAAAGGATTAATCATCCCACCCAATGCAGCAGAAAACAAAGTAGTAATCGTACCTATAGTATTCAAAGGAAAATCTGATGAACCAGATAAGGTTGCAAAAAAACTTGAATCAACTCTAAAAGAATTCAATCCTATATTAGACGATAGAGAAGAAGTCACTCCAGGATGGAAATTTAACGAATGGGAGATGAAAGGAGTTCCACTAAGGATTGAAATTGGTCCAAGAGATGTTGAAAAAGATCAATGTGTTATTGTTAGAAGAGATACCGGTAAAAAAGAGTTTGTCCCACTTAAAGATATTACAAAAGAAATTAACAAAACTCTAGAAACCATGCAAAATGACATGTTCAAGAAAGCAGATAAAGAAATGAAAGACAATATAGTAGAAGTTTCCAATTTCTCTGAGTTTGAAGACGCTATTAAAGACAAAAAAATGGCTAAAACGTTACATTGTGGTGAAACTGCATGTGAAACTCAAATACAAGAAAAGACTACTGCAACGTCAAGATGTATCCCCTTCAAAGAAACAGCAGATGGCAAATGCGTCCATTGTTCCAAACCTGCAAAAGTAGTTATTTATTTTTCTAGGAATTATTAATTTAACGGAGGATTATCAGAACCATAAGAATCTATGAGATTTCTTCGTATTGTCTGATCATTACACTCTTCCTTGGTCACAGTATTCTCTAAAGAGCTTTTTTCTTGAGGACAAGAAATGTGTTTTCCTATTCAATACAATGATTCAGCAACACCCGCTGATAGTAAACCACTGAAAATCATCCCATAAGTACCATAAGGAGCTCCATTTAAGGCTCCTGTAAATGCACAAGCAATATTGGTGCCCCAATTAGTCTTAATCCGTTTTGTGGGAATCTCAAAATTCTTAACAGCTAGCTCCCTGACATGTTTTTCAATACTTGGACTAAAATATCCAATAAATGCACCAGCAGTCCAACCCACAGAGCAAACTGCATATGTCATAATACCAGGTACTCCCCACCAATTAAATTGCATACCTTCCGGAATTATTCCATCGACCATAACAAATATTAATTCTATTAACTATAAATAACATTGCTCAATTTCACATTCAATTTGCATTACTATTCTCTAGGAGCAAAAAGCTTATATACATTAGTTGATTTTAAAAAATAACATTTAATAATTGGAGGGTTCATAATGAAAAAACTATATCTAATGACGATCATGGCTGTATTGATGCTATTTGTAGCACAAACAGCTGCAGCAAGTTTTCTAGAAATTGTAGACATAACTGTCAAAGTTTCTGGTGACAAAGAAAACGTAGGTAACGACGGTGGAAATATTAACAACGTCGAACCTGGAGACAAAATATCTATCAAACTTAAAGTTGAAAATATTTATCCATCTTCAGCCGCAAATACTGAAATCACAGATATTGAAGTGACTGGAGATATTGAAGATTTAGACGATGGTGACGATCTTGAACCTGATGAAGAGCCTGATGAATTCGATCTAGATGATAACGGTGACAAAGATACCGTAACAATTGAATATAAAGTTCCAGAAAGAGTAGAAGAAGATGATTACGACCTAAACATAACTGTTGAAGGACGAAATGATTCTGGAATCAAACAAACCGATTCAGCATTCTTTACTATCGAAATCGACAAAGAAAATCACAAATTAGAGATTAATCGAGTGACTTTCGATAGAGATACTATTGCATGTGGTAGAACAAATTCACTATTGGTAGAAGTGTTTAATATTGGTGCAGAAGACGAAGATGATGTTGAGCTTGAAATTAGAAATGAAGAACTAGATATCAGATTCGCTGAAGTATTCGACCTTGAAGAAGGGGGAGAAGACGATGACACTGAATTTAGTAATTCATATTCAGTTAAAATACCAAAAGACACTAAACCAGACATTTATCAATTTATTGTAAATGTGTTGTATAGAGATGGCCGAGAGAAGGAGTCAGTATCAAAGGACTTAACAGTTACTTGTGATACTACACCTGTTGTAGCTACTCCAACGCCTGTTGTAGCAGCGCCAACTCCAACAACAATTGCACCTACTACACCTACTACTGTTGCACCTACGGTACCAACAATTACTACGGTACAACCAACTTCAGGAGCAGTCCAAGCACCTTCAGCACGAAGAAGCTCAGACAATAACCTAGGCTGGATTATCGCAGGTTACATTGTAGGAATAATTGTGTTAATTGGTTTAATTGCTGTTATCATGAAAAAACGGCAATAATTACTTTTTTTATTTTCTTTTTTTAACTTTCCAACACAAAACCATAAACTTTATAAACAACCCCACACTACATAAGTACATTCTTAAGGAATAAGAGTTCTAATATGGAACAAAAAAATATATTAAAAACAGGAACTACAACTGTTGGAATCGTCTGCAAAGATGGCGTAGTATTAGCTGCTGATAAGCGAGCTACTTCTGGCCACCTTATTGCTAGTAAACGAGCCAAAAAAGTTGAAGAAATATCAAAAAACATTGCAGTCACTATGGCTGGAACTGTTTCTGATGCACAATTACTCATTAGATTAGTTTCCTCTGAAACAAAACTAAGACAAATGAGAATGGGTCAAGAAGTCTTTGTTAAAGAAACAGCAAATTTAATGGCAAGAATGGTATACAATAACATCAGAAAAATGTCCATGATTCCAGGAATTGCTCATTTCCTTATGGGTGGAAAAGACCGAGAAGGTACACACCTATACGAAATATTTGCTGATGGTTCTATTCAAGATATTCCAGATTTTATCTCTTCAGGTTCAGGAAGCGTTATGGCTTACGGAGTCTTAGAGACTATGTGGAAACCTGATATGAGTATAGAAGAAGGAGTTACTATGGCTGTTGCTTGTATTAACGCTGCAATCCAACGAGATTCAGCATCAGGAAACGGTATTGATGTAGTAACTATCACAGAAAGTGGTATGAAAAGAGTAATAAATAAAGAGATTACAACGAAAATTGAGGTATAAATTCTTAAATGGTAAAAATTATTGACGAAGTCTTAAAGCATATTCCGGACGGTAAAATTTCTGAAGCATGTTTTGAAGGCGCAAACATTGTATTGTATACTAAGGACGAAGAGTTCTTTCTAGAAAATAAAGGTATTATTAAGAAAATTGTTGATGATATCAAGAAAAGAGTAGAATTACGGCCAGATCCCAAAATAACTCTAGATATGGAGAAGGCAGAAAAAGCTATTAAGAAAATTCTACCTAAAGAAGCAGGTGTAGGAAACATTATTTTTGATGAACATAGAAGTATTGTTATTATCGAAACAGAAAAACCAGGTTTAGCTATTGGTAAACAAGGTGCACTGTTAAAAGAAATTAGAGCAAAAACATTCTGGGTACCCTTAGTAAGAAGAACTCCAGCAATTAGATCAGAATTAATCGAAAATATTAGAGCCGTTCTCTATCAAAATTCAGAATATCGAAGAAAGTTCTTAGATAAAATCGGTCATAGAATCTATGATGGATGGATTAGAGAGCGAAGAAATGAATGGATTAGACTATCCTATTTCGGATCAGGAAGACAGGTAGGAAGGTCATGTATGCTTCTACAAACGCCAGAGTCAAGAGTATTACTTGATTGTGGTGTAAACGTTGCTGCACACACTCCTGAAGAGTCTTATCCACACCTAGAAGCTCCAGAATTTGATATCAGTCAGTTAGATGCTGTTATTTTATCACACTCACACATCGATCACTGTGGTTTTTTACCTTGGTTGTTCAAGATGGGTTATAATGGTCCTGTCTACTGTACCGCTCCCACAAGAGATGTCTCCTCATTACTTTTACTAGATTTTGTAAAAATCATGAAGAATGATAAAAAAGAAAGTGTATTTGATGTAGAACATATTCGAGAGTTTGTCAAACATACCATCACCTTAGAATTTGGGGAAGTTTCAGACATTACTCCAGACATTAGACTTACCTTATACAATTCAGGACATATTTTAGGTTCTGCAATGTGCCATCTTCATATTGGAAATGGATTACACAATTTGTGTTACGGAGCTGACATGAAATATGGTAAAACCATGTTGTTAGACCCTGCAAATGATCAATTTCCTAGATTAGAAACCTTAATGATGGAAGCTACCTACGGATCAAAAGATAAAGTAATGCCATCACCAACGGAATCTGATGATTATCTAAAGAAAATTATCAAAGACACGATTGGAAGACGAGGAAAAGTATTAATGCCAATCCTAGGATCAGGAAGAGCTCAAGAAATCATGATGATGATTGAGTCCATGGTCAGAAAAGGAGAATTAGATGAAATTCCTGTATATATTGATGGATTAGTATGGGATGTTACTGCAATCCATACAGCCTATCCAGAATTTTTAACACAAGATATTAGGAAAAGCATTTTCCATAAAGAAGCA
Source organism: uncultured Methanosarcinales archaeon (assembly GCA_964385185.1). Classification (GTDB taxonomy): domain Archaea; phylum Nanobdellota; class Nanobdellia; order Woesearchaeales; family CALCXY01; genus CALCXY01. The sequence continues at coordinate 18,115 of CAYLOA010000006.1, read as the reverse complement.
AATCCATTTTTATCAAAAATCTTCAAAAGAGTGGGATCAAAGAAAGAAAGAATGGAGATCTATGAAGAAGGAGGACCTTGTGTTCTTCTGGCAACTTCAGGAATGCTTGTAGGTGGTCCATCTGTTGAATATCTTAAAAATCTAGCTTCAGATAAAAAACATTCATTAGTGTTTAGCTGTTATCAAGGAGAAGGAAGTATGGGAAGAAAGATTATGAATGGTCAAAGGGAATTAATCTTCAAAGAAGGAAATAAGACTGAAATGATTGAATTAAACATGGAAGTCCACAGATTAGAAGTAAGTAACCACTCAGACAGAGCTCAATTAATGAAATACATTCAAAATGTAACTCCTCGACCTAAGAAAGTCATTCTTAATCACGGAGAGAATAAAGCTTGTCTTGATTTAGCTTCTGGTATCCATAAAGGGTTTAGAATTGAGACAAATGCTCCTAGGAATTTGGAAGTTATTAGGATTAAATAAATAGTTTTTCTGGATGTGCTCTTCTATACAATTCATTTCTCAATGCTCTCTCGAAATATTTTTTCCCTACCTCTTGTAATATATTATCAACCTGATGTTGTAATTCAGGAAGAATGTGAGAAGTATACATGTGATGCATAGAAGATTCTACTACACCAACTCCAATAGAATACATGACTTTACTTACGTGATCTACTGATTTTTTCACAGTAGAAGGTAATATCGCTGAACCATAAATAATCATAGCAAGAGTTGTCGCTTGACATGCTCTTGTTACCGATTGAGGCTGAAAAAAAGTCATACTATCAGTATATCTTCGATTTATAAAAACTTACTGACTTGATGCTAATATTTATATAACATAGATTCTAGAGTATCTATATGACAAACTTGAATGTTGAGAAAATAGAATCTTCTGATGAACAAATCATGGCTGCTGTGTTTACATTAATATGGACACTCTTAGTTATTGGTGGCATTTACGTTTTAAGAAATAAAGATTTATCAGTTACTGTTTTTGAATTTGTTATACTCGTATTAGCAATATATAGATTAATTAGATTATTTGTCTATGATAAAATTGCTCAATTTATTCGAGACTTATTTTTAGATAAAGTTACAAAGAAAGACAAAAAATCAGGTATGTTGAAAATTGTAAGACACTGTCCTAAATCAGGGATTAGGAGGAAAGTAACTCAATTAGTTTCTTGCCCTTGGTGTACAGGAGTTTGGATGGCAATGATTGTGTTATTTTTCCACTTTTATTGTCCGTATGCATTCTATGTGTTTATATTACTAGCATTATCAGGAGTAGCAACATTTGTTCAATTACTTGCTAATATAGCAGGTAAGTATGGGCATTAAGATATGAAAATCCTAATAGTTGGCGCAGGCATTGCAGGCTTAGCAGCTTGCCACTTTCTTGAAAAAGACCATGAAATTACTATCATTGATAATGCTCCTAGATTTGATACCATTGGATTTTCTATTTTTCTATGGCCTTCAGGTTTAGAAATTCTTGATAAAATAGGCATTGGTAAAAAAATTAGACAAAAAGGTCAGGCAGTCTTTGACAATGTTTACATTTCATCTTTTATACCCCCTAATATCAACTTACACAATTGTTTAAAAGACATATAAAAACATTCCTATACTACGTCAAATAGGAAAGTAATAGGATGAATGCTATAGTGGTACAGTATAGAAACTTTCCCAATTTACCTTATATTTATAAATGCCAATAAAACTTCAAATACTATGAGTTCCATAGATGACCATGTTGAAAAAGCACACAAAAAGTTTGTTGATGATGAAGCAAGTAAAGTGCGGAAAGAAAAAGACAGACTGAGTAGATTAGAAAAACCAGTAAATGATGTAGAAAGGACTAGACTGCTCATTGAAGAGATAGAAGAAAAATTACGCCAATATGAACATAAGCAGTATCAAGTATTAGCTGGAAATCATAAGATGAATAGTTGGGGAACTAGACTCTTCACAACACATTCTGTTGTATCAATTAATGATTTTACATACCGTGAACACTATAGTAAGGGCACAGGAAGTCACGAAACTGGAAGCTCAGGACGTTCATTTACACAGTTTTTTAATTATAAAGGGATTGAAAGTGTGATTACATTTAGTACAATGACGCAAAAAAATCTGAATCCAGCTAAATTACTGTATGTAAAAGAATTAGATTTAAGTGTTCCTCATGAGTTAGTGCATGACTTAATAGAACGGAAAAATCTCATTCCTAAATTAGAGGCTGCAAAACGAACATATCATCATTTTTATAGATGTAAATAAAGGTAAAAAAGACGATGATTTCTAGTAAATAGAGAATTTTACTCCCACATCTGACTGATTAAATCTTCTGGTTGTACGTGAGTATAGATTGTTGTTGTACTAATATCTGCGTGACCTAAGAATTGTTGTACCTGTCTTAAAGATAATAAATGCATCATTCATACACATAAAGATAGACCTAAGACCTGTTCTGACTTCCCCATCTTTATTGAAGAGAAGAATATTGGTTTATCAGGAAGATGCTTAGCTGTCCAACAATGTAAATTCTATCCTTATATATTACAATTCTTAGAAGCTGGTTATACAGTTAAAGAGAGTAGTAATTATGATAAAACTGCAAATTAGAATGAAAAGTGGAAAAACGGTAGGGTAATAATACCCAACCGTTTCCAAGCCCTTGCCGAGATTTGCACTCGGGATCTCCACATCTTTGAACTTCGTTCCAAGCCGTCAAGCCAAGCTTGAAGTTACCAATGTGACGCGTTGGCTACTTTGCTACAAGGGCGTATAGAATATGATTCCTAGACTTTTTTTAAGGTTTTCTATTAAAACTATGGGCCCACCCGGAATTGCACCGGGGATCTTCGCCAAGTCAAGGCGATGTCATAGCTACTAGACCATGGGCCCTTAAGAATTTGTTAACTCTAAGCCATTTATAACCTTTGCTGTGACTCCACTAGACTTGATGGTGCTCACAGAGCACCGGCCTCTCTGCATTTCAGGACATTACCCTGAAATGCAAAGGCAAAGCCTAGTGGTGCAAACACTTACTCGCAGTCGAAAGACTGCGAGAGTGGGGACTCTGTGAGTCCCTCCACCTACTTTATTGACTCAAAAGTTTCTTAGAAACTTTTATATACTCTAAACTAGACATTACACTCTATGAAAAGGGGGAATCAAGTTAGATATCTATTTGTAATTCTCTTAATTGTAGTATTATACCTAAGCTTTCTAGTATTAAAACCATTCATAACTCCATTACTCATAGCAATTATCTTAGCATTTATTTTCAACCCATTATACAAATGGTCAAGAAAATACATCAAAAGTAAATCATTAGCGGCTTTACTGATATCAATCATCATACTCACCCTAATCTCATTACCTACATTTTTCATTATTGACCAATCGGTTGATGAAGCTCAAGTCTTCTACTCAGTTGCCAGACAGAAATTCATATCAGGAGAAGTTATTCCTGTAAACTGTACAGATGAAACAAATACCTTATGTAAATCTTCAAACCTAGTAAAAACCTTAATTTCTGATCCCCAATTTCAGTTCTACATTAATGAAGCATTAAAAAATACAACGAAAGCAATCATCACCTGGGCTCAAGAATTCTTCTTATCAATTCCAAGATTAGCCTTATCATTATTCATAATCATCTTCTCAACATTCTACTTAATTAGAGATGGAGATGACCTCACAAAGAAAATAAAAAAACTTATCCCTTTGAATAAAAAACACCAAGCAGAAATTTCTCTCCAATTCAAACAAGTAACTTCTGCAATATTATATGGATACATCCTTACGGCAATGCTACAAGGATTCTTAGGTGGTCTGACCTTCTACATTGTAGGAATTCCCTCACCTATTCTTTGGGGAGTTATTATGTCAATCTTTGCATTACTTCCATTTGGAGGAACTGCATTAATACTAGTCCCGGCAATCTTATTCTCATTAGGTGCAGGAGATACGCAATCAACAGTGATATTAATCGTAGCAACTTTAATTATTGGAAATATTGATAACTTTGTAAGACCTAAAATAATTGGTAAAAAATCAGATATCCATCCGGTTGTAGTCCTTGTAGGAGTATTAGGAGGACTCTATCTATTTGGTATCATGGGCTTTTTAATTGGACCGTTAATCTTTGCCTTACTATTGACCTTCTTGAATATATATGAAACTGAAAGAAAAGAAATCTAATTTCGTTTTCTGTACGCTTCTAATACTGCAGAAGAGGACAACCCTAAAAGATGATGCATTAATTTTTTTTGCTTTGAAAAAAAAGGTCTATCAACATCAATATATGTGGCCCTATATGCAAATTTATCCCAATGATTCCCAGATCTTTCAAAAAGAATCTTCTTATTATGCATATCTAAAAAACCCAAGTCTACATTATACAAATGTAGACCATTTCGCACGCCTATAGGAACCTGTTTAGGAGGTGATTTCTTCCACAATTCATGATCTAAAAAAAATCGCATAAATTCATCACCATCATTTATCTCCGGAATCTCGTACATTTTATCACGTTTTTTTTGGTAAAAAAATAAGGGAACATACTGTGAATCAACAACTCCTGCAATAACATCAATAGGCCTTGTCCAAACTCCACTCAGATATAAATTACGAACTACATCCAACTGCGAAGTAGACAGATCTCCATTGAATATTCCTTTATCATCAATATGAGATGGATAAATATCCCCACCGGGATGGGTATGTACAAACAATTGAGTAAACATATATTCTCCTAATTTAGGAAGTGGAATTTTACTCTCTACATCTTGAATAGATGTAAAATCTAAAAATTTCTCTACATGGTTTCGATTTACAATCGGAAAAAACTTTGTTGTCTCTCCCCCTACAGTATACTCATCACCGAGGGCAACAAATGGATCCAATCGAAAAACATCACTAAAAAAGGCCCTATGAACTTTATACATTGTTTCCATCTTTACTGCCATAGAAATCTGAATAATATTACACAAGTTTTCTACTACCTCTGTTGAAAATAATTTATGTTCTATTGAAGCTGCAGTCACATCAAAATGTATTCTAGATCTCATACATTTTTGAAAGTTTAAAATCATTTATAAAAGTTAGCAAAGTAAACAATAGATATTTAAAGGAATTCTGTACTCTTTTATATACACTGCTGTGGGACACACCCAGACAAAGTCTGTGGTTTCCCACGTGAAAAATTACATTTGCCACTGTGGGACAATCTGGTACTCCGCTGGCCTTGAGAGCCGGTTTCCGAAAGGATTTCCCAGTTCGAATCTGGGCGGTGGCGTTTATTGTTATTAAGGATTTCCCGGTTCGTGTCAATGTTACGAAGTAACTTGACAACTCCGAGAGCTTGCTCGAGAAGGAATCCGGGCGGCAGCGTTCTACTCTTTTTTGAGCATAAGAGGATTGGACGAAGTACAATTCTCTTATCCGACGTAGGAGTCAACTAACTTGTGTAGTTGTTCTGGGCGGCAGCGTTTCTATTTATTTTTAACAAAACTCAATAATTAACTAAGAAAAAATTACTCAATTTCTAAATGTTTCATAATCTTATTCAATTTCTCATTAATTAATTCAAATTCTCGACTTGTATTGTCAGGAGCAGGTGCCCTCTCAGATCGAGGATTTTCTTTATTTTTAAAACAAGGACTACAAAATACAGGTTTATTTGTTGTAGGTCTAAAAGGAACTTCGCATTCATCTCCACAGCCAGAACAAGTGACTCTAGTCATCTCTAGCTCTCGAGTATTTCGATTTCTACTAAATCCGCCTCGAGTATCATTACCAAATCTTCGATCAGAACCGCTTCGTCTATCTCGACTGTCAGATTCTCCTCGTCTACTCTTATATCCTTCAAATTTTGCCATAGAAAGAGTAATCTAGGTTCCTTTATAAGCGTTTGCAATAGTGGTATTCTAGAATATAACTTATTCAACAGTGTTATCTATAGTAGTATCTGATCCTGTGTATAACTGTGCTTCAACAACAGGTACCTTATCAAAAGTAGGCATTGTTAAACTATACATGGATTGGTGATAAATCATCTCCCATGCCATGTATCCTACTGCAATAGCACCTACCACTGCCAGAACAACAGTCTTAATAGTCTCATTTCTTGTTAGAGCAGAACCATTTTTAATATAATCCTCGATTACTGAATACTTATATACTTTCCCCCTCTCCGGTTCTAGAGATTCTTTATCTTCAGGAATTAATTCTTGACCCATACCCCCAATTCAAGAAAATCAATATATAAACTTTTGCCCTAAGGCTTATAAACATTTACCATATTCGTATCTAATGCAAATCAAAGATATTCCTATACCAGATGCTTTCAAAAAAATAATACAAGGAGCAGGAGTAAAAGAATTAAGACCCGCTCAAAAAAAGGCAATAGAAGAAGGACTTCTTGACTTCAAATCTCAATTAATCTGCACACCAACGGCTTCTGGAAAAACATTAATTGCTGAATTAGCCGCAATAAAAAACATTACAGAAAATAGAGGGAAAGTAATCTACATTGTTCCCCTAAAAGCATTAGCAACAGAAAAATTCAAAGAACTCAAAAAAAGATACAATCCATTCTTCAAAATAGCATTATCCATAGGAGACATAGATTCAACAGATTCTTACTTAACAGAATATGACTTCATCATCTGCACAGCAGAAAAACTCGATTCATTAATCCGTCATCAAGCTCCTTGGTTAAAATATGTCTCATTAGTAGTTATTGATGAAATCCATTTACTCAACGACCCCAGTAGAGGTCCTACTCTAGAAATTTTAATCACAATCTTAAGACAACTTCTAAAAAATATTCAAATCTTAGGATTATCAGCAACTATTGGTAATCCAAAAGAACTTTCAACATGGCTACAAGCAACGTTAATTGAAGATACCTGGAGACCTGTCACACTCCACAAAGGAGTCTACCTAGAAGGAGATGTTGAATTCAAATGAAAAAACATAGCACAGGTGCATTAACCAAAGAACAAATAGAAAAACAAAATACACTCTACAAAGAAAAGCATGAATACGATTACATTATAATCGGCTCAGGTAATTCTGCATTAACAGTAGGATCACTATTAGCAAAAGCAGGAAAAAAGATCTGCATGTTAGAAGCACATGACATCCCTGGAGGATATGCACACACCTTCAAAAGAGGAGAATATTCATTCTGCGCTCAAATACATTACATCTGGGGATGTGGCCCAGGTGGAAAAGTCTACGAATTTCTAAAAAAACTCAACTTAGAGAAAGACATCACGTTCGAATTATACAATCCAGATGGATACGATCATATGATCATGCCAGATAATAAAAGAGTAAAGATTCCCTTTGGCTATGATAAACTCATTGAAAACGTAGAAAAGGCATATCCTGGACAAAAAGAAAATATGAAAAAGTTTTGTAATATCCTCACTAAAATAAAAACAGAATTAAGCAAATTCCCACCTAACAATATCAAACTATGGGAATACGCAACCTTATGGCCATCATTCATCACTTTACTAAAATACAAAAATAAAACGTTACAAAATGTATATGACGAATGTAATCTTTCTAAAGAAGCACAAGCAGTCTTATGTGCTCAAGCAGGAGATTTTGGATCCCCTCCTGATGAGTTATCCATTTTTGGATATGTAGCATTATTTGGCGGCTACAATGTCGGTGCATACTATCCCACAAAACACTTCAAATATTACATCGACAGATTAGCCAAATTCATCACAGACCATAAAGGACATATATATTACCAAACAAAAGTTTCTAAAATAAATATAAACAACGATAAAGTTACCAGCGTAGAAACAGAAGACGGAAAAACTTTCACAGCAAAGAATTTTATCTGTAATATGGATCCTCAAGCAGCCTCCAAATTAATCGGACAAGAAAAATTCCCAGAATCTTTCAAAAAAAGTCTTAATTACAAATATTCTCCTTCAGGAATTATGATTTACCTAGGATTAAAAAAAGGATTTGATCCCAAAAAATACAATCTAGGCAAACATAACATTTGGCATATGACCCAATGGGATATGAATAAGATGTGGAAAGAAGAGATGGAAGGTAATTTTGAAAAGCCTTGGTTTTTCATCTCAACTCCAACTATGCATTCACAATATCCAGGCACCGCTCCAAAAGGATGCCATATTGTTGAAATTGAAACCTTTGTTAATTATGATATCTTTAAGGAAGAAATGGATAAAAGCTATGGGAAATATGTAAGAATAAAAAATAAAATAGCAGATAGATTAATAGATTTAGTAGAACAATATCACATTCCTGACCTCAGAAAACATATTGAAGTAAAAATAGTAGGAACGCCTACAACAAACGAGGATTTTGTCATGGCACCGTTTGGAAACGCATATGGTTCAACGATGACTCCAGAACAGATTGGTATTGGAAGATTAAAATCTAAAACACCTTGGAACAATTTCTTTTGGTGTAATGCTTCATCAGGGTATGGTGGAATTTATGGAACCGTAAATACAGGTATGCAATTATATCAAGACTTAACAGGAGATATCGTATTTGATCCTAAGAATCTTCCTTCAGATGAAGAATTTATAGCAGCAATTAGGAATACTTCTTGATAATCTGGTCAGCAACTCTCTGTCCACATCTAAATGCACCTTCTGTCCAAGTACTATTCAGATAATCACCACAAAAATAAATATTATCTTCTCCTTGACCTTCATCTAAAAATTCTTTAACATGGGTCAAATAACCTTGTGAATAGAGTGGCATTGCTTTTTCCCAAATCTGCAAGTCATGAAGTTTAAGATCACTCTCATTTATAATATTAGGACACACTTTCAAAAACTCTTTCTGTACAGCTAAAAATATCTCATCACGTGACTTACTCATTAAAGTCTTAGCATACACATCATGCAACCAAATGGAAACTAAGGATCGGCCGTTTTGAATACACTCATCGCCCTTCATCTCTTCGTTAATATATGAAGAAATACAACCATTTTCCTTGAAAGGTACCCAGACAACACCGATTCCCTCTAAAGTCCCTTGAGGGACGGTAAATGCAACACTGATAGTACTAGAATAACGAACTGCATCTAACAATTTCTTTTGTGCAACACTGGGATTAACAAGGATTTTATGAGTTACATCAGCTGTTGAAGCACATACAACAGCATCATATATTTTATTATCAACTTTAACTTTACCCTTCTTACTTTCAATTTTCTTAACAGGTGTTTTCAGATGAACAGTAAACTTTTTCGCCAAAGCTTCAGGCAATGCAATCATCCCTCCCTTAGTCCTGTGTAGATACCAATCATCTTTTTGAAACTTAAGAGATTGCATGACACTCACCAATGCACTTTTACTAATATCTTTTGCTCTTTGAAACTGATACGCAGAAATAAAAGGATCTACAACATAATCAACAACTTCAAGTCCTAATGTTCTATGCATATAGTCATATGCATTCTCAGTATCATAATCAGTAGTAGTAGACAAATTTAGAAAATCAAGAGGTTTGTTTTTAATAAACAAAGTATAGAAAAATAACCGCATACGAGCTAATATACTAATAGATTTCAAAATTGGCTTTAACTTTCCATTTCTAAACGTTGAATAGATCAAGAACCTCATCTTCTCCCATTCTACATCATATTCTTTACATGAGTCTATTAATTCTGTATACAAATTACTCAAATGATCGGCCCCAATATCGAAATGGAAACCATTTTTAACGTTAGTAGACATCCTACCACCTAAAAATGAAGTTTTCTCAAACACTTCAACAGAAAAACCTGCTTTTTGTAAGCTATATGCACAACTTAACCCTGAAATACCTGCACCAATAACAGCAATTTTCTTCATAACATAAGAATTAGATATTTTATATTTAAACATGCCTAGGTACATTTAAAAATAGATCCTTATTTGTAGGCATAATGTCAGATAATAAAAGACCTGAACACAAAAATACAAGACTTTTTAGCTTAACGTCCAACATAGAAAGAATTCTCAAGACTTCTGGAGCTGTTGCCCAAGCTATCAATATTCAATATGAAAGAGATGAAATGTCCATTCCGCAAATAGAAATTTTGGTTCATGATGAAAATTTCAAAATACTGGAAAAATTTTTACCCTACCAACCCGGAAAGAGAAATAATCAAAAAATTCAATACTCAAATAAACACGGTGAGTATACCATTCTATTAAGAGAAAAAACAATGGCTGATATATAGGATGAAGAAACAAGGGGTTATGAAGCTCAAAAACCTACTTTAACTTCCTAAATGCTTCTCCTAACAAAGTCATAATAGTTACTCCAGAAATAAATCTATAGAATCCTAATAACAATACAGGAATAACAACAGTAAACGCTATATAATAATTAATCACCGTAATAAGTACTCCAAATACTAAACTGTATACAAGACCTGCAAACCAAGCAGTGAAATATGTCATGGTGAATGCATTAGAAAATACATGTTTAATACTAAATGCTTCTTTAAAACTGTCCATATCGATCCATAATAATACAGCATAAGGAGTAATATAAGCAATAACAATAGCAAGAGCCATGACAACCAATAAAAGAGGACCAGAACCACTTAAAATAGCCAGAGGATTGCCCCCTTCAACTAAGGTTAAAACCTCTCTCCCTAATCCTAGTATTAAAAATAATATAATAACAGGAATCATATAGACTAATCCAACAACAGCAGAAATAATACCGTTATAGAATAATTCTCCCCAATTTCTCCATTCAGGTAAGGTGCTATTATTACCAATGGTATTCTTTGCAGCTTCTAAAGTATACCCTGTTGCGAAGAAAGTAGTGATCAAATTCAAATATGGCACCATATAGAAAGCACTACCCACTAAAAGTTTCTTCCAATCGGTAAAAGGCCGTTTTAACGCTCCTATAAGATCCATAAGTTCATTTTATGAAGAATGATATAAAAAGGTTATGTTTGGAGCGTAGCGAAAAACGTAACTGTTCGAGACCATGTTGAGAAAAGGTTACTTTTTTAAAAGAGATTTAATTCGTATTATTTATGTACCTACTCCCAGAACCATACATCAGAGAATTTGGTGGAAAAGCAGGTGCTTTCTTCTATCTTCAAGAATGGGGTGGATTTGAACAACATATGTTACCTTTAGATTATCTTGCTCCAGAAGAAAATTTTTCAAAAATTGCTCATAAATTTAATGATTGGAATAGGCGCCATATCATTCGTTCAACACACCCAAATGATCATGAAGGATTAGTAGATATATTACATACAGAACATCGTGTACAGGAAAAAAAAGAATTTCCTCGAGTTATTAAAGAAATAAGAAAAGAAGCAAATCACCCATCAGTATTTGAATATAGTGAATATGAAGGACAACCATATAATGGAAAAATTGGCATAATGATTCAACCTCAAGGACCACATGATAGGGGAAATATTATTGAGCATCCACATAAAAGAAATGTCTTTCTAATAGATTACGTGGAACCCACCATGGGGATAGATGATAACGTATATACAAAAGTAATTGTAGAAGATGGAGACATAAATATGATGTCATCATATGGAGGTCCAAAAGAAACTACAGTTCAACAAATAGTAGAATTATATCGGAAAATAAGAGAAACAGAATGGATTGAGCCAGATATGTCTTTTCAAATGGAATTTGGAGTAAATCATAATAATATGTTTCCGGATAAAGAATATGTGTTATTTTACCAAGCTCGTCCATTCAAGAAATTTGAAAGTTCACCATTTAAAATTACCAGTCCTTGGAAATTTGAATGTTATGGTATAACTCCAAAAGAAGGAATCGTACTTCCGATTAGGCATTCAAACACTTTCGAAAGGGTAAGCAATGAAGAAGAACCCTTTGCATGGATTCCTCATAACCTAAGAGGAAAATTCCCTGCAATTTTTCACCCTAAGAATATGGCTGCTTTCCTACCAGTTGGAAATAGAGTGAACTTCCTAGAACATAATACATTCAAGTGGATAAGAAAAGCTGATATATCAATAACCTGTCCTACATCATGCTATATATGGGAGAAAATGGAATCAGACAATATCAGGATAATTAGCAATGGAATAGAATTCAAAGTAGAAGAAGCCTAAAACCCCAAACTACTCAATACTTTCTCTTTATCGAAGACTTCTAAGTCTTCATACTGTTGTCCAGTTCCGAGAAATAAGATAGGTTTCTGAGTTACATACGAAACAGATACAGCAGCTCCACCTTTATCATCAACATCAGCTTTAGATAATATAATACCATCAATATTAACAGCTTCAGAAAACTTAGTAGCTTGCTCAACACAGTCATTTCCAGTAATACTCTCACCAACAAATAATGTCATATCAGGTTTTGCAACTCGAATAATTTTCTTCATCTCTTCAAGTAAGTTATCATTTGAATGTAATCTTCCTGCAGTATCTATTAACAAACAATCTACTTGCTTTGCTTTTGCATGCTCAACTGCATCGAATGCAACTGCTGCAGGATCGCTTCCGTAATCATGTTTAACCAATCTAATATCTAAGGTATCTGCATGTTTTTGTAATTGATCTATAGCAGCTGCTCGAAACGTATCGGCAGCAGCTAAGACTACCTTTTTACCTTGTTTCTGTAACATTTTTGCAACCTTAGCAATAGAAGTTGTTTTTCCTGCACCATTAACACCAATAAAACAAATAACAAATGGTTTGTTGTTTTCAATCTTCTGAATTAAATTCACAGGTTCAAAGGTTAAGATAGCATCTAAGCTTTTCCTTAAAGATTGCATAACTAAATCTCCTACCCCTCCACGAGGAATAGGCTTTGTTGTTAACTCTTGCTTCAAATCAGCTTTAATTTTTTCAATAACGGAACTTGCAACATTATTTTCTAGTAATACAACTTCTAAATTCCAAAATAATTCGTCAAACTTAACTTCAGTGATAGTAGTTGTAGTAAGAGGTGCTGTTATTTTCTTAAATAAACTTTTCTTCTCTTCAGGTGCTTCCACTTTAGGTGGAGTTACTTTCTCCTCAACAGGTTCTTCAACTTTTGGCTCTTCTTTTGGCTCCTCTTTAACTTCTGGAGTATCTTCCTTAACTTCAGGTTCTTCTTCTTTAACTTCTTCTTTTACTTCCTCAGTAACTTCAGGAGTTTCCTCTTTTACTTCTTCTTTTACTTCATCTTTCTTAGAAAAAAATCTTGAAAAAAACCCTTTCTTAGGTTTTTCATGCTCTTCATCAACTTTCTCTTCAACTAATGTTTCTTCTTCACTCACTTCTGGCTCGGGAGCTTTCTCTTCTACTGGTTCTTCTTTAACTTCAGGAACTTCTTCTTTAACTTCCTCTTTAACTTCAGATTCTTCAGCATCTTTAGAAAAAGCAAAGATTGCACCCTTTAGTTTATCTTTTAGTTTACCAAACATCTTACTTTACCAGTTCTTGGATACCTTGTTCCAACTTTTCAGATTGAGAATGTAATTGTTGAAATTGAACCACTAATTGTGCATAAATTTCTTCCATCTCTTTTTGTTGTTTTACTAACATCTCTCCTACTTCAGAAAAACTCTTTTTAACAGTTGTATTTCCACCAACATTAACTAATAGATCTTTATTGTCAACTAAAGTAGTTTTCATAAATACACCATTAGCAACAGGAACTAACATTTCAGAACCTTCTTTAACTTTCTTCATCTCGTCCAAATTTGCAATCACATTAGCTATATCTTGTAATTGCTCTTGAACCGTCTCAATTTGCTTTTGCAATTGTGTAACATGCTGTTGTACCATTTGGTACTCCATATATGCTTGTTTCATCTCTTGCTCATTAGGATTTTCAGCCATAGAATTCATGAACATTGGGGGGTTTTTAAGCTTTACGCCAATCCTAACTCTTTCTCTACCTTACCCTTAGTCTTCTTAAGATAAATCTGAATATCTCCAAAATGCTCCTTTTGGTCCATATCCAAGCTTCGATCGTTTGTCAAATGCAATACTGGCAAAAACGTTAACACTTTATCCATCTTCTGTGCATTCTCAGGCAACAAATTATGAAAAAAGATAGGTTTTTTTCCAAGCTTACAAAAAGTCAACACCCTATTATACACCTGTCTTACCATGAGACCAATATCCATCTTAATAGGAGTATAATCAAAATTGTCTGAAGGAATAGTTTTCTCAACCCTTCGTTTTTTCACTTCTAAAGCTTGTTCCAATGCATTAACCAAATCATAAATACTTACCTTTCTCTTACGAGGTTGAGGAGTTCTTGGAATTAACTTCTTAGCTTCTTCTGGAGTGAGATCTCGAGCTTGCATATTCTCTAGCTCTTCATAAAACTCTTCAGAACTCATATCTTCAGTGCTACTAATTAATCGATCCAACTCTACTAAATCTTCTTCAACAAAACGAGTAGATTTCATTCGTAATAAAATAGCAGCCGCCAAAACAACTTTACCACTCATTCGAAAATCTGCCTCTTTCATCTGCTTAACAATATCAATATATTTCTGAGTCAAAGAAGTCAAATTTACATCCCAAGGATTCATCCCTTGCTCTTTCACTAAATTGTACAGAATAGTCTGCCAAGTAACTTCATCCTCTTCTAATAACAGTTTGAATACTTTTTCTTGCATTGTGAATATACTACATGCAGTTTAACAGTATTTAAGCTTTTTGCCCTCTCGGACTATATGTAGAATAAGTGAACCATCCCAACATACCCACCAAATACAATATCCAAATACTAAACTCTAAAACAGAAGGATTACCATTATAACCAAACAATCCTTTTAGAAAACTACCAAATACTCCTTTTTCATACACAATATGATTAATATCAAAAAATACTGAAGTAACGGGAATGACAGACGCTTCCTCCAACTCATGCACACCATGTGCAAATAAACCTCCAGCAAATAAGACCAATAAAACAGTACTCACACCAAAGACATATTTCAATTTAAACTTCTTAGCCCCTAAAAAGAATAAATATCCAGCAATGATAGCAACTAAAATACCCATTAATCCTGATACCACACTAATAGTAGATGCATAGTTAGCTGCATGTAAAAATATGACGGTTTCAACTCCTTCTCGTAAGATAGCCAAAAATACAACTAAAATTATTCCTAACCTACCATATCCTTTTTCAAAATGAGAATCCAATTTAGTATGGATATCTAAAGCATGTTTCTGCTTCTGCATCCAAACTAACATAGAAGTTAACAAGACTGCACCAACTAACATAGTAATTCCTTCAAACAGTGCTTCACTTCTACCAGTAAATCCTCCTGCAATAAATGAAAATCCTATAGCAGCTAAAATACTAACAAGAACCCCAAAAAAGATGCCATAATAGACAGAACTTCTCAAATTTCTATTGTCAGTTTTGTCTAAATAAGACATAACAATCCCTACAACGAGACTAGCTTCTAATGTTTCTCTAGAAGTTATTAAAAAAGTTCCCAACATCTTAACGATTGTTAAGTCTAGCTAGTATTTAAGGATTATGCAATCTCTAAGGAAAAGACCTCCCCTTGTATGGAAAAATTCTGTGTCCATAGAACCTGAAAATGAGGTATAGTTTATAAAATAAAGGGTTAATTTATTCATAAATATAATTTCTATAATATTAGAAAAAAAGGATGCAGTGGCCGGGATTTGAACCCGGGTGTGAGCCTTGGCAAGGCCCAATCATATGTGACGCTTAGACACATGCCAAAACGGCGTATGCCTTTTGCGCAGCCACTAGATCACCACTGCATAAGTAAAAAAACCATATGCTAAAGTTGCCAAATAAATAATAAATGGGCCTGGTCGGACTCGAACCGACGATTAACGCCTTGTAAGGGCGCTGTCATAGCCACTAGACCACAAGCCCATCTACAAATTAAGAAATAAAGACTATTTAAAAACATTATTGTTTATTACGAATATTTCTCCAAAATCCTGTATTATTATGCACATATCGTTGCACAGTATATCTGAAAAACTGTAGGGTATTATCCTCCTCTTGAGCGATTCTTCCTAAACAATACAAAGCATTATTTTTCTCTTTATCAATCTGGGATCTTCCCTTTTCATCTTGAGGACGTTCTGTCTCATGAATAGCGACGAGTGCTGAATTAAAATCTTCTCTAGCCTTTTCATAATTACCATTTAGACGCAAAACTTCACCTCGACCATTTAAAGCCACATAATCGGATGGATTTTCATGAATAGATTGATTGAAAATTTGAGTAACTCGAAGAAAATCATTGTTTCTTAAGCAACATTTTCCTTGATGATTAGCGTATTCTGGTTTAGGATCCAAAGTAAAAGCATCCTCATATCTATCTGCAGCATCAGAATATTGTCGTAACTCAAAATAACATTCTGCCAAAAATATTTGAACTTCCAAATTTGTTTGATCTGTTTGTCTTGCTAGCTCAGCATGGTCAACAGCCACTTCAAGATTATCCAAACTTTCATATAAATATGCCAATTGCATAATATTGAAAATACGGTTGCTAGGATCTTTTGAATGCATACAATCAGGATTCCACATTAATTTAAAAATCTATGCTGAGAAACCTTTAAAAACAACTAAGATTCTCTATGGATTAAACTAAGTGCTTGGCCCTGTAGCTTAGTTTGGTTTGAGCGCCGGTCTTATATGACCACTAAGGTTCCAAAGTAACACCTTAGAAAAGCTTAGACAGCCGGAGGTCGGGAGTTCAAATCTCCCCTGGGCCACTCTTTTCTTTTTATAAAAATATGTAAACAATAAAATCAATATCAAAGCCACAACAACAACCGGTGCCCACAGGGCACAGTTGTTGTGGCAAAATAAATCAACTGAATAACATTCATTTAGCACCACTGCACTCTGTGAGTGCCGGTGGTGGTGCTACAACATCCAAAAAACTTTTTAAAATACTTAGAAACATTTATAAAACAATATCCAAACCAATTTATAATGCCCCCGTGGTGTAGTCCGGCCAATCATCTCGCCCTTTCGAGGCGAGGACTCGGGTTCAAATCCCGGCGGGGGCACCATTACTTTTTGTACCCTTTTGGCATACAGTATTTATTAAGGAGTATGATTTCTAAAAAAAGGGTGAAAACATGGATCCAATCCAAGGAAGGTATGAAAAAAGAATAAGACGGTTTCTAACTGACAAATCAATTTGTAAAGAAAATAGACAATTATGTAGTGAGTACTTCACAGAATTAGAGTACAAACTGAAACGAATAAACGGTTTGAGAGAACTGGATGCAAATTCGTATCAAACACTCTACACATATATCACACGAATCAATAATGTGAACAAGTGGTTTAACAACAAACCATTTATCCGTCTTACAGAAAAAGACATACAGAAAGTCTATGATGACTTAGAGGATGGAAAAATCACCAGACCAGATGGCGGTCCTTATCAATCCTTACCCGATACCTACTATAATAAAATCTTCAAAAGTACTCTATTTGAGATGGCTGGGAAGGCAAAACTAGCCAAAAAAATAATCAAGTATATTCCCTTCGCTCAGAAGGAAGTCAGATTTGTAACTGAAGAGTCCTTTATGAAAATGGTTAAAAATGCTTATAAGGCGAAGCATAAGTTGCTGCTGTGGTTAGCTTGGGATATAGGCAAGAATATAGGGGCTATGCTGCAATTAAGAAAAAATGATTGCACTAAACAGATGAATCCCTACACAAAAGAAGGAGAGTATAGGATACATCTGCGCAAAGAAATACTGAAACGGTCACGTAAGCCTAGGTCAGAAATCACAAACTACAATGAAACCGTAGAACTCTTGGATGAGTGGCTTTCTGGATTAAACGAGAATAATGAACTATTTTCATTTGATTATGCTTCAGCCAAGAAAATATTCGACAGAATAGTACAAAGATCCAAGATAGTATGTATGCCCAAAGGAGACAAACCCACCTGGAAAGATCTACGAAGTGGCATGGCATGTGACTTACTAAAAAAAGGCTGGAGTACTGATGAAGTAAACGCTAGATTAGGTCACAAGCCATCCAGCGATGAGATTGATAAATATATCAACTTCTTAGCTATTGACCGCCACAGACCAAAGAAAAAAGT
>CAYLOA010000005.1:0-61655 GCA_964385185.1 uncultured Methanosarcinales archaeon | reverse complement strand
GCCTAGTATTGAAATTATAGAAATCAACTTGGAACAATATATTCATGAAATGCTTCCTGAGTGCATTGGGAACTTTGAGGGATTTCCCCCTGGCGTAACTATAGAACAAGGTGTTATGCGTCCTGATGTACACATAGGTACAGATTCTGTTGAGCTATTGCTCAATTTCCCTGTAACGATTACACAAGATTCTGCCATTACTACCCTTACTGAATTTCACACGAGTGTCACCATTCCATTTAGATACTACTTTGATACGATGCATATCTTTATGGCTGAACAAGAAAGAGTGGGAAATGAATTCCCTGTTAGTTTTGTTACGGCTTTAGCTGGAGAGAGAGATTTTGTCTATATCTATGATCAACTTGATGACAATACAGTTATATTGACATTACACTTTGAAGATGAATCGTATACCTACAGTTTTGGATTGAAATATGATTGGGAGGCAGAAGTATGAAGTTTCATATTCTATTGCTGTTGTTAATTATTCCATTAGTTTGTGGATCTCTTGATGACAACGAACGTGATGACTTAAAATCCAATTATGGAATTACGACTGAAGATGGAGCATATATGGAAGGTGATACTGCATATATTACAGGAGATGCATCTATTGATTCATTGCAAGGAAATGTTGTGCTTTATGGAGGATCTGTGTATATAACCAGTTCTACCTCAGGTAGTATGTCAATTGAGAGTGGTAGGGTTACTGATGCTAAAGGAAATACTCATACATTTACTTCTGCCAAAGAAATTATCATCACAGATGGAGTGATTACAGGTATGGATGATGCAGATTATCAGGGAGATTTGGATGAACATGCGATTAAAGGCATGATCG
Source organism: uncultured Methanosarcinales archaeon (assembly GCA_964385185.1). Classification (GTDB taxonomy): domain Archaea; phylum Nanobdellota; class Nanobdellia; order Woesearchaeales; family CALCXY01; genus CALCXY01. The sequence goes on along the minus strand of CAYLOA010000005.1, from coordinate 60,811 downwards.
ATTATGAGGAGGGTGTGGTGACGAGTAATTTAGTTACGATTGGTGGAACCATGGAAATATCGGGTACTGATGTGGACATCACTTTAGGTGATACCATTAGTATTGGAGAGGGTGTAGATAAAAAAGAGGATATCAATATCCAGTATGATGATAGCTTCGAAAAGTTCCGGTTACATAATGAGGATGGTACTAAAATGGTGGATGAAGGAGTTACATTCCAAGGAGTAAATGGCTTTGAGCAATCTTACTATTTTGATAATGGACCTAGTGAGAAATTTGGTGTGATCAAAGAATCTTTGATAGGATTTTATGATAGAATGCCAGTGCCATTTAAATTTATAGGAGACCCCATTCTTGGATTTCAAGAAGTTGATAGAGAAGGTAGATTTGATGCCAAATTAAAATTTACGCCCAAAAGTGATGGGGTGAGTATTGATTTTACATTTACAGGAAATCCTCTTTCAGCTCAACCTGTCAAGGCAATTTATCATCTTGGAGGAGACACTGTTCAACATATTGGTAAAATTGTGACTTACCCTGGCAGAAAAGTCAAAGCTCTGTTTATTAGAAGGAGAGGGAGGAATTAATCCTGTTCTATCCAGCCATAGCCTTTCGCTTCTAGTTGATCAACAAGGTCACCTTTACCTTCTAGGGCAATCTTACCTTCTAACATGATGAACAATTTATCAGGTTTGATAAATTCTAAGATTCGTTTATAGTGAGTAATAATCAATATACACTTATCTTTATTCATAAATTGATTAACACCTTCTGAGACTGCTTTTAGGGCATCTATATCCAATCCGGAATCAGTTTCATCTAAGATTGCTAGTTGAGGATCTAAGACAGCTAATTGTAGAATTTCAGCTTTCTTCTTCTCTCCACCGGAAAATCCTGCATTGAGATATCGTAAACCAAATTTAGGGTCCATGTTAAGTGATGCCATCTTTTCATCGAGTAATTTCTTAAATTCCATAACAGGAACTTTTTCTCCTTTGATTCCATTCAAAGCAGTTCTTAAGAAATTTGCAATAGTAACTCCTTGAATCTCTTGAGGATATTGAAATGATAAAAATAATCCTGCTTTAGCTCTCTCATCCTGTTCTAATTCCGTGATGTCTTTACCATTGTAGAGAATTTTACCTTGGGTCACTTCATATTTTGGATTTCCCATTAAGACATTTGCCAAAGTGGACTTTCCTGAACCATTTGGTCCCATTAAAGCATTGATCTTTCCTAGTTCAATCTCCATAGATAATCCATTTAGGATTTCCTTTCCTTCAATACTTACGTGTAAGTCTTTTATTTCAAGTAGTTTCATATGAATCATCTCCAATTATGTTATCCTCTTTATTTTTAATCGCATTATGAATCGTTTCTAATGCTATAAGCGCGCATTTAATTCTGGGGGCTGAGACTTCAATGCCCAGCATTTCTAAAATATCTTTTGTATTGATTTTCATGACTTCTTTTAAGGTTTTTCCTTTAATAGCGTCAGTAACTAAGGAGGCAGCTGCTATACTAATTGCACACCCTTTTCCATCAAATTTAACGTCTTCAACTTTATCATCTTTTATTTCTAGGGTAATAGTTACATCATCACCACAAATAGGATTAAAGCTATGAGATTTGTGGGTTGGAGATTTTAGATTACCAAAATTTTGAGGCTCTCGATAGTGATCAAGGACATGCTCCTGATACATCTCTCTATTTTCCATTAAATATGTCCTCCGCTTTGTGTAATCCTGCAACAAAGGTGTCGATATCTTCTGTTGTATTGTAAAAGTAGAATGATGCTCTTGATGTTCCTGCAATTCCTAATTTAGTCATTAAAGGCATAACACAGTGATGACCTCCACGTATACAAACAGTATCATCATCTAGTATGGATGCTACATCATGGGCATGAACTTTGTTTAAGTTAAATGAAATAATTCCTGCCCCTTCTTTAGGAATAAATAAGGTAAGATTTAATCCTTTCATCTTTTCTAGAGCATATGCTCGTAATTCTTGCTCATACGCTTCAATATTGTCTAATCCTATTTTGTTAAGGTATTCAATAGCTGTTGCCAATGCAATTCCTCCTACAATGTTTGGAGTACCTGCTTCAAACTTCCAAGGAAGATCGTTCCAAGTTGCTTTTTCAGGTGTTACTGATCGAATCATGTCTCCACCGAAATTAAAGGGCTCCATTTTTTCAAGGAGCTCTTTCTTTCCAAACAAAACTCCTATTCCTGTTGGGCCTAAGAGTTTATGACCTGAAAAGGCAAAAAAGTCACAGTCTAATTTTTTTACGTCTATTTTCATATGAGGTGCAGATTGTGCACCATCAATAATTGTGATAGCATCTTGTTTCTTTGCTAGACTACATAGTTTTTCTACATCGTTTACTGTTCCGGTAGCGTTGGAAACATGGACTACTGAAAGAATCTTTGTTTTTTCTGTAATAAGTTTTTCTGCTTCTTTGTAATCTAGAGTAAAATCTTTTTTAATAGGGATGAATTTTAGAATTGCACCTGTTCGTTTAGCTAGTTGTTGCCAAGGTACAAGGTTTGAATGATGTTCTAATTCTGTTAATAGTATTTCATCTCCTTTGCTAATATTCTTTTGGAGTGAGTATGCAAGAAGATTTAATGATTCTGTAGTTCCACTTGTAAAGATAATTTCTTCCTGTGTTGCGTTGATAAAATTGGCAACAGTTTTATGCGCATCTTCATATGCCTTTGTAGCATTTTGAGATAGTTTGTAGACTCCTCGGTGGATATTTGCATTTTCCTTTTCATAGTAATCTGTAATTCTTTTGATTACTGCTTTTGGTTTTTGAGTTGTTGCCGCATTATCTAGATATACTACATTCTTCAAAATAGGAAAATCCTTTTTTATCTTATCAACTGTAGCTTTATCTAGTTTCATTATGATAATCCTAACATCATTTTTATGTCGTCTGATGGTTCCCAAGGAGGGTCAAACGTTAAGTCAATAGTTGTTTCTGGAAATCCTTTGTTTTCAAGTCCATACTTAACGGCATCCATAATAATAGGACCATAGGGACAGGCAGGACTTGTTAATGTCATAGTAACTTTGGTTCCTTTTTTATCATCTAGATTAATCTCTCTGATTAATCCCAAAGTCCAAATATCAATGTGAAGTTCTGGATCTTCAATCTTTTTCATTTCTTCAATAGCAACTTCTTTTGTTAGTGCTTCGCTCATTGTAAACCCTCCAATACGGCTTTTTCTACTTCAGCCTTAATGGCTGTATCTTTAAACATATCCAATACAGGTGTAAAGTATCCTTCAACAATCTTTGCTGTTGCTTGTTTCTTTGTTAATCCTCTTGTCATAAGATAGAATAACATCTCTTCATCAATTTGCCCCACAGTAGAACCGTGTGAACACTTTACATCGTGATTGTGGATTACTAAATTTGGTATAGCATCAGCTTCTGCTTTATCTGAAAGGAGAAGTGCATCTTGAGTTTCATATCCATTTGAATTCTCTGCATTTTTGTTAATTTCGACTAATCCTCTGCTTAATGCTTTTGCTGTGTCGTTTAAGACACCTTTTGTTACAATATCGGAATAGGTGTTGGGTGCATTGTGTAGTGATGCTGTATAAATATCATATTTTTGATTGTTCTTTGCAAAATAGATCACTTTGTTGTTTGCAGTAGCTCCTGGTTGTTCAAGTGAGGAGATAATATCAGATTTAGTGTATTCTGAGCCCAAGCAAACGTCTACCCAGTTTACTTCTGAATCTTTTCCCGTTTTTGCAATTCTTCTTTGAACATTGTGAGTTTTATCATCTAAATGTTGTAAGGTGACAAAGTCAATATGTGCACCCGATTCAGTTATAATTCTCGTATCATCTGCAACGAAGTTTGCTTTTCCAGATTTTTTTAATAATATTTGAGCTTTTGAATTAGCTTCAGCTTTAATTTGGATTAATGAAACAAAAGGCCCTTCACTAATGTCTTGGTGGATCTCAATCGGTTTTTCTAATTGAGTATCTTTTGGAATGGTTATCGTGATGAAATTATTAGCATGTGCTGTTAAGTAATTGCTTAGATAGGTGTTGTCTGTGAATGTCTTTGAGAAAAATGCTTTATCTGTGGGAGATTCTTGAGAAACCTTAATTTTATCTGATTTGATCGTGATTTCAGCTTTAGGAGTTGATGGGGTGATTTTTTGTATATCTAATGAGGGTTTGATTACAATTCCTATTCCATACTTGTAAGTAGGTTGAGGTGCATTCTTCAACTTAGCTAGTGATTCTTTTTGTATTTTTTCAAACATAATTATCCCAATGATCCTTCCATTTCTAATTGTATTAATCTGTTTAATTCTACTGCATATTCTAGAGGAAGTTCCTTTACAATCGGTTCAATAAAACCGGTAACAATCATTTGAGTTGCTGTTTCTGCACTTATCCCTCTGCTCATCAGGTAAAATACTTGTTCTTCTGAAATTTTTCCCACGGTAGCTTCGTGTGCCATGTCTGTTGTAGATTCATGGACATCCATGTAGGGATAGGTATTTGATTGTGAAGTGGAGTCCATCATTAAAGCGTCACAGTCAACCTTTACTTTGGCATTTAATGCTCCTTTTTTTACAGAGACTTGTCCTCGGTAGGAAGCAATCCCTCCATCTTTTGAAATTGACTTTGAAGTTACCGTACATGAAGTATTTTTTCCAAAATGGACAATTTTAGATCCTGTGTCTTGATGTTGTCCTTCTCCTGCATACGCTATTCCAATAAAATCTGCTTTTGAATTATCTCCTACTAACATCGATGCAGGATACAACATGGTTGTGTTTGATCCCATATTTCCGTTAATCCATTCAATAACTGCATTTTCATGACAAACTGCACGCTTTGTGTTTAAGTTGTAGGTATTTCTGCTCCAGTTTTCAATACTTGAGTATCTTGCTCTTGCATTCTTTAGAACGTGAATCTCTACGCAACCTGCGTGTAATGAGTTTTGTGTGTATGACGGTGCTGAACAACCTTCAATATATTGGCATTCAGCTCCTTCGTCAATGATTATTAGGGTATGTTCAAATTGACCACCTGCCATGGCATTCATCCTGAAATAGGCTTGTAGAGGGGCAGTTACTTTAACTCCCTTAGGAACGTAGATAAATGTTCCACCCGACCAAACTGCAGCATGTAAAGCTGCAAATTTGTGGAGTTTGGGTGAGACACAATTCGTCATAAAGTACTTTTTCATTAATTCGGGATATTCTTTTAGAGCTTCATCACAGTCTAAGAAAACAACTCCTTGTTTTTCAATATCTTCTCTTAGTTTATGATATACCACTTGAGATTCATATTGTGCACCTACACCACCTAATGATTTTCTTTCTGCTTCTGGGATTCCTAATTTTTCATATGTTTTTCTAATATCTTCTGGAACTTCTTCCCAAGTATTTGCATTTGCTTTAGCATCAGGCTCCATGTAGAATATAATCTTTGATAAATCAAGTTTTGATAAATCTGGACCCCAATCTGGCATTTTTAATTCATGGAATAGTTTTAATCCTTCTAATCGTTTCTTTAACATCCACTCTGGTTCATCTTTCTTTTTTGAGATTTTTCTGACTAATTCTTCAGTTAAACCAGGAGCTGCTTTGAATGATAATCGTTCTTCGTTTGCTTGGTCGTATGTAGATCTATCTATAGTAAAATCGTCCATATTATTATCTTGTGCAGATTCTGATGGTGGCATCTTAACAATTGTTAAGTATAATCGGTTTATAAAGGTTTTGCTACAACACAACAATTATATACTAAGGTAGGAATCATGATAATATGGCGAAATCACTTACTAAGGCTATGCCTCAAGAAATTGAAGTGTGGTTTGTAATTCCAGCTATTAGAAGAGAGTTAGCGAAAGCGTTTATTGCTAAGGGTAAATCTCAAAAACAATCTGCTGACTTATTAGGAATTAGTGAAGCTGCTATCTCCCAATATCTTTCTGATAAACGTGGGAATGAATTACAATTTGATACAGAGGAGAAAAAGAAAATTGTAAATGCTGCTGATAAGATTCTTGCTGGTGAACATATTATGCAGGAAATGCATCGATTGATTGTAAGTTTACGTGCTGCAGATAGTGTTTGTAAAATGCATAAAAAGATGGATAAAGGATTACCTCACGATTGTAAGATTTGTTTAGAAGGTTAATCTAAAGTTTCTATTGTTTTTTCTAATTGTGTGAATGTATCATCTGCAGTTTGAAGGTCTGCATGTTCAGGTTCAACTGGCACTTCAACCGTTTCAATTGTTTCTTGGACAACTGGTTCTGGAGCTTGTACTTCTGGTTGATAACATCCTATTAGTAATGTAATTATTATTAGACTAAAGATCCATTTCATGAGAGCACCTCTGGCCAACTTGCTTTTAATGCAGCTAATTCAGATTTTATTTGTGATTTTGGACTGAATTTCATAACGTTTATTTTTATTGAAACAATATCATCAATAACGGTTGCCGTTTCTTCAGCAGTTAAGAGATTATCTTCAAAACCTTCTTCAGCTATTTCTTCAAGATCGTATAGTAACAATAAAATGTATTCTCTTTTTGAGCTTGCGTCTTTAGCTATGGTGAGTCCTTTAAAACAAGCATCTTTTTCTGTTCCTCTTTTTTTATAGCAAGGGAGTGAATCTGTGTATAATTGGACACAAGCTTCTGCTTGATTGCTAGATAATGCACGGCACGGTTCTGGATTGCCATATGCATCTTTATCATTTTGTAATCTGCATTTAATCCTATTCTTTGCAACTGAGAATCCTTCACAGTTAATTTCTGAGTTTCCATATCTATCTGTTTTCTTAACTGCTCCTGCTGTTGAGCCTGCTGCAAACACAACAGCTGTTGCTAATATACAGATAGTAATAAACAAAAGTAGTTTCTTCATGACAGTTTTTTAATAGGTGAATATTTAAATGTTTCTTAATGGACACAACATTTATTAATAAGTAAAACTCATGGATGTAGGGTGATACTATGTATATCGGAAAATATGTGAATAAATATCATGATCAATTTTATGTTATATTTAGGATTTTAATTGGATTAATGTTCTTCTGTCATGGAGCTCAGAAAGTATTAGGATGGTTTACAGAAAATCCTGCTGCAGCTTTGATGAGTACATTTGGTATTGTAGGTATTTTTGAAATAATTGGTGGATTAGCCATCTTAGTTGGCTTTTGGTCTAGATTAGCAGGAGCTGGTGGCGTTATTTTAATGTTATTAGCTTATTTCAAGGCACACTTTCCAGGATTTGTATTAGGATTGGGATTATTTCCGATTGTAAATCGAGGAGAATTAGCTGTCTTGTACTTTGCATGTTTCTTACTTGTTGTTCAACATGGAAATGGTAAAGCAAGTTTGGAGAAAATGATGACTAAGGGTGAACTCTTTTGAGTGATACGTTAGTAATCTACGCTCATCCCTCTACTCCAGGACATTGTCCTGAAATATTTGATAATGTGTTGACCTATTTGGATAAGCACAAAATCAAATATGATTTTTTCAATCTGTATAAGATGAAGTACGATCCTGTTTTGCATGAAGATGAGCATTACACAGCGGGAGCTAAACATCGGAAAGTGAGTAAAGTCAATAAGGCTATTCAAAAACAGGTTTTGGATGCTAAGAAATTAATCTTTGTCTATCCAGTGTGGTGGGGAAGTATGCCAGCCATTCTCAAAGGATTTATCGAGAAAGTGTTTGTTTCACATTTTGCATTTAAGTATGTTCCAGCACCGATATTTGGTGCATTGCCAAAACCTTTACTTAAAGGAAAGAAAGCATTAGTGTTCATTACAACAGGAGGTCCTTGGTGGGCTTGGTGGTTTTTCATGAAGAGGAGAGCCATGAAACATGCTAAGATTGATTGTTTGAGATTCTTTGGGGTAAAGGCTAAAGTTATTCGATATGGACCTGCACGGCAGTTGGATGATAAGATTAAGGAAGACATTCATAAAATGGTATATAAAGCTATGAAGAAGTTTTACTAAGGATTTATTATTTTCTAAACTTATACACAGGTGTGGGACCATGAGATGTTCTGAAATCAGGTTCTAGGAAATACTTTGTAGTTTCAGATAGATCAGTGAATCTTGGAGCGAGGATTTTACCCCCACATATGGGCACTCCTGTTTTGGTTATTTGCATTGTGGTCTGGATTGATCCAGAATCCATCATTACATTAGAAGAATACATTCTAGCTACTATAGTATCTTTATACATTGCCAATGTTAGTCCTATACCTGTGCCTCTTGTTCCTGCAATTCCATTATGTAAATCCAACAATGTAGGGGCAATGGAGCTGATATATTCATGCATAATTCTTAGTTTTTCTTCAAATGCTCCATTTAAGTCTGCCACATCAATTTTTCTTTCGAAATCGGTGTAAGATATTGAATTATCGACTACGGATATCCTCCGCTCAGATCTAGGTGTATTGCCAAATACATGGAGTGAATCGTGGACATCAGAATTGGGAAGAAATGGAAAATCATTGTATACAATTCGTCTTCCCTCAAAGAGTATGGGTTCTGCAAATTGTAGTGCTGATTCTTTGTTGGACATCTTGGATTGGGATCTTACATAGTATATAAAAGGTTGGTGTGAAAATCGTATTAGGGTACGAATAATGTATATCCTTAAAATTAAAGATCATGTGATTGGTAAAAAGGTTTAATTCTCTCCAAAACCAAAGATTTTATATGGTATTATTAAACTTCTAACTGGTATGGATAATCGTGAATTTAAAAAATTAGATTTTGGTATAGAATATAGGGGGAGGACTATCGAAGAAATTCCTTTATCAGGACCCTTATTTGAAGGGAATGATTCTATGTTAGAAGAGGTATTGCTAGAATTCGGGAAATCCATTTTATGTGATGATGAATCATCTGTGAGACTTGGAGAGGAAATTGTGGCAGAGGTTTGGGCAGAATCAAGTATTTATATGGCAAGAGGGAGGTATCTGTGTCTGACTGATAGCTTACAATCACTTGAGGATATCGATAAAGCTGAGCAATGCATGCGGGTATTGGTTCATTGTTCAGATGATGCAGATGTTCATGCACACTATCCCGAATACCTACAGATTCAAAATGCTATGCTTGCATTAAGTGCTGTATTTAGAGGTAATAAGAAGTTTGCTCAACAACTATATGATGAAGCTCAAAACGGTGAAGGTAGCGATGGAATAATTATAACAGAGGGATCAGGCGGTATAGCTATGGGCAGTGATCATGTAAGTTCTGAAGGTAGTGCTCAAATATGGGGGTGTGTAAGTCGACATTTAAATCATTCTGGGAGAGATTGGAGTGTTCTTCCGAATAATTATTCCATGGGAATTTCTAAGCCCGTAGAATATAGTTTAAAGCATCGTATGATTGAGGCCTTAGAGGCGGAAGAGTATACAATATGTGCTGGTTTGCAGCAATTAGAATTTCAAATGGATTGTCAAATTGCTCAGGTTGGAGCAACCGATTATCAAGAATATGTTGCCAAACGATTACTCAGTGAGTTTCTTGATGAACCTATGGAAATTGGATTTAAAGAGCGAGAAAAAATCAATATGCTACATCTCAATAGTAATACTAGGAATCACGTCATAAGTTGTGTTCAACAAAGATCTGGAGAATATCTGTTTAATGCTATCCCTGAATATGCTGGAGCAGTCTTTAGTCTGCTTTTAGATCGAGATTATAGGGATTTACATGGGAGAAACGATATTGTAGCTTCTGATATAGCAACATTCCGTATTCAGAATCATTGAGATATAACAGGAGTATCTTCAAACACATAAATTTATAAATGTAAATAGCTTCTTAGTTTGTATGAATAATGTATGAATAATGTACAAAGTATGACAGATGATTTTCTAAACGATCAATTTGCAACTTGGAGTTATCCCTCCCCTGAAAAGGGAGTTTTGCCGTATGCTAAAGGTATAAATTATTTCCGGGCAGGAATGTCATCTATTGACCAATTAGCTGATCAAAATGTAAGACAATGTCGATCTGTTGCTCTGTCCGATACAAGATTATCTATTAATAATCAAAATGGACTTCATATAGGAATGGTGTACAAACAAGGTGAACAATTTGAAAGAATGAAATTTGAAAAAGCTGTTCCATTAGATGATGCCTTGAGTGGAGATCAACCTTTAATTACAGGATTATATCCTAGGGTGGTATTTCCAGCCGAGGGTGAATTTCAGTATGCTTTTTTACTTAATTATGGTGAGGAATTATTTGGAATTTCTTCTGAAGAACATACTATTTCAGTGCATGAAGGAAGTAACATTAATGATATAGTTGTTCCACTTAATATTCCCTGTGAAGATGAAGTAAGAGGTGCTATCTCTGGATTTCACGAGGGATTTATAATTCCTCAGGGTGATTGCACACTATCTCTGGAAGTTGAGAGACTTCCTTTGATTTGAATAAGGACTGATGGATATAGACCTATGTCATCTAAGATGTTGAATAGTGATGGAGTAAAACATGAATTACCGATTGCAAGTAATTTTGATATTTCTGGATATGTTATAAAAGGTCAACAGCCAAGAAGTAATCCATTAAAACGAAGAATTTCTACTGAAAAGTATGTGGAGATACCATTCATGTTAGCATCTGATATGCCAAATGATTTTATTCCAATAGGAAGAGTTACCTTAGAATATGATGGACAAGAAGATGCAGCAGATTTGGTATATCAATCATTAAGGAGATCTGAATCTCTTGAAGAGTCGGCATCCAATCCCCATTTGGGACTCGTTGAGGTACAGGTTAGCAGAGTTGCAAAAGTTAATTCTATCGAGGTAGAATTTAACCCAAGACGTATACCTAATCCAAACAAAGATCCTTTTGTACTTTCTTCTCCTGGTTATCCAGATAGTTATCGATCTGGGGGAGCTTTATTCTATAGCATGAGTGGTGGAGAGAAAGGATATGATCCTGCACCAACTGTAAGCACAGGTAAAACAGTTTTAAAGAATGCAAAAACAGGTCCAGTAAGTCCTAAAATGAAAGCAGAATGGGATAGTCATCTGCACACCTTTAGATTCTGCCTTACTAATCATATGACCTAATTATTGTGAAATAAATTCAGTTTCTTCATACGTTCCTTTAATCCCAATCCATCTCTTAGGTGTAAGTTTAGTATAGTCCATAGCTGTGAAGGGTTTCTTAGCAATAGCTAATTCTTGAAACTTAGGAAAGTCAATCCAGGTATGCCATTCTCCTTTAATTTTAAATTTCTTTTTAGCCATCATAACTACACGACTAGAAATATGCTCAGAGACTAATTCGTAATCTTCCAGGAATTTTGCAAGTTCTTTAGTTTTATCAACCACTTCTCCATGTGTTGGCATATTATCTCTGTTCAAACGTTGCATAGATGCACCTACGTGCATGTATGCTTTGATTTCTATAAAATCAGGATCTCCTTTTTTGATTAAGGTTGCATAGTCTTCCATATCTTTATCGTTTATTCCTTTTACTAAGGTTAATCTAATAGTAGTTCTCTCTGGTTTTTTTGCTAAATGATCTAATGATGAGTTTAATCTCTCCCAATAGTCCGAAAATAAAGGAAGGTCAACTGTTTTTAACAATGATTTATTGGGAGCATCAAGTGAAATGTATAATTGTGTTATGGGTTCTAAGTTTTTAATTTCATCTGGGAATTGTGCATTGGTTACTATAAACGTTGAGACTCCATCTTTGTTAAATAAATCTAGAAGTTCGTTCATTCTTGGATATGCTATAGGTTCTCCCGTTAATGATAATGCAACATGTTTGATATTTTTAGATCCTAAGTATGCTCCTTTGTTTCTTTTTTCATTTCCTTTGAATCCCACTAATAATTTTTCATGGTTTTGTTTAGATTCTTCAAAAATTACGTTTGGTTCATCTACTTTCCATCTCCAATCTTTGGAAACAGGAGATTTGTAGTCTCTCCAGCAAAAAGAACATCTGTTTGCGCAGGAAATTGATGTTGACATCTGCATACATTGGTTGGACATGATACCATAGAAGGTTAATTTGTAACAACCACCATTACCTCTGATCATGGATTTAGTCCAGTGGCATGTTTTAACAGCACTATGTGAACCAATAATTCGATAGGCTTGTTTAGTTAAAGCGTCTTTTGCCGACTGTGTGAGTTGTTCTTGCATAAAGATTGGAACGAAATTCGTTATATAAAGGTATATGTAGGGATATGTTTAAAAATGGAATAGATATTATGAAATCATGGACGATTCTGATATGTTTATTCAGGCTTGTAAACCTATGACTACATTCCTGGCAGGTAAACAAGAAAAAAGTAGGGTAAGAGAGGAACAGGTTAGGGCTATGTTGCCAGTAGGTGGCACTCCTGATGAAGAAATATTAGGAGACACATTCAAGATGGAACTACACTGTAGTTATTTGAAAGCTCAATTAGAATATGCTCGTTCTACTGTTCTAAAAAATGGTTTTCATGCATATGTTATTGGACAACGTCCCGAGATAGAAACCTTAAATTTAAGTATTGTTGATTATCAACTACAATTACTTCAACAAGAAAAAAGTGTGGTTTTTATGTTGGATCAATCTCATCCGACTGCGTATACAGATTCCTTCTCCGATATTGAGAAAATTACAGAAGATGATCCTATATCATCGCGATTTGTTGACTCGTTTTCTCAAATAGTTCCGATATATGAAGAAGCGTATGCTCAAGTTGATCATTTATGTCAGGGTAGATGTGAATCTTATGCAGCAATTATGGTAAGTCCGCAAGGTGGAAAAGATTTACATAGGAATGTCCTACCTCTGTTGAACAAATTACTAGAATCTGTGAATTTAGTCGATGTTTTCTTAATATCCTACAATTATTGGTACGAAAGTCAACATCCTTCTTAACTTTCGAATCTCTTGCCCACTTCATCCCAATTAACAACATTCCAGAATGCTTCTATGTAATCAGTTCTTTTGTTTTGATACTTAAGGTAATAAGCGTGTTCCCAGACATCTAATCCTAGAAGTGGTTTTTTACCTTCAGAGATAGGTGAGTCTTGATTTGCTGTTGAAGTAATTTCTAATTCTCCATCGTTTAGAACTAACCATGCCCAGCCTGAGCCAAATCTTGTAGCAGCTGCTGCAGAGAATTCTTCTTTGAATTTTTCAAATGACTCGAATTTTTTGTTTATTGCTTCTGCTAAGGCTCCAGAGGGTTCTCCTCCACCGTTTGGTGAGAGAATACTCCAGAATATTCTATGATTGCAAAAACCGCCACCATTGTTTTGGACAGCTGATCTAATATCTTCAGGTACTGCTGCTAAATCTTTTAATATTTCACAAACACTCTTATCGGCTAAGTCTGTTCCTTCAATTGCTGCATTAAATTTATCTGTATATCCTTGATGATGTTTAGAATGATGAATTTCCATCGTTTCTTTATCTATATGTGGTTCTAATGCGTCATATTCATAATCTAGTTTTGGTAGTTCTTCCATGTTAATCGCTTCCAATAGAATTATAGATGGCTAGGTTGTTTATATGGGTTTTGTTTCGAAATGGTTATAAAGTGATAAGATGGTATGTATGTATGGCAAAAGCTACATTTGCAGCAGGTTGTTTTTGGGGGGTGGAGGAGAATTTTAGGACTACCAAAGGAGTTACTAAAACTACAGTGGGTTATACAGGGGGGACGATGGAGAATCCTACCTATGAAGATGTATGCAGTCATACTACTAGTCATGCGGAAGCGGTTGAGGTTGAATTTGATGAAAAACAGATAACGTTTGAAAATTGCCAAAAAGGCAGGATTCTAGAATTTAATAGATTTGTACATCAGATTCTTTGATTTCTTTAACAACGTCAACTTTAACTTTGTCTAAGATGTGTTGTACTTCTTCTTTTCTTGCTTTTAGTTTAGGATGTTCAGGAACGAAATATGAACAACAGTCACCATAGGGTAAGTTTGAGATTTCATAAGTGCCAATCTTTTTGGCAATTTTCAAAATATCGTTTTTATCAAATCCAATTAAAGGGGTAAATATTCTCATATCTACCGATGGGTAGACTGCTTCTAGGTTGTTAATGGTTTGAGAAGCTACTTGAGATAATGCATCTCCAGTAATTAAGAATCGAGCTTTGTGTTTTTGAGCTATCCCTTCTGCGATTCTCAGCATGACACCTCGATAGATTAACATTCTGTAGTCTGCTTTCACATCTTTAATAATGTCTTTCTGGATATCTTCAAAATGAACAATGTAGAGAGTTGTTTTAGTTTGAAATTTAGAAAGTTGCTTAGCTAATTTCTCAACTTTATCTTGGACCGCTTTAGTTAATGTGTTTTTATTTTGAAAATGGACTAAGATCACTTCACAGCCTCTTCTGATTAATTGATATGCTGCTACGGGGCTGTCAAATCCTCCTGATAATAGGGCAACAATCTTTTGTTCTGGATTGACTGGAAATCCTCCCACTCCACGAATATCTTCAGTTGAAATGTATGCAGCGTCTTTTACAATCTCTACTTTAAGATCGAGATCTGGATCTTTCATTCGTGCAGGAACGTTTAGTTTATCGCCAATATGGAATCCTACTTTATTGTTTATAGTGGGTGTGTCTAATTCTGTATCTTTGTATCTTCTTTTAGTTGTTATCTTAAAGGTCTTCACATCGTTATTCTTTTGAAAAGCTTTTGCCACTTTTAATCCTACTTTGTTAATGGATTCAATGGATAATTCTGCTTGTTCCGCAAATGAGAAGTATTCAATTCCTGGAATTTTTGTGAGAATTTCAATAGCTTTTTTGTTTGAGATAGTAGTCTCTACATTAATATGTCCCATATCCATCTTAGTTTTGGCATCGGGGATTTTAGCTTCAATATTTTTCCTTAGGAGTTTCTCAAATTGAGATCTGTTTTTTCCCTTTAGGGCAAGTTCTCCATAATGAACGATTATCATAGAATGTGTATTTCAGAAGAGGTATTTAAGGGGTTTGGTTTTCTATTGATAGATTCTATCATGATGATCAAATTCTTCAAATATCACCTTTTTGTTCTCTTCATCCACAGAAAATATGAGTACAAAGCTTTTATCGATGTGGACTCTCTTGTATCGCTGGAATGGTTTTCTTAAATTTTTAAAATGCTGAGGATTTTGTATGACTTCTTGAATCTTGTTGTGGATTATTTTGAGTTGAGTAGGATTTTTCTTGCTGAGCTTTTGAAATTTCTTGTCTAACTGCTCCTTAATATCAAAAGAATACATACTACTTCATTCCATACCTTTTTCTGAAATTTTCTAATGTGCCTACCTTGATACTCTTTTCCTTTTCAATCTTCTTCATTTTCTCTATAAATTCAGGTCTTAACTCTGGTTCATCCTCTTGCTCTGCAAACTTTTTTACTACAAACTGGATAGCTTCCCCTTTATCCTTAAGATCATGGGTGGCTTTAACCACATTGAGAACTCTGTTCGTGTTTTCATCCAATGTTACCAGTGCGTTTACCATCTTAGTTGAACTAAGTCGGACTTATTTATAAATGTTATGTTTTAGGTATATCTTTCAAAGTGAATATCTTCTTTTGCAACACCCTGTTCTTCTAAGTATTTCACGGTGTCTAACACCATATCCTTTAATCCACAGATGTAGAAATCCTTATTCTTTAAGTCGTCTCCAAAGTGTTCTTGGACTCTTCCTTGACAACCTTCCCAATCTTCTCTTGTACAAGTAGGAGTATAAGTAACATTATCATTGGATTTTTCCCACTCTACAAATTCTTCATGATAGACTAAGTTGGAAACATTTCTTGATCCAAAAAAGAGTCTGAAGGAATGGTCATTCAATTTGTCCTTGTACTGTTTGATCATACTGTACAAAGGAGCAACTCCTGTTCCTGTTCCGATAAACCAATGTGTTTTATGTGGAGAATCTTCTTTGAATATGAAAGTTCCTAGAGGACCTTTAAGATCGAAAGAATCTCCTGGCTTTGCTTGGATGAGAATAGGTGTTGAATGTCCTTCTGGAATAAGTTTGTAACAAATTGCTAAGTCTTCGAATTGGTCTGGATGTGATAAAATAGAATACGGAGTCCATTTCTTTTTTTCTTGATTAAATACTGCTATACTGTAATATTGTCCTGCTTTGAATTGTAATTCTTTTGGTCTGGTTAATTCTAGATGGTAACAATCTTCTGAAATCTTATCATTTTTGATAACTTTACAGGTATGTGTTGCGATTGGCATGTGTTGTAGAAGCAGGAGCCACTTTATATAAATTTCGACTCTTGAATGTGTATTTGATGTGAAAAAGGATGCATAACCCTTAAATAGCCATTTGGAGTACTTATTTCAATGAAATTAAAGGAATATAAGGGTAAAGAATTGTTGCAATCGGTAGGGATAGCTATCCCTCAAGGAGAAGTTTTTACCAATGCCCATGTAAATAGATTTGGTGTCGTTAAGGCACAAGTTGTTGGTGGAAAGCGGGGTAAGGCTGGTTTGATTACCATGACCGAATCTATTGATTCTGCAAAGCAAGCAATCATGGTTATATTGGATCAAAAATACAATAAAATGCCTATTACTGAAGTGTTAATCGAAGATACACTATCTGGAGAAGAATTGTATCTTTCTATTGTGTATGACAGTGTAACTCGTGGTCCTGTTTTGGCTTTTTTAAAAACAGGTGGGGTAGATGTTGAAGAAGCGGGAGAAGCTGAGACTTTGTCTTTTTCTGCTTTGAATGGTTTAAGTGAAGATGATGCTAAAGCGTTTGCTTCCAAAGTTGGCTTGGATGATGCCTTTGCTACTGTTTGTTTACAGGCTGTTGAATGTTTTAGAACATATGAGTGCCGAATATTAGAGATTAATCCTTTGTTTAAAACTTCAGAGGGATATATTGCAGGAGATTGCAAAATTACAATCGATGACTCTGCTGTAAAACGTGTTGAGAAGTTTAAAGAATATACAGAAGCAGACGATCCTACTTTTTTATCCAAAATGGAATTAGATGCTCGAAAAATTGATGAAGATGATCATCGAGGAGTTTCTGGTAAAACTTTTGTAGAGTTCGATGGAGATATTGCCGTTCTTGCTTCTGGTGGAGGGGCTAGTCTTACTTGTATGGATGCTTTAGATGAAGCTGGGGGAAAAGCTGCTAATTATACAGAATATTCTGGAAATCCTCCAAGAGAGAAAGTGGAGAAATTAACTCAGTTGACATTATCTAAAAAAGGATTAAAGGGATGTTTAGTTGTTGGTGGAACAGCAAACTTTACTGATATCTTTGAAACTTTATCAGGATTTTGTGATGGATTGTTGAAAGTAAAACCTAAAATTGATTATCCTATTGTTATTAGACGAGCAGGTCCTCGAGATGATGAAGCTAAAAAGATGGTGGAAGAATTTGCTTCCAAGAATGGATTTGACATTACCTTTTATGGAGAGGAAACTCCTATGACTGTTGCAGTTAAAGATATTGTAAAGAAGGTGAAATCATGATTACTAAAGATATGCACGTGATGGTGCAAGGTATTACTGGCAAAGAAGGAAGTAGAGCTACTAAAGAGATGCTTGACTATGGTACTCAGATTACCTGTGGAGTTACTCCTGGAAAAGGTGGGCAAGAAGTAGAAGGAAAACCTGTCTTTAATACGGTAAAAGAAGCTGTTGAATTTGATAATAAGATTGAAGCTACTGTTTGTTTTGTTCCTCCCTTATTTTTGTATGCTGCAGCAAAAGAAGCGTTAGATGCAGGAATTAAACTCATTGTGATTATATCAGAGAATGTCCCTGTTCAGGATTCTGCTAAGTTAGTTGAAGATGCTCGGGAGAAAGGTGTAACGTTATTAGGTCCTGCTTCTGTGGGAATTATTAAAGTGGGTGAGATGAAACTCGGAAGTATTGGTTCTGAAGAAAGAATGTATACAAAAGGAAATGTTGCGATTGTCTCTAAATCTGGCGGTATGTGTGGAGAAACTGCTCTATTACTATCACAGAACAAAATAGGACAAAGCATCTGTGTAGGTATTGGTGGAGACCAAATATTAGGCACTAGCTTCACAGATATGTTTGAAGTATTAGAGAAAGATAAAGATACTAAAGTTATTGTTATGTATGGTGAGATTGGTGGACGGTATGAAGAGGAAGTTGCTAAGATGATTAAAGCTGGAAAGGTTACTAAACCTGTTGTTGCCTTTATCTCAGGTCAGTTTGCAGAAAAGGTGGGCAGGGAAGTAGCTATGGGACATGCAGGAGCAATACTGGAGAAAGGTTCTGGTAGTGCAGCTGAAAAGAAGAAAGTTTTAAAAGAATCAGGAGCACTAATTGCTCATTATCACGATGAAATACCTAACTTGGTAAAAAAATTGATTTGAGGGATACACATGGAATACAAAACTAGCATATCAAAGATGACAAAGAAAGATCATATTATTAGAGGGCAGAAGTTGTCCGATTTAGTGAAAGCAGGAAGTTTTTCAGATTCTGTCTATTTGATTTTACGAGGAAAGAAACCTTCAAAAAAAGAGAGTAGAATCTTTGAAGCTATGTTGACTATAAGTATAGACCATGGTATGGGAACTTCTAGCAGCTTGACTTCACGATTTGTTATGTCAACAGGAAATAGTCTCAATACTGCGGTTGGTGCTGGAATATTAGCATTAGGCGATCAACATGGAGGAGCTATTGAAAAAGCGATGGATCAGTTAGCTACTGTTGATGATGCTGAATCATTTGTTGAGAAAGCTGTTAAAGATAAAGAAGTTATTTATGGATTTGGTCATAAAGTCTACAAAGATGAAGATCCAAGAGTAAAACAATTATCTGCAATCTGTGAAGAGGAAAAGTTTGATAGTATGTTTATTGATGAAGCTTTTGCGATTGAAAAAGCACTTGAGGAGAAAAAAGGGAAGAAAATTTGTTTGAATGTTGATGGTTTTATGGCAGCAGTACTTCTTGAGATGGGTTTTTCTGCTGAAGCGGGAAGAGGTGTTTTTATTATTGCAAGAACTCCTGGATTAGTTGCTCAAGCTGTTGAGGAAAAAGAGAATGAAAAACCCGTTAGAAGGGTAGATGAAGAAGATATTGAGTATTCTTAATATCTAAACTTAACTTCGCCAGATTTAATCTTAGCTTGACAGCACAGTCTTTGAGCAGGTTCTAGACCCATTTCTTTTTCTTTGTCAGTTAACGGTTCAAAGTTTTCAGCGCCTTCTTCTACTTCAACAATGCATGTTCCACACACACCATCTTCGCAGCCAAACTGAACACCGAGCTCTTCAGCAGGTTGATGTACTTTCTCACCGTCTTGAACCTCTCTGGATTCACCGTCAATCATAGTTAATTTTGCCATTTTAATTAAGATATTGAATCTGTTTTTAAGTGTTATGGTTGTATAGCTACTTCGTCATAATCGTTGAGACCTAATTTTTCTCTAAGGTTGAATTCTGATATAATCTCAACTACTTCGGGGCCATGTGATGTTTGTTTTGGGATGGTTATTAAGCAGGGAATATTTTTAATGGTAGCTCTATAGCAGGTGACTTTGTTGTATTGCTTACCCTCTGCCCAAAATCCTGGAATAGTGATGGGTTCTAACTCATTTAGAAATGCATCTCTTTGGTCTACGTCTACCGTGAGATTTAAGGTGCCGGGAAAGGGTGTATTTCCAAGATGTTCTTGAAGTTGCTTTTGATATCCTTCCAAGGTCATGAAAAACTTTGATTTTTCTAAGCCTTTAGTTACTTTACCTAACAATTCTTGCATTTAGGTAAGATTGGTTAATTCTATTATAAGCATTATGGTTGTAGAAACGATAAAAAGGTATAAAAGTGATGAATGTTTAAGGATTGTATGAAATCGTTTCAAAATAAGGTATTAACTTGGTACTCAAAAAATAAGCGAGACCTCCCTTGGAGAAAAACGACTGATCCGTATAAGATATTGGTTTCTGAAGTGATGTTACAACAGACACAAGTTGATAGAGTGATTCCCTTCTTTAATCAGTGGTTAAAAGAATGGCCAGATGTAAAAAGCTTGGCTAAAGCGGATACACATCGATTATTGGAGCTATGGTCAGGATTAGGGTATAACAATCGAGCTTTACGGTTACGGAAATTATGTCAGTTTCTAGTTGAGAAGAATAATGGTGAAATGCCTCGGCAGAAAGATGTTTTGTTGTCGTTGCCAGGTATTGGCCCCTATACAGCAGGTGCTGTGATGGCCTTTGCCTATAATAAAGAAGTTGCTGTTGTAGATACTAATATTCGTAGAGTGTTTATTCATGAACTAAAATTAGATGAAGACATTTCCAATGATGAGTTAGAAAAAATAGCACTTGAAGTCGTTCCTAAAGGAAAGTCTTGTATTTGGTATAATGCTTTGATGGATTATGGTGCTTTATTCAAGACTGCTCGAAAAACAGGGATTGAATCTTTGTCTAAACAAGGAAAGTTTGAAGGAAGTGATCGACAGTTAAGGGGAGATATTGTTAAACGGCTTTTACAAGAGAAATCATTAAAAAGAGATAGTATTGTTGATGATCGAGCTGAAAGAGTGATTAAAGGTATGGTACGAGATGGAGTGATTGTTGTCGAGAAAAATATAGTATCTTTACCTTAATCCCATTCGGCAAAAGGAGGATCACATATCCTATCCATTGCTGGCATGGAGTCAATTTTATCCATATCTTCTGCATCTAATTCAAAATCTGTTTCCATATTCTCTTTCAAATGTTCTTCAGAGACTGATTTAGGAATAACAAAAATTCCATGTTGGATAAGCCACCTTAATGATACTTGTGCAGGAGTTTTATTGTGCTTTTCTGCAACACTTTTTAATGAGGGATCATCAAAGTTTTTCCCCTTAGCAATTGGACAATAGCCCGTTACAGCAATATTACTTTTATTGCAAAATTCTAAAAGATCTTTTTGGTACAAACCTGGGTGAAATTCCACTTGATTCATGGAAATTTTAACATCTGAAACTGCTAAAGCGTCTCTCAGGTTTTTAATTGAAAAATTTGAAACTCCTACGGATTTAACCAGACCTTCATCTACTAACGTTTTTAATGCTCTCATGGTTTCTTCAATAGGAACAGATGGCACGGGCCAATGGATAAGAAACAAATCGAGATATTCTAGCTGAAGTTGTTGGAGAGTCTCTTTACAGCTTGCAATAACATCATCGTATGTATGCATATCATTCCACAATTTTGATGTGATGAATAATTCTTCTCTTGGAATGGAGATTTCTTTCAACGCTTCTCCAATTTCTTTTTGATTTTGATAGATCCAAGCGGTGTCTATTGCTCTATATCCTAATTCAATTGCTCGCTTAACTGCTTGTTTAGCTTCATCACCTGTGGCTTGCCAAGTTCCTAAACCTAATACTGGCATTTTATGGCCAGAAGGGAGTGTAATTTTGTGCATGAAATTAAGATGGAGGAATTGTTTTTAAGTTTTATGCTACTCGGGAAGTAATGTTTATATAGTTTTGAAACTAGGATTAAGTATGGATTTTAGCCAACAAGAAGAACAAGAAGAGGAAGTAAATAAAGAATTCTATGAGCAAGCTCTTAAGATTGCAAGAGAAGTCCATGAAAAAGATCATAAAGATGAATCCTTTAAGATTGAACTTGTAAAAGAAGAAAGTATTGCAGATGTTATTCCTAAAAAGGAGATTGTCCATGATGAGCATAATGATCCTATGTATGGACAAAAGTTTGAACCTCAGGGAACTTTTAGTTGCACCTGTGGTTGGAAAAAACCTGTTGCACAATTGTTAGAAGATGCGCAGCAATCAGGATATACAATTAAAGGGTATAATGAAGAATCTGATGGACATATGGATGTTGATAAACAGCCAGGATATGCTGCAAATAAAGCTGATTCTACTAGTGATAAGGTAGCTTATAATAAGAAATTGTACAATTAAGCAGTACAACCGCCTAAGCCACAGGTAACTTCATCAGGGGGTGAACCTCTTTCTGGACATGTTTCTGAATAAATACAAGCTCTGTCTGTTGTTGTGAGGTTTCCTTCTGTACCATATTGAATCACTATTTTATCTAAATCGTTTAATATGTAATTACCATATTCAGGATTGTCTTTTCCATTTACAAGAAAAAATAATTGATGTTCACTATCAGTACAATATGATTGTGTTTCTGTTTTGAAACAGGTGGAGTTAAAATCCATATCTAATGATTGGAAGAATTTTGAGATTGTTATGCCTGATATGTGTTTATGAATTACTTGTCCGTCATTATCATGGACGTGGAGAAAGTTATTAAGCAGATTATCTTCGGTAGATTGATAGATATCTTTGGAAAAATCTAACTCTTCTCCGAGGATAATAACTTTAAAATCAGCATGTTCATGGACATCTCCTAATGTTCCTAATTCATTGGAGGATCTGTTTGATAATTGAGTAAAGAGAATGGTTGCTATTAGTAAAATAAGTATTCCTAATAAAAAAGGACGTTTTTTCATTCTTTCCATTTAACACTACATCCTTCCACAGGAGTTGTAGGTACTTTTACTTCTTGTCCGTCTAAGATTGAACGAATTGCATCTTTGATATCGGCTGATTCATTCTCTTCATCATCCATATGATCATCAAATCGTCCTTGGTATTGTAGTTTTCTGTCATTGTCGAACACTAGAAAATGGGGAGTAACTACAGCACCATATGCTTTAGCAATTTCTTGAGATTCATCATGAAGATATGCAAAATTAATGAATTTTTCCTTCTTTATTGCTACCATAGCTTCAAATGAATCTTGAGGAAATTTCTCTGCATCATTTGAGTTAATACCAATAACATCTAGTCTTCCACCGAATTCTGTTTGGAGATTTTTAATTCTTTCTAGATATGCGATTACATATGGACAGTGATTACACATAAATACCACTACAATGACTTCTCCTGGGAAATCTGCCAAAGTGTTAGAACCGCCTTCCACTGCGGGAAGATTAAAATCAATTGCTGAATCACCTTTTTTCAATTTGTATTCTTCTTGAAATTCCATGTATTTGAGGGTGAGACGATTCTTTATATACATTGTGCTTCGCAACAATATTTTTAAAGGCTGTTTGTATGTTATTTTGTATGGAACCACAACTGAGCAAAGAAAGCTTTCGTACTCTATGTGATAAAGTAAATAGTGTGGTAAAGTCAAAAAGTTGGTGGCAGAAATTCGGAGTAGATTGGGGTGTTGCAGGTTTACGGTTTTTGGTATTTTTATTGGGATATGGCATCTTTGTTCAAGTAGGCGTTGGGTATAGAATTATAGGGATGATAATTATGTCTTATGGATTATATGCTCTGTGTTTAACAGGGTTCATCAGAGTGGACATAATGGATATAGCGAGAGACATTGGGTAAATCGATTACTTTTGTATTTTACAAGTGATATGATGTTGGGACAGAGTAGCTCTTGGTGGTTGTATCGACATAATACAATTCATCACCGACATACCAATATGCCTGGCAAAGAACCTAAGATCTTTTATTTACCTCGGGTTGGTCCGTATGTATATTTCTTTTTAATTCCTTTTACTGGAGTATTTTGGTCTGTTTATCATAGCTATAAATATTTGAAAAGTTTTGGAGAGACAATATTGTATAGTTGTTTACTTGGATTGGGTATTTTGGCTCAATGGGCTTTGTTTTATCCTATACTGGGTGTTTGGTGGAGTTTTGTCATGGTATATGTTGTACGTTCTGTCTGGAGTCCTGTTTTTATGCAGATAGCTGTATTGAATCATATTGCATTGGATAATCCTAAAACTCAACCTTCCTGGTTAGATCATCAAAGTTCCACTACTAGAAACTTGAAGAAAAATTGGTTTTTGAGCAGTTTAGGAGGGATTGGTTTTGTTGATGGACATGTAGAACATCATTTGTTTCCTTCCTTATCTAATAGTATGCTCAAAGAGGTTAAACCTATTATTAAAAGCCATCTTGAAGGAGAGGGGTATCAGTATGTTGAAGAAAGCTATTGGACTGTTTTAAAGAGATGTATTAATAATTATCATTCTATATTCGGCGAAGCAATGGGTGAATGATATATAAGTTTAAATACTCCTGAGAGCAATTTAATACTATGATTGAGCAAGAACTTATTAAATATGGGAGAAATTTAGTGGATGAATGGCCAATCCCTGACAAATATATTGATCCTGTTTTGGGTATACGAAGTAAATTAAGACGGCAAGGATATGTCGGACAAGACGACATGAGATATGGGGGTCTTGATTATGGCAATTTGGCATTTTTAATAAAGGATCCTGATGCAGAATTGGATAATTCTTTTATTGTATCCAGAAGTCAGACTTCACATGTAGATAATGCTACAGCGGAACATTTCTGTGGAATTTTAGGTATTAATTTTGAAGATTGGGAATGTGATGTCCGTTGGAAAGATGATCCTACATCTGAATTTTTAAGTCATTTGGCAATGTATCTTGATCCTGATGAGAATGTATATGGCAATAATGGAACCTATGCTTCTGCACATGAACATAATCATCACATTTTTGCTCAAAGACATTTGTTAGGTATTCCTTGTACAGACGAAGGTGTAAGAGAAGGTACTCTTGAAATGTTTGAAAATATTCGGTATTTAGCAAACGATTTTTCATCTGATGAACGAAAAATTATTGCTATGGAATCTCATCCAGATGGAATTATTATTGCAGGTAAAGATTTTAAAGAAGTGGAAGATACACACGACTATTTTTTAGATGCAGCGTTACAAATAGATTCCTAAATAAGTTACAAAACGCTTAAATAGAAGTTTTAGTTCTGATTAATGATGGAAGATGTTAAAAAATTATTAAAAGATGCTTGGCATTTTAGACATGCTACTAAGGAATTTAATGGTAAAAAGATTCCTGAAGAAGATGTAAAGTTTATTCTAGAATCTGGGAGATTAAGTCCTAGCAGTTATGGAGTTGAGCCTTGGAAGTTTATTGTTATTAAAGATCCTGAACTTAAAGAAAAAATGGCTCCCTTTTGTTATAATCAACCTCAAATTACAACTTGTAGTGATTTAGTAATTATTTGTAAGCGAACTGATATTAAATCAACGGATGCTCATTTCAAAGAAGTTTTTAGTGATAGAATTCCAGCTGAGAAATTAGAAGGATTTACTAAAATGTATGGTGGAGCGATTGATGGACTTGATGAAGAATCTGTTAAGTCTTGGGCTGCACGACAAGCATATATTGCCCTTGGTAATATGATGCATACTGCAGCTATGTTAGGTATAGATAGCTGTCCTATGGAAGGATTTGATAAAGAGGCATTAGGAAGAATATTAGAATTAGATATGCATATGCATGCTGTTGTGTTAATGCCATTAGGATATAGCAAAGCTGAAACTCCAGAAAAAGTGCGAAAGAAGTTTGAAGACGTTGTTGAATTTAGGTAGATTGTGATATTACTTTTCCATCTTGTACTTGACAGGTAGCTGCTGTGAATTTTAAGGAGTTGTATTGTTCTGCTTGAGCTTGGTAGGCATCATCATTTCGATAGTTCTTTGGCATGGTATCTATTACACGTAGTTCATCATTGACTGTGGCTTCAACCCAATAGTGGCAATTGAAGGGAAGTCCCTTTCCTTCTTTTTCAGCCCAAGGGACATCACCATACTTATCAACCCCTACTACTCTCGGATGGGTTGATTCTGGTAATAGGCCTAGAATTATTGAAGCTTTTTCGAAGCATTCTCCTTGTTGTGTATGGTTTGCTGTATGAGGGGTATTGCTGGGTCCATTGGAAAAATAACCCTCGCTGTTTTCCTCCAAGATTGATGTGTGCCAGACAATCACATTCTCAAGTCTATCTGCAATTCGGTCACTAATAATCCAATTATCTCTTCCAGAATGTGCGGTCGCCCTAATTTTACTAAAACCTTGCTCATGGAGAGGTCCTTCTTTATAGAACTCTTTATTTGGAATCCAAAGTCCAATTTCTCCTTGGGCTGGACAATTTGAATTGAGACTTGGTTGTGGTTCAAAATTCTGGACATCTTCTTCCTTAATTGCAGAAACTGTATAAGGTGGAGTATTTTGATTAGGATCAAAGTTTTGTATTTCACTGACCATTATTCGTCTGCCATCAAAATTAGGCATTCTGAACCAATAATTGTGTATATTTGACATGATTTTCTATAGAATTAAGGACATAATAAAAAGACTATTGTTATGAGACTTCTATATTAATTCTGCATAACTAAAAATAACAGAGAAAGGAACACACCAGATTAATACCTTATTGTATTTCTTGAGATCAATATCTTCAGGGATGGGCATGTTGAAACTGCCTTTGGTAGCTTTTAGAGATCCTAAGTCAATAAAATCATTATCTGAGGTGTCTGAAGAGAGATAGACATGAAGATTAGGTCCATTTATGGTGTTGAAGTTTTCAAATCTAAGATAGGTTGCGTCTGACTGTATTATTGAAGCGGATCCTTCTACTGTGTGTGCTGCTTCTGTGAATGAGCCTGATAGCATATTTTCAACGGAAAGTGTGGGTTCAGCCATTTCTTTTTCATCGTGCATTACTTTCTTCATCTCTTCCATAAACTCTTCTTTTATTTCTGGATCTTCAGGGAGAAATGTAGGGTTTGCTACAGGGATTTCTTCATGAAGTTCTTCCACAATAAATGCAGGAGAGATCAGATAATATGCTAGTGCAATTCCGATTAGGAGGACTATGCCTATTGCTAACTTTTTCATGCTTTCACCACTTTCACTTGTTCAATCTTTTTCTTTGCAACTTTTTCAATAATTATCGAGTAATTTCTGTATGAGATTTCATCATCCTTTCTAGGGAGTTTTTTGAATAGTTTTACTAAGAACTCTCCAAAAGTGTCATATTCTCCTTCTGGGATTTTGAGACCTGTTTTATCTTTTAATTCATCAACATCGGTATCTCCATCGACCATCCAAGTATTTCTGGTAACTTTATCAACGTGAGGTGCTATTTTATCTGTCTCATCCATTATTTCTCCTACGATTTCCTCTAAGACATCTTCCATGGTTACTAACCCAGTTACTCGTCCATATTCATTCACGGCAACTGCCATATGGGATCGTCCTGCCTTTTGAAATATTCTTAACAATCCTGAAATTCTTTTTCTTTCATGGACAAAATAAGGTTTGTGCATGATGGTTTTTACCTGAGGATTCTTACCTTCATGGTAGAGTTTGATTAAATCTTTGATGAATACGATTCCTATGATATTTCTCTCTCTTTTGTTGTAAACAGGCATTCTACTGTGTGCGTGCTTAAGAAATACTTTCATGGCCCCTTTTACTGAAGTAGTTGCTGATAGGATGTCCATTTGAGCTCTTGGAATCATAATTTCCTTTACCTGGATATCGTCAAAATCAAAAATATTTCCTATAAGGTCTTTTTCTATTTCTCTAATTGTTCCTTCTTCTTCGGCATGCTCCACCATATGAATAATTTCTTCTTCTGAGACAATAGGGTCTTCAGTTTTCATTCCTAATAATCTCATGAAAATGACTATGAATTTTTCTAAGATGAATAGAAAGGGATAGAAGATAATTGAGAGGTACCAAATAGGTGCTGCAACTGTTGTTGCAAATTTCACATTATTCTTTGCTGCTATTGATTTAGGAGTTATTTCTCCAAAAACAAGGATTAGGAAGGTCATTATTCCTGTAGCAATACCTACTGCGTAATTTCCAAACATGCCAATCATGACTGAGGTAGTTAAGGCAGAAGCTCCTACATTTACTAAATTATTCATGATTAATATAGTACCAAGCATTCTATGAGAATCATCTTTGAGCTTTTTGATATATGTGGCTCCTGGTGCTTTTTTTTCTAATAAATGTCTAATTTTAGCTTTAGAAAGTGATACTAATGCTACTTCTGATCCTGAGGATAGTCCTGAAAGGAAGAGTAGTATTGCTAAAATGATTATTTGTAGTGTTAATGCCATGATAGTTAATATAGTTATTTTAGAAAAGGAGGTTTATAAGTTTTGTTACTATGGACGTGATGGGTGATTGTGAGTTTCCTCAGCGAATGATAATGAGATTATTTTATCTTTTATATCCTCTTCAGGAAGTGTTCGGACTCTATATTCAATAGTATTAAATGGGACATCTAGTGGATTCAGTGAAGGAAATCTTAGATTAACTGCTTTTTCTAGTCTTTCTGCTTCAACCTCTCTTCCATGTGAACGTAATTTGTCTGCAAAGTAGTTTAGGGTTGGAGCAAGAGAATAATCTTGTTCCATAAATCGTGTATTATATTGTCCAGAACGTCTAGTTGCTGTAGTATGATTAAAAAATTCTAAAGGCCAATTACTTGTTGATCTTCTTTGTTTTTCTGAAACTACTTGGGTGTAAACATCTAGTAAAAATGACAATGCCTTTTTTGGCGATTTTGCTCTTTTCTTTTGATATATTTTTGCGTCTGCAATCGTTGCTTTTGGAACTTCATTGTCATTCATGGTATTTGAATCAGAACGTGTGTATACTCCCAAACCATCAGGATATACTTTACCGTTTTGCGCGTACGCAATATCTTCAATGTGTGTGGGTTCATCTTGATTTGAGTACTCAGAAACCATGGGAGTCCCTCTTCCAACATTTGTTCTCAGTGACCATCCTTTAACTGCAAGATCTATACGTCGTTCTCCAAATTTAGTTCTAGGGTCAGAATCCGAATTAAACCTTGATAGAACATTTTCAGCAATCAATCCATCCATTGGTAGAATATCTATAGGGTGCTCAAATAAAGGATAAAGATTTAATTGTGGTACCTTTGTAAAATCAGGTTGCTTTTTATCCTTTAACGTATCTAAATATTCACAAATAGATCTATGAGCTTCTTCTAATTGCCCAGGAGTGAGACTTCCAATAAATTTTTTTGCCATAGAAATTGAAAATCCTGAATTAGCATTTCAACGAATGAGGAAGATGTATAGAGCGAAAGGTTATTCCGAATCTTGGATTCAAGATAGAGTCAGAGGTATGTCTATACGAGGTGAACTGATTCAGAAATGGGCTCAGAGGGGGATTAAGACAGGAAACGATTTTTCTATTCTTTCAGCTGAAATTGCCAAGGCGACATTTGGAATAACCCCTAAACAACACAAAACGATAAAAGGTCTTAGAAAAGAAAATATTCGGGATCATATGACTGATATAGAGATGATATTTTCTATGCTAGGAGAGAAGGCTACAGCAGAGATTGCCAAGGCTACAGACTCTCAAGGATTTGTTGAGAATGAAGTAGCTGCAAAAAAAGGTGGTAGAATAGCTGGAGATGCAAGGAAGAAGTTACAATTGCATACTGGAAAGAGAGTTGTATCTGAGAAAAAGTTAAATCTCAACACCAAAGATATATCTCAGTAATGATCCTACTCCAAAGGATATGACAGCTACAGTTAATGAAATAATAGCCATTTCTAAGAATCTTCTCCAGAAGGGTTGGTCTTTAGCCGTTGTTATATAGAATGTATATGATAATACAATTAATATTGCTACCGTGAGCATTACGATTAATGCTACGTAGATATTTTCAATTAGGAAATAAGGAAGTACCAACAAAATTACAGTTACAATATAAGCAATTCCTGTATAGAATGCTGCGATTAATGGATTCTTTTCTTCATTTTGGTCAGCTTCTTCTCTAGACTGTAAATATCCAGATGCCGCCATAGATAAAGATGCAGCAAATCCTGTAATTAATCCTGTTATGGCTACAATGGTTCCATTTCTTAGAGCAAATGTTAATCCTGCTAAAGCTCCTGTTAATTCAACTAATGCGTCGTTTAATCCTAGGACTACTGATCCTGCATATTCAATTCTTTGTTCTTGGAGCATTGCTAATACTTTCATTTCATGTTTTTCTGAATCTTCCATTAATTGGAGAAGTTTAGGATGAGATTTCTTGTAAGGTCCAAATACTTCTTGGACATCTTGCTCTTCTTTTTCCATAAGTCTTAATGCGAATGTGAGTCCGAAGATAGTTGCTAGAAAAACATACCAAACATACATGAATCTATAATGGGGATAATCTTCATTTGTTATTTTTTTTATGATGTTATAATGACCTTGTTCATCTTTAGCAATATGATTGAGAATATCTTTGTTTTTTTTATCTTTACACTTCGTTGCAAGATGTTTATAGATTAAGTGCTCAGTAATTTCTCTTCTTTGAGCTTTAATGAGAGTTTTGTCCATAGCTATCTTCGATAGATAGCAGTATAAGAAGTTTTTGGTTGAGAAACTTTTGGGTGAGAAGATCTATGATTTGAGATTGAAAATGGAAATTCAGTTGATTGTGATATTATACCTCTATTACTAGCTAGCTTAAATACGTCAGGAAGGTATAAATTTCTTTTTAGGTCCCAATTTGCGTACAGAATTGCTTCCGAACGAGTTGAAAATGGAATTGACGGTCTAGCATGATAATGAAATGGATTTTTCTCTAACCATTTCCACCGTCTTGATGTTGGCTCAAAGTCTCCTTCAAAAATTAAAGAATATACTGGTTCGTCTGATCGGTAATTCATCTCTTCAACTGATGTAATTCCTTCAAAAACTCCAGATGATTCATTGAATCTGTGATCATTCATATATACAATTATTCTTTCAGGACCTGATCCTGGATTACTTGATGGTGCACACATAACAGAAGATAGTGTATAGAATATATAAATATTTGGTTAATTAAAGAAGATTTTCTCGTGCATAGTCAACACCATTTTTGAATATTTTGAGTCCTGCTCCTTCTGTTTCTGAAGGACCTGCCCTCTGTTTTCGCTCTTGGACACTTTGAGCTGATTGATTAATATATGATCGATCCAAAATATCCCTCAGAGCCTTAAAATTCTCTTTTATTTCTTCAAAATCACTTGTTGGTACATTAGCTCCTGTTTCATCATGCATGGAATAAAATTCTGAGGCACCAAGTTCATTTCGTGTTTCCCCAACAATATAGATAAGATCTCCTGTGAGTTTAAAATCTGATGTAACTAAAGTTGACTCATGGAAATGAATTAATAGCCTATGCTCGGAAAAATCAACTGTTAGATGTGAGTACGTATTCTAATACAGAATTAGTTGATCTGTATAAAGAGATGTATCAAAAATCTATTAATTTTCTTCCTTATATGTATAGCCTTCATCTTTTTGATGAGTTTCTGACAGAAAGGTTTGAATCTCGGCTTAAAGAATATATCAAAGATAAGAAATTGCCTGAAAAGAGTTATTATGATTATCATATTGCCTTGACCTTGCCCTTCAAAAAAATATCTGTCCTTGAAGATAAGGAGGCATTTCTTAAAATAGCTATCCAAGTTAAGAAAGGACTAGATATGGAAGGGAAAGAAGTAGAAGAAATGTTAAAGCATCATACACTCATGTATGGGTGGATTGGGGGATTTCATTTGGAGAAAGAGCCCTATACCTTTGAACATTATAAGGAACAACTCAAAGAGTTTGTTGCCTCTGATGTAGACAAAGAATATGATCAGATGAAAAAAGATGAGGATCATCTCAAAAAAGAACAAGTAAAGTATATGGAAATAATTAAGGATCAGGAAGAACTTTCAATTTTGGCAAAGACAATCCAAGTATTTGGCTATGTGAGATCCTTTAGGGTTGATACATCTTATATGACTCTGGCAATCCATTGGAATCTTCTTTCAGAGATTGGAAAAAGATTGGACATGGATCCACTTCTTGTAAAATATCTCAGTTGTAAAGAGGTTGAGTCATCATTACTTGAAGGAAAAGAGTACAAAACATTAATTCAAGAAAGAAAACAAGGTATGATTTCTATACAAATAGATGATCAGCACTATGAAATTAGTGATAGAGCCACTATGGAAGAAATTAAAGGACTCATCTCTGTCTCGAATGAAATTGATAGTAATTTGGTAGAAGGAAATGTAGCCTTCCCTGGTATGTATGAAGGAACAGCAAGAGTTTTACAACATATTGATGATATGAAAAAGGTAGAACCAGGAGATGTTTTAATTATTTCTATGACTGATCCCAACTATATTCCAGCTATGGAAAAAGCAGGAGCTTTTGTAACAGATATGGGTGGCATATTATGTCATGCGGCTATTGTTGCTCGTGAGATGAAGAAACCTTGTATTATTGCCACAAAGAATGCTACTTCTGTTTTTAAAGATGGAGATAAAGTTATTGTTGATGCTGAAAAAGGAGAAGTGAGGAAAGTTTA
Organism: uncultured Methanosarcinales archaeon; assembly: GCA_964385185.1. GTDB lineage: Archaea > Nanobdellota > Nanobdellia > Woesearchaeales > CALCXY01 > CALCXY01. Next base: position 28,543 of record CAYLOA010000005.1, on the reverse strand, counting down.
GTAACATTTAAAAACTACATCTTAACTATAGATAAGCATGGCAGAAGCAATAATTCAAAAGATTACTAAAGATATGTTAATTATGGATATGATTGAGAAGTATCCTCAAGCAGTTGATACACTTATGAGTACTGGTGTTCAATGTGTTGGTTGTGGAGCTGCAACTCAAGAAACTATTGAACAAGGATTAATGGGTCATGGTATGACTACAGATGATGTTTCTGAAATTATTGTTGAATTAAACAAAGCTGTTGAAAATGCTCCTAAGGAAGAGAAAAAATCAGGAGAAGCACTTACTGTTACTGAAAAAGCAGCTGAAATGCTTGGTAAAATCAAGAAAGATCAAGATAAAGAAGGATATGGATTACGAGTTTTAGTTATGCCAGGTGGAGGTTCTGGTTTCCAATATGGATTTGATTTTGAAAATACTAAACAAAAAGATGATACTATTCTTGAAGTTAAAGGACAGCAATTCTATGTGGATAAACAAAGCTTAGAAATGTTACATGGTTCTACAGTAGATTACGTTGATAGTCTTCAAGGTGCTGGATTTAAGATTGAAAATCCTAATGCTAAGAAGAGTTGTGGTTGTGGAAAGAGTTTTAGATAGTATTTCTTGCAATATGTATTGCGCAGTATGACTCCACTAGAGGATATGATGTAGGACTTATATATCCTGGTTTGATGATCCAGTGTGTGGGAAATAAGGAAGCTGAAATATTAAAACTCTCATAGATTGTATTATCAACCGGAAATGTTGCAGTACCATTTATGGCCTGGGCATCCTCAACTTTCTGTCTTAAATCTTGAGATAGACTTGAGTTAGCTAATTGCGAAAATTCTGGTCTTTGTGTACCTTGCTTAAATTTAACTTCGCTTATATTGTGAGTTGGTACCCAGATATCTTTTTTTTCTACTGTATCCTTCTTCACATTACCCTGAGCATAACTATAATTTTCACCGTGTCGTGTAATTGAAATAGAAAATTCTTCATGTGATTCATCTCCAATGGATAATTGAAACTCTCCTAATCCATAGTGTTCCTTATCCCAAGTAAGTGTACCCCTGGTTAAATCATAAGCTAGAACTAAACTAAATAAATCTGAAGCGATATCAGATGTTACGATGTGATCAGACTCTTCACCTATTGCAGGTTGTCTATCTCTCCAATTTACTTCTAATCCCATGATGCTGAGAAGTTGGTTTGCTTTTTAAATATATGGCAAATGTTTTTAAATAAGTGTACAGTTCTGATTTCTATGAGTGTACATAGTGATTTATTAAAATTTGAAATGGGATATAGTGGTCAAAAATTGACTGATGTACTCAATTTTGAAAACTTAACTGATCCTAGTGATCCTAATTTATATTTGAAAATGCAAAGAATTATTCTTCAAGAAGCTAATGACATAAATGCTGAGATTGACAGTAGTATGGTGGAAAGACTCGTGGGTAGGTTTGACGCTCCTTGGATACGTAACCCTCAAATCGAGTGTGAAGTTGCTGATTATTTGATGCACGCTGTTGACCATTATAGGCAATTTTGCTATGAAGGTAAAACAGAAGAATTTCAGAAATGGAGTAAAGATATTGGAGCTGCTAGTTTTCCATATCCTCCTGAAAATATCCATCTGCAGAAAATATTCCATATGACCTATCCAGATTTAAGTACTGTTTGTAAGGAATATGGGCAGGTTGATGCATTATATAGTGCGATGATGATTGCACAAGCAGAGGCTAATCCATCCAATGTACAAGAATCTCCAGAGTCCAATGTCGGTATATACACTATGAAACGACTAGCACAAGTATATACATCAAGTAGGAGATTGTTCTCCAGGACAATTCCTTTGACAGAAGATTTATTAATTACTTCTACTAAAGCTTCTTAATGGCCATTATTGGACAATTGTTTGTAAATGGATTAATAGCTGGAAGTATCTATGCTTTAGTTGCAAGTGGTTTTAGTTTAATCTATGCAACTAACAGATTTATGCATTTTGCTCATGGAGCTACGGTGGCAATTGGAGGATATCTTCTCTTTGCATTATTTAATCTTCTAGGATTACCTTTTTTTCTTGCCGCTTTAGGCACTATAGTATTAACTGCTTTATTTGGATTAGGGATGAACAGATTAATCTATATTCCTTTACAAAGGAGAAAAGGTTCTAATATTGTATTGTTAATTGCATCTCTAGCTCTCCTCACCTTATTCAATAACGTCATTATGATTGCATTTGGTCCTGGAGTGAAATCAATTGGATGGTTAGAAACTAAAACAGGAATGAGTATTGGTGGCGCTATTATTACCCCCTTACAAATTTGGATTGTAGCTATTAGTGTTGTATTAATGATTTTACTGCATTTATTCATGAAAAAAACAAAACTCGGAAGAGATATGCGAGCGGTGGCTGACAATAAGGAGTTGGCAAGTATTGCAGGAATTAATCCTATCAAAATAAGTGATTACAGTTTTATGATTGGGAGTGCGATAGCAGGTATTGCAGGAATATTAATTGGATTGGAACAAAACTTATTCCCTACGATGAGCACCATGTTGATCATTAAAGGATTTACTGGAGCTGTTGTCGGTGGAATTACTTCTGTGCCTGGAGCTGTTGTAGGAAGTTATGTTGTAGGGGTTGTTGAAAATATTGGTATCCTCTGGTTGCCGAGTGGCTATAAAGATGCCATTTCATTTGGATTGTTGTTTGCCTTCCTCTTATGGAAACCTACAGGGATATTTGGATTGAATAAAGGGGTTAAAGATGCTTGAGAATTATGTAATTCACATATTGATCTTAATCTGTATCTATAGTATTTACTCTGTGAGTTATAATCTTGCCTTAGGATATACAGGATTGATTAATCTAGCCCATATTTCATTTATTGGTATTGGAGCTTATACCAGTGCCTTATTGCTTCGTTCAGGAATGCCTTTTATTGTGGGATTTTTATTCGCAGGCATTGTTGCTAGTTTTTTTGGCTTCTTTTTGGTGTATAGTACTCGGAAATTAAAGGGAGACTATTTAGCTTTAGCCACGCTAGGTTTTGCGTTTGTTACCTATAGCATTTTATTAAATTGGACTCAGTTAACAAGAGGGGCTTTAGGATTGCCTGGAATTGGGAAACCTGCTTTCCTTGGATTGAGTATTGGTAGTAATTTGGAGATGTTGGTTTTGGTTTTTGTTGTTGCTGTTGTATGTATAGTAATTATGTCTCGAATTATCAAAAGTGGATTTGGGAGATTGATGGAAGCGGTTAGGGATGATGAGATTGGATTGCTTGTATTAGGTAAAGATACATTTGCCATTAAAGCAAAAGCCATGATGATCAGTGCCTTTTTTGCGGGTATAGCTGGAAGTTTGTTTGCAAGTTATATTTCTTATATTGATCCAGGAACTTTTTATTTGAGTGAGTTAATATTGATATTGACCATTGTTATTGTTGGTGGTGCAGCAAGTATTCGGGGAAGTATTGTAGGGACAATTGTCGTCTTGTTAATACCTGAAGTCTTGCGATTGTTTGCATTGCCTACCAGTATTCTAGGACCTGCTCGACTTATTGTGTATGCACTTGTTTTAATAGGAATCTTATTGTATCGTCCACGAGGTATGTATGGGAGGGTTGATCTCGTATGATGCTTGTTAAGAATGTGTCAAAGCATTTTGGAGGGGTGAAGGCTCTCCAAGGATGTAGTATGGAGATTGAGAAAGGGAAAATTACTGCATTAATTGGTCCGAATGGTAGTGGCAAAAGTACGTTGTTTAATGTTATTAGTTCATTAGTTCCCCAAGATGGTGGAATGGTTGAGTTGAGTGGGGAGAATATTAGTGGAATGGCTGGATTTAGGGTGAGTAAAAAGGGTATTAGCAGAACATTTCAAGAAGTTCGACTGTTTAAGCATTTGACGATACGTGATCATTTGCAAATAGCAATGGGAGATGATGAATCTTTGATTAAAAGTTTTTTAGTGTTTGATACTGTTCGTGATAAAAGAATTAAAGAAATGTTGGCAAAAGTACATTTGGATAAACCTCTTGGAACTTTTGTAACCGATTTAAGTTATGGTCAGAGGAAATTGTTGGATTTGGCAATTGCAATTGCTAAACCACATACTTTACTTATGTTGGATGAACCTGTTGCCGGAGTTAATCCTACTTTGCGAAAAGTTATTCGGGATGTGTTGTTAGATTTGCATGCACAAGGTGAGACAATATTGATTATAGAACATGATATGAACTTTGTTATGGATTTAGCTCAAGAAGTCTATGTGTTAGATGCCGGGAAAGTTATAGCAAAGGGTAAACCTAAAGCAATTCAAAAGAATAAAAAAGTTTTGGATGCTTATTTAGGAGGATAATTGAGGATAATGTTGAGTCACCACTACTACTGGCTCACACAGTGAGCAGTAGTGGTGATTACGTCCTTAGCACCACTGCACCCTGTGGGTGCCGGTGGTGGTGCTAAGACCTACTACAAAAAAACCAATAAAAATGTTAAAGATACAAAACCTAGAAGCTGGGTATGAGGAACTTACTGTTCTGAAAGGAGTTAATGTAGAAGTCAAAGCAGGAGAGATTGTTGCACTGATTGGCCCTAATGGTGCGGGGAAGAGTACGGTGATTAAATCCATCTATGATTTGGCAAACGTTACCAAAGGAAAGATTGAATTCAAAGGAAAAGATATTATGGGAATTAAAACTCATGAATTATTAGAGTTAGGGATTAGCTTTGTCACTCAAGGGAGAGTTGTTTTTGGTGAGTTGAGTGTGAAAGAAAACTTAGAGATAGGTGGAGATTTGGTTAAAGATAGAGAAATTGTTGAGAAGAAATTGGAAGCTGTGTATGATAAGTTTCCTGTCTTAAAGGAAAAAGAGAATACTTTAGCGTATACTCTTTCTGGCGGACAAAGACAGCAATTAGCTTTGGGTAGAGCTTTGATGAATGATCCTAGTTTACTGTTGTTAGATGAGCCTTCTTTAGGTTTAAGTCCTAAGTTGCAGAAAGAATTGTTCAAAACTATTGAAGATTTGAAGAAAGAGGGAATAAGTATCTTGATTGTAGAACAGAATGCTAAGAAAGCAATTGAGATGGCAGATAGAACGTATTTATTAGAAAATGGTAATATTGCTTTAACTGGTGGGAAGGAGATCGTAAAACATAAGAAGATTAAGAGTGTTTATTTGGGAGGGTAAGGTTTAAATACTATTTTCTATATAATGAAGGTATTGGAGGGAATATTATGAAAAAAATTATCATTATGAGTATTATGTTGATTCTATTTACTGCGTGTGGGAGTGAACCTGCAGAACCTGTGCCACAAGCAGTTGTCATTGATAGTTTACCGGCATTACCAGGAGCAGTTGAAACTCCTAGTGTGGAAACACCTACTGTTGAATCACCAGAAGATACTGTTGAAGCAGAAGTAAAAGATCTTCCAGAAACTAAAACATTTACTGTTGAAGCTAAACGATTTGAATTTATTCCTGGAACTATTGAAGTAAACGAAGGAGATACTGTTATTTTGAAAGCAACGAGCACCGATACTGATCATGGAATTTCCATTTCAGAATTTGGTGTCAATGCTAACATGCCTGTTGGAGAAACAGTTGAGATCACCTTTGTAGCTGATAAAAAAGGAGAGTATCCTATTGTTTGTAGTGTATTCTGTGGCGGAGGTCACAAGGGTATGACTGGAACGTTAATTGTTAACTAAAATGGATTATTTTAATAACCATCGAGGCGTTGGCACACGATTAGTGAGAATTGCCATGGCCTTAGTTTTTTTATGGTTTGGAGTAAGTCAAGTTCTTGATCCTGCTTCTTGGTTGGGTTATTTGCCTTCTTGGGCATCTGTTTTTCCTGTTTCCGCAAATACATTTATCCTTATTGCTGGAATTAGTCAATCAATTATTGGATTTGGACTCTTACTAGGACTATTCACACGGTGGATGGCCATATTAGGGGTGTTGCACCTTGTACCTATCATTCTTAGTGTAGGTTATAATGAAATCATGATACGAGATTTAGGATTACTATTAGCGACCATTTCTATTGTATATCATGGTCCTGATAGATGGTGCTTAGATAAGAAATTGGGAGGTCTTAGACAGAGTGCTTTAGGAAAGCTCTTGTATCTATTCGACCAAGATGTTTATTCATAATATCAATCCTACACTTTTATCATTAGGACCGTTTGAAATTAGATTCTATGGTTTAGTGTATGTTTTTGCTTTTATTGCATTGTATATTATTCTTAAAAAGAAAAAAGAATCTTTAGGGATTAATGAGAAACAGATTGATGATTTTCTTTTTTACATCTTTATTGGAATGCTTTTGGGTGCTCGATTGTTTCATGTCTTTTTTTGGGAGCCAAATTATTATTTGAGTAATTTTGTAGAGATTTTCAAAGTGTGGAAAGGAGGATTGAGTTTTCATGGAGGATTATTAGGTGGAGGATTATTAGGGGTTTGGTATTGTAAAAAACATCATATTAGTGTTCCTAAAATGGCTGATATTGTAGTCTTACCAGCAGCCTTCTTTTTAGCATTAGGTAGGATTGCTAATTTTATTAATGGAGAATTATGGGGGAATGTTACCAACGTGAATTGGTGTGTTGTATTTCCTCGAGCAGAAGGATGTAGACATCCTTCACAATTGTATGCAGCGTTTACACGTTTTGTAATCTTTGGAGTATTGTATGTTATTGATAAAAAAGAACGGAAAGATGGCTATCTCTTTTGGTGGTTTGTTATCTTGATGGGGCTTGGTAGAATTTTTGTTGATTTCTATAGAGAAAATGCTCGATTTATATTCTTAAGTATGGGACAATGGTTGAGTTTTGTTATGGTTATTGTTGGATTTTATGTGTTGCGTACCTATTATCGTGAGAGGTAATAACCTAGATAGGTTTTTATATTTTGGAGAATTCTAACTTTATATGAAACTCAAATTACTCACAGGTTTGGGTCGGTGTAAGCTCACTAAAAAACCCGTACTTCTTTCACACTTATTAACGCAAAAATGCAATCTTTCATGTGGTTATTGTTTATGGAAAGATAATACACAACAGGGAATGACTACTCAGGAAATTCTTACACTCCATAGTGAAGCTGAAAAAGAAGGCTTTGTGGGCTGTTTTCTTTGGGGTGGAGAGCCATTATTGCGAAACGATATTGATAAGATTTTAGAGCATGACCATAAGCTTGGTTGGTGGGTTACTCTTGCTACCAATGGAACCTTTTTGGAAAATAAGGCTGAAAGTGTAGGAAAATATGTCAATGAATTATTGGTGAGTGTTGATATTCCTTCGGAAAAACATGATATAATACGAGGAAGAGAGGGAACGTTTTTAGCGTGTAAAAAAGGGATAGAAGCTGTGAAGAAAAAAAATTCCAAATGTTCCATTAAAATATGCTGTGTACTTTCACAACATAACAAAGATCACATCCAAGACATTTGTGAATTTGGTAAACAGATTGATTGTGGAATTGTTTTCCAACATATGGATAAAAATTTAGCAAGAAATCCTAGAGGGCAGACTTGTGATCTAAATCAAGAGGAAAGGGCTCATGTTGGTAGAGAGATTATAAGCTTAAAGAAAAAAGGATATCCTATCTTTAATTCATTTACCTATCTCAAGCAGTTTCTAGGTCCTCATACGTATACTTGTCGTAGTCAAAGAATATATCTTACCGTTTGGGCTGATGGAGGGGTAAGATCTTGTACTACAGGTAAAGATATTGGCAATATATTGGAAACTCCCTTATCTGTGCTGATGAATTCTGAAAGTTATTTGGATAGTCTAAAACTCAGTGATAAATGTTCAAGGTGTAGAGACTCTGGAACTTGGGAAACTACTCATGTGTATCAGTTGAAAGGAGAACCCCTGATCAATATGGCTCACCAGATTATGCGAGGAATATAAGAAGTCCCATAATAAAAGATAAGCTAGATTGTAGCCCAAAGGTTCCATATAAATTGAGCAACCCTATAAGTAAGGTAACTCCCACTAAAACTTGTAACATTTTTATGCTTTGCATTGTATCATCTCCGTGTAGTTTATACAAGAAATAAAGAATGAAACGCTTTATAAGTATAAGGTGAAACTAGTTTCAACGTAGGACTACAATGTTCGTCATGCCCCTTCTTTTACGTTCAATAAGCTCTTTTTGTTCTAATTTATCTAGAATTCGAGTAATTTTAACTTTTGATGAATCGAGTGTTTCTACAATTTTACTTTGATAGATTCCATCTTGTTTATCTTTTATGAGGTGGAATACTTTCTTTTCTTCTTCATCTAACCCACTCAAGTCATATTCTTTTGTGTGAATGATCTTTTTCTCCCCTGAAAATGAGAGGAATACACCAATTCCGCCTAATCCTGCAACTAAAATACTTACAAGAATCGGTATCCATCCAAGAGCTCCTGTATTATGAAAGGGGCAAGAAGTTATGGCACAAGTATCCAAATCTGAATCCCCACATGCACTTGCACACGCTTTTTGTTGTTGACTGTCAAATTGAACTTTAAAAGAAAGCATTAATACAATTACAGTAATACTGAGAAGAATAATTGCTATTCCAAGTTGTTTTGGTTTCATAAAATATTAGATTAATCAATTAGTATGAAAATATTAGGATTTAATTGCAAGTTTAATAATATCTAAATTACAACTTTTATGTTTTTTACACCAGTCTTCACATTTTTGAGCTATAGCTTTATCTTTGAATTTCATATTACATTCGTTACATGTAAAAACAGTCATATCCATTTTAGGATAACAACTTATTTAAACTTTTAGGATTGAGATAGAGTATGATTCCTTATGAGATTACCAATACATTCTTTGTAGGTAATCAGAAATTCTTTTTGTATAGTTTGATGTATGTTTTAGTATTGCTTTTTGGTGCTGTAATTTTATATGTTGAAGTGAAAAGACAGAAGCTCAATGGTAAACAAACATTTTGGTCTTATTTCTGGGTATTCTTTGGAATACTATTTGGGGCAAGATTATTTTATACCTTTGGACCGTGGAGTGATGGAGGAACGTTTATAGAATTGATTACTGCTGTTATCAATCCGTATCATTATTCAGGACTCGTTATGATTGGAGGTTTGATCTTTGGTTTTCTTTTTGGATTTGGATATGTTGTCTGGAGAAAATTGGGTGTAGGAATCTATGCTGATATGGGTGCACTCATTGCATCTATGGGATTATTCTTTGGAAGGATTGGATGTTTTTTCGCTGGATGTTGTTTTGGGGAAGGATCCAATGTAGCTTGGGCAGTTGTGAGAGATGGAGTTGCAATTCATCCTACACAAATCTATAGTTCCATTGGAAATTTGTTTATTTTTAGTTATATTGTATGGAAAAGGGGACATCAGAAGTTTAGAGGAGAGTTGTTTATTCATTTCGTTTTATTATATAGTATCATGAGATTTAGTGTTGAATTCTTAAGAGCTTATACTTGGCATTGGATGGGTTTGAGTGCTACACAATTAGTGTTATTGGTTGTTGTTTGTGTGACACTTATGGTATACAAGAACATGTCAAAAAATAGAGACATTACTACTATCCATCAACAAAAGAATTGGTGGTATTACCTCATCGGTGGAGGATTATTGATGGATTTTGGGGTGTATATGGTAAGTGCTTGGCATCATGGTCTCACCGTTGTCTTTTTCGTAGTTGGAGGATGTATATTCTTATATGGAATGAGCAAAGGATTAGATTTTAGTTGGGTAAGATTGGCAAAGTCAAATGGGACAAAACAACTACTGAAGATAATAGGAATTGTTGCTGTGTTGTTTGTACTTGTTCAGCTTATCACTTATGGTGTGGGAGTATCGTTTGATACAGAAGAATTAAAGCAATGTCCACACTCAGTTGAAGGGAATACTTCTGCAAATATTAGGGTGAGAGTTATTGATAGTCCTTATTGTAATTTGTGTTGGGAACAATCGATTAACGTTCATCCAAAATTACTTGAAGAGTTTGGTGATCAATTATTTATTGAGAAATATGATATTAGACATTGTGGGGAAGTGATTGATGAATATGGCTTTCTTGGTACACCAGGGTATGTGTTTACAAACGTAGAGACTAGTGATGAGAGTATTTATTATTCTGCTGTTAATTTTAATGATATGAAAGAAATAGTTGAAGGATTGGAATAGAAACATATATTAATCGGAATTCTGAATTACTACTATGAAAAAAGAGCTTGCACTTCTCGATCAGTATGAAAAGGAATTTGCTGTCTTGGGTGGTATTACTAATCTCTTGAATTATGATAGAGCTACTATTATGCCTCCTGAGGCGATAGAACAGCGAGCAGATCATATTGCGTATGTTGCAAAGCAATTGTATGGGAAATCCACTTCTGGGGAATTTAAGAGTATTATTGGAAAGTTGCATGGTGAGAGGAAATTATCGTTTTCTAATGCTGCAAGGGTTAAAAAATATCATAAAATGTTGAGGAAAATTGAAAAGATTCCTCTTGAGCATATTGATACCTTTTCACGTTTGGTTACTAAAAGTTCTCAAGCTTGGGAAGAAGCTAAGGCGAGAAATAACTTTAAACATTTTGCACCTTATTTGCAGAAATTATTTGAGATGAGACAGAAAGAAGCTCAGCTTATTGATGGCAAAAAACATCCTTATGATGTTTTGTTGGATGATTTTGAAGAAGGAATGACAGTAGATACTTTGAAGAAAGTCTTTGGGGAGTTAAAAGCAGGATTACTGATGATTCTTGACAAACTGAAAGATCAGAAATCAGTCCGTATCCATAATAAGGCATTTTCCATTGAAGGTGAACGAAAGATTGCTGAAGATGTGGTTAAGAGAATATTGGGTGAAGAAAGAGTGGTATTAGGAGAGTCTGTGCATCCTTTCTCTGATCCTATTAGTCCTGATGATGTTCGATTGACAACTGCATATAGGCCTGATGAGCCTTTATTCTCTTATACTTCTACCTGTCATGAATGTGGACATGCATTATATGAATTGAACTTTGATTCTAAATTTCGAGGTTCTATTTTATATACGGCACCGAGTATCGGATTACATGAATCTCAGTCAAAGTTTTGGGAAGACCATATTATGAAGCATGATGCCTGGTGGAGTTATTACTATCCTCATTTTAAGAAAGTGCATGGATTAACTGTTGATAAGAAAAAGTTTATGCTCCATTTGAATGATGTGAGACCGAGTCCCATCAGAATTGAAGCGGATGAAGTGACGTATCCTATACATGTAATTATTCGATTTGAATTAGAAGTTGCCTTAATTGAAGGAAGTTTGAAGGTGAAAGATTTACCTAAGGCATGGAATGATAAATACGAACAGTATCTTGGGATAGTACCTAAAAGTGATGCACAAGGTTGTTTACAAGATACTCATTGGAGCCTAGGATATTTTGGATATTTTCCTACGTATGCCATAGGAGTTATGTATTCTGCTTCATTGTTTAAGCAATTGGAGATGGATCGAAAAGAGTTACAAAAAGATTTAGCTAAAGGAGATCTTCGTTATGTTAAAAAATGGTTGAAGGAGAAGGTACATAGACATGGAAGCTCTTTGTTGGCTGGAGAGATTGTTAAGAAAGCTACTGGTAAAGAGTTAGGTTGTGATGATTTCTTGAATTATTTGAGAGAGAAATATTTAAAATAAGAAAAAAAATAAAAGAAAAAAATTAACTGTTTAGTTCAGCTTCAATTACTTGCTCGAAAGCAGCAAATGGTTGAGCACCTACTAACTTCACACCGTTTACAAAGAAACTTGGTGTTCCGGAAACTCCAGCAGCTGAACCATCTCTGAAATCAGCTTGAACTTCAGCTTCGTGTTTACCAGAATCTAGACATGAATCAAAAGTTGCTGTGTCTAATCCTAGATCAGCTGCGTATCCTTTAAGATCAGTGATTCCGATTGAGTTTTGATTTTCAAAAATCATATCGTGCATTTCCCAGAATTTACCTTGGTCATCTGCACACTCAGAAGCTTCTGAAGCTTTTTGTGCTTTTGGATGGAAGCTTAATGGAAAGTCTCGAAAGACAATCTTAGCTTTTCCAGTTTTAACGTATTTTTCTTCCAATTCGCCTAGTGTTTGACTGTAGAACCTTCCACAGAATGGACACTCGAAGTCAGAAAACTCGATAATCGTTATCGGTGCATCTGCATCCCCTTTGAATGGGTCATCATCTACACTTACATCAACCTTAGCAGCAGGTGCTGAAGGTTGTGTTGGTGAAGGAGCAGCTGCGCCTACTGTTGGTGCTACACCTCCATCTAATTGACTTTGTATGTTAAATGTTCCATACAGATTTAAGAGACCAACTATAAGAGTCACCCCGATTAGAATCTGTAGTAATTTTAAGTTTTGCATATTTACCATCCCCCAATGTTTTTTAACTTTACAGAGGATGGTGGTTTAAATACTTTTCGTTTACTTCAAAAGGTTTAGTTTTTTGCCTCATTTAAAACTCTATCAAAACTTACTTTTGACAATACAGCCAAAACCTTTTAATAGTATTTGTGGTATTATGGGATATGAATAACACATTCATGGGGGAAATTCAATGAGATACAAAGTAATTGCACCGGTGGGAGATAATCTTAAAGCACTCTTTGTAGGTATCAAAGAATTTCCAACAGATAAAGTCTATTTAATTACTCCTAGTGAAAAAATAAGAGATGCACAGAAATTACGAGATAAACTAGAAGAGTTTACTATTAAATCTGAAATTATTGAAGTCTCTGGAAATATGCTTGAAGAGATGTTTAGCCAGTTCGGTAGAATTACTGGTAGTCATAACGCTGATGAAGTTATTGTCAATGTGGCAACAGGAGACAGGATGAGCACCTGTGCAGCATTAAGTGCGAGCTTTGCCAACGGATTGAAAGCATTTGGTGTTATGGGTGATGAAGTTATGTTGATGCCGATTATGAAATTGTCTTATTACAATGAACTTTCAGAGAACAAACTGAAGATATTAAAAGAGCTTGAAGTTAATGAGTATACCTCGTTAAAGGATCTCAGTAAGAAAGTAAATATGTCCATTAGTTTGTTATCCTACCATATTAATGGTAACTACAAATATAAAGGGCTAAAGGAATTTAGATTAGTAGAAGTTAAGGATGAAAGGAATCAATTATTAATTAAACTTTCAGATATGGGAAATCTTATTTTGAAAGGCTATGTAAAAGTAGAAAAAGAAGGTAGGGGAGAATAAGATGGGAACATTATTTGAAGACGCAAAAATTCAATTTGAAAAAGGATTGCAGTATGTAGAATTGAGTGACGATGCTAAGAAAATCTTAGAAAGTCCTAAAGAAGCGATACAGGTAAGTATTCCTGTTCGAATGGATGATGGATCATTAGAAGTCTTTACCGGCTACAGAGTTCATTTTAATGATGTGCGTGGTCCTACCAAAGGAGGTATTCGATATCATCCTGATGTTAATTTGGATGAAGTGCAAAGTTTAGCGTTCTGGATGACCTTTAAGTGTGCTGTTGTAGGCATTCCCTTTGGCGGAGCAAAAGGAGGAGTTGAAGTTGTTTAGGCTAACATGAGGAAATTCAATTACAAATTAAAAGAAGTATTAGCTGAAGTACGTAGATTAAAGGCTAAACGAGTATTGCTGCAGTTTCCAGAGGGGATCAAACAAGAAGCGTCCGATGTGGTGAAGAAATTAGAGAAACATGTTGAATGTGTTGTGTCCGGTGAAACCTGTTGGGGTGGATGTGATATTGACATTAATGAAGCTAAAGCTGTTAAGGCAGATTTAATTGTTCATTTTGGTCATGCACCGTTTATTAAATATCCTTTTCCTATATTCTATGTCCATGTTGAAGATGATAAGAGTTTAGTTCCCTTAGCTAAAAAAGTGATTAAGCAAGTTGATGGTAAAAGAGTGGCTTTGTTGAGTAGTATTCAACATATTCATAAATTAGGTGAAGTGAAGAAGTTCTTTGAGAAAGAAGGTCTTTCTGTTACCATTCCTGGTAAAAAAGGGTATAGTGCTTTAGCTGGTCATGTTGTAGGATGTGAATATGGAGGACTAAAGGTTATTCGAGATAAGATTGACTCTGTTGTTGTTATAGGAAATCAATTTCATGGACTCGGTGCTGCATTAGCTGTTGTTGATAAACAGGTTTTGTTGATGGATACCTATAACAATGCTGTTCGTAGTATGGGTGAAGAGAAAAAAAGATTTATGCAACAACGAGCTGCTTCTATAGCTCGTGTTAAAGATGCTAAGAAAATTGGTGTGATTGTAGGGTTAAAAAAGGGGCAACAGTTTGGAGCTGCGTCAATTGTGAAAAAGAATCTAGAGAAAGTTGGAAAACAAGTTATAGTTATTACCATGAGAGAGATGACTCCTGACAAACTGTTTAACTTTTATGATGTGGAAGCTTTTGTTGAATTAGCATGTCCTCGGATAGCTACTGATGATTATGGAAAATATAAAAAGCCTATGATTACATTTAGAGAGGCTCAGGTTGTTGCTGGTAAAATAACTTGGGATGATATCTTAAAACAAGGATTTATATAGATAATTAACGAGGTGGGTTATTATGAAAAAAGTGGTGTTTATTGGAATATTAATGATTATCTTTCTAGGATGTTCTACGACTGAAGAAATTACTGCTGAGATTCCAGTTGTTGAAGATTCTGTTATCGAGGAGCATGTTATGGAGCCTATTGAGAAAGAACATGTTGAAGAAGTACCTGAAGTGCAACAGGATTTGAATGATTGGAGAAATATTGAATTGAAAGATATTTCCACTAGGGAGACATATAGGATAAGTGATTTTGCAGGACAGAAAATATTGTTAGAAAGTTTTGCGGTTTGGTGTCCTAAATGTACAAAAGAACAAAAAGAAATTAAAATTCTTAAACAAGAGACGGATGGTGTGGTGTATATCTCTCTTGACACTGATCCTAATGAAGATGAACAGAGAGTAGAAGATCATATTAAAAGTAACAACTTCGATTGGTATTTTAGTGTGAGTCCTATAGAAATGACAAAATTACTTATTGAAGAATTTGGGGTAGGGGTGGTGAGTGCACCGAGTGTGCCTGTTATCGTTATTTGTGAAGACCAAAGTGCAACCTTGCTTCCAGGTGGAAATAAAGGGAAAGAAAAACTGAAATTAGCACTTGAGGAGACTTGTGCATGAGTTTTACTGATATAGGCACCAGTTTTGTATTGGGGTTGTTAACTCCACTTACTGCTGTCTGTGTTTTACCTTTATATCCAGGATTTCTTTCTTATCTAAGTAATCAACTAAAAGGCAAAGAAGAAAATTCTCGGTTGCCTGTGTATCTAGGATTATTGGTAACTCTGGGTGTGTTGGTGTTTATGACACTATTGGGGTTAATCTTTACAACCTTGTTTCAAAAATCATTAACAACCGTCATTGGAGTTGTAAGTCCTATTGCATTTGGAATTTTGGGAGTAATTAGTTTACTTTTAATATTTAATGTTGACTTTACGTCCATTATACCAAAGAAGAGTGCACCTATTTTGAAGAACTCTTATTTGACTGCCTTCCTTTTTGGATTTTTCTTTGGAGCAATTGTTATTCCTTGTAATCCTGGATTTATTGCTGCCTTCTTTGCACGAGCATTATTAGTTGATAATGTTGTGAGTAGTATGTCAAACTTTTTGTTCTTCGGGATTGGATTAAGTTTTCCGCTCTTAGTGTTTAGTGTGATTAGTGGAGCTAAGAGTCAACTTAGGATTGGTTGGTGTTCCTTTTACGATGCAGGTGTTTATTGTGCCGTTACTGGCTATTGCGATTGGTTGTTGGTTCTTGTTGAAGGGTAAATAAGGGACCCCTCCTTTTTTTGATTTATTTTCGTTGAGAATTTCTTGATAAATAATCTTGTGATTGTTTAGGAAATGTTTAAATACTGCAAAGTGCGTTTTGGAGTGATGGCAGGTAAACTGAACAATCCACTTCAGATGATTTGTATATCGTTCACTATTCTAGTCTTTGTCGCTGGATGCGTTGTTACCGAAAATGATGTTGATAGCATAGCAAGGGAATTGGAAAGAGCTCATAACTCCATCAGTTCCTTATCAATGGTGGTTGAAGAGATGGACAACTCTGGGCAGATTGAAAAATACCAGTATTTAATGAAAATCCCTCAAAGTGAGAAGAGGATTTACGATAACGGTAACATTTTATCATTTCATGTAAAAGAAGGAAATAAGTATATAATGAATTACGACGCCAAGGGTAACACCTATATCGAAACCCAGACAGAATATCGGGATGAAAAAATAGATACGGTTAGTGAGTTGAAGGCTTCATTGAAGCTAAGAGATGTTATCTTATCGGAGGATACTCTTTCTGGTAAAGGAGTATATTTCTTAACAATTCTTTCCGATGATAAGAGCCTTAAGTGGTTGGTTTGGTTAGAGAAGGAAACTTTTATCCCATTAAAGGAGGAGTTTTATTCAAACACTGTATCTGGCGTACCTTGCGTACAAGAGTATTGTTTAATGTCTTCGACTACGAGGACAGATATACAGATTAATCCAAAAATAGATGATTCTGAATTCGAGATTGAAAACGAAATCCCTGTTGATGCAAAAATAGAAAGGTTTGACGGAATTGCTCCTCCTCCATCGGACCTAGGCTCATCAATTGTAGGTGTGGGAGATACATGTGTTTCCGAATTACTCTTAACTAGATTAAAAGAGCCTACGGTCAAAGTATCTATCCTAAATCTAGTCAATAGTTGGAGCGAAACAGGTGAAAAAGAATTCGAACAAAATATGAATTCTTATATTCAAGAGAATATAGACTCTTGCCTTGCCTTGATTCGTACTGCGTTGACAGATAAAAATTATGAAATTGTTAATGAAGGCCCGTTACAGAGGATAGATACTTCAGTTAACTTACAAGAACATGAAGTTGAACATCCCCAACTGGGAGTAGTAGCTATTCCAAGGAATGTTGGAACTAATGTTAAATACAATTTTGAATCAAAAAATGGCTTCAATATTCTTAGCATCTCAAACTTCGGAGCTAGTGTCAGTTTTGAAGAAGCAGGTATTGAGGAGTAATTTCTGACTAACCCTGAAACTAAACAATCAGATGATTGTTTATGGAATTATAATGTAATATAGACATCGGTGTATAATAGAACATTTTATATACTCATCTCTCCAAGATTCTAGTATGGCATGAGATTGTGAATGATGTTATTGCTTCTGATCCTATATTGATTACTTATTGCCCTCTTTGTGGTTCTGGAATTGCTTATGAAAGAGTATTAGCTGGAGAAGAAGTTGAATTTGGAACTTCAGGAAAGTTATATAATTCTAATTTAGTGATGTATGATCGGAAAACAGACACCTATTGGCAACAAATTGATGGAAAAGCTATTGTGGGAGAGTTGACTGGCCAGGAATTGACTGAAATCAGTATTGATACGGTTGTTTGGAGAGATTGGAAAAAAGTGCATCCTGATTCTGAGGTGTTAAGTCAAGAGACGGGTCATTCACGTTCTTATGGAAGAGATCCGTATGGAAGTTATTATGAGGATAGTTTTTTGATCTTTCCCGTAGATAATGAAGATGATAGGATTCATCCCAAGACTGTTGTGTTTGGGATTGAAGTTGATGGTAAGCATTCTGCCTATCAAGAGAAGGATTTAATTGCAGCTGGAGAGATTAGTGATACAGTTGGTGTGGTAGAGGTAGTGGTTACACGAGATGAAGCTGGTATTGTGAAAGTAGTTCGTGAGGATACTGGAGAAGAAGTTGTTAAAGAGAGGGACTTTTGGTTCTCATGGTACGCTTTTCACCCAAACACTCAATTATTCATATCTTAGTTAGTATTATTCTTGCGTTTCCATGAGTTTCGAACGAAGTGAGATAATTGATGGTACGCTTTCCATCCAGACACGCAATTATATTTAGGATAAGTTTTATATACACATATTTCTAAGAAGGTAGTATGAAGAATGTTGATAAGATAGATAAGCAGATTGTAGTATGGAGTGCAGGTGTTGCAATAATAGCAATCATTCTTATTGTTGTATTAGGGGGACAGATTGATATTTCTCAGATTGAACCTTCAGATTCATTAATAGGATTGGCTTATGGAGGAGATTGTAGTCTGATTAGGGAGAATATTGTAAGTAATCAAGCACAATCTCAGAGAGAGGTTCAATTATATCAGGATAATGGGAATACTAAGCATTACATTCAGTATTTAATATATTTACAGGAAGCGGTGGAGCTTGACAAACAGTTAAGTTCTTGCCCAGAGGTATAACATGATAATTGTAAAAGCTAAGATAAAAGAATATGCAAAGGTAAATGAAAAGCCCTTGAATATCTCTGGAGAAGTTGCAGAGAAATTAAACAGTAAAATTATCAAAATGATTCATGAAGCAGCTATTCGAGCGAAAGAAAACGGTAGAAATACCTTAATGGCTAAAGATTTTTAAATATCTTGGACTCTTTTTTTGATATGGTCTATTTTCTCTTTTAAGAGTTTAATCTTTACTTTATTTGACTGTTTCTTTTGTGAAAGCCTTCTTAACTTTGATTCCATTTTTCTTAACAGATTGTGGACTCGTGCTTTTCTTGCTTCTTCTAATTGAATTGAGACTGGAGCTCCTGTTACTTGAGATTCAATTTCTGCAATCTTTAATGATCTATTCTTTTGACCATCTAGAAATTTACCAAATTTGTTATCTAATAAGTTAATTTTCTGATTAATTCTCCCTTGGAAAGAATTATCTCCCATGACATGTTGAATTATGAATCTTTCTTTTTCTAAGGCTAAACCAATTCTTTTTTCTAATTCTTCTAAATCTCCACTTAAATCTGTATAATTAGCCTTTTTGTTTAACGTCTTTAATTTCCTTAGTTGCTTGTGCATCTCTGCGATAGCAAAATCTCTTGTTTCGTATTTTTTGAATGCTTGTGCACAGTGATGGAAGAAATGTTCCTGAGAAGGTCTATCTGCATCTCTAAAGTCAGACATCATTTTATGGTGGAGGGGGCATAGACATTGGTGGTGGAGGTGGTGGAGCACGACCCATAGCTCTCGGAGGGGGTGGCATATTTTGCATCCCCTGCGGTGGCATTGGTGGTGGCATATCTGCCATTGGAGGCATAGTTGGTTTAGAAGAAGGTTCTCTAGCGGGTGCTTTAGCTTCTTTAATCATATCTGCTATAGCAACAATACCTTCTGCAATCTTTTCATTTTGCTCCAACATGGTATCCATCTTATCCATTAATTCGTCCATACGCTTACCTGATTGTGAATGGTGATCTGTCTCTTCTTGCATTGATCTCGATGCTTCCTTGAAGATGTCTAATAAGCTATTAATTGAAGTTTGTAATGTGTCCACAGAAGAATGAACAGATACTGAAGAACCATAGTTACCTTCTTTTAATTTAGTGAGTTCTCCTCTTAACTCTGATATTTCCTTGTGTGGAAGAATTTCATAATCATCGTCAGCCATTAATACACCTCTTGAATATGTATATTGCATATTTAGGTTTAATTCTTTATAAAGTTTTGTATTAGGTGTTAGGTTTATTTGGAGGTAATGGAGGGACTCACAGAGTCCCCACTCTCGCAGCGCCTCATTAAAATAGCGCTGCGAGTAGTAGTTTTGTATTTTAGTCACCACAACTGCACTCTGTGAGTGCCAGTTGTTGTGGTGGCTAAGCGGCTGTGATGATAGTTTTATAAATCCATTCCAAATTATAACTCTTATGATAGCATTAGGGATTGAATCAACTGCGCATACTTTTGGAGTAGGTATTGTAGATTCTAAGGGTAAAGTCTTAGCTAATGTTCGGGATAGTTTTACTACAGAAAAAGGTGGGATCATTCCTGTTAAAGCAGGAGAACATCATATCAAAGTGTGTGATACGGTTGTGAAAGATGCTTTATTAAAAGCTAAATTAGATATTAAGGAAATAGATTTGATAGTGTTCTCACAAAGTCCTGGTATTGGAAGTTGTTTACGAGTAGGAGCCATAGCTGCAAGAAGTTTGGCTGTTCTTTTGGATGTACCAATTATTGGAGTAAATCATTGTATAGCACATCTTGAGATTGGAAGATTACTATGTAAAGCAAAAGATCCCATTTTATTGTATGCTTCTGGAGCTAATACTCAAATTATTGCCTACGAAGGGGGAAAGTATAGAATCTTTGGAGAAACATTGGATAATGGCATTGGAAATTTCTTAGATGGATTTGCTCGTGAGATGGGACTCGGTTTTCCAGGTGGTCCTAAGATAATGGAGTTGGCCAAAGGTGGAAAGTATGTTGAACTACCTTATGTTGTCAAAGGGATGGATGTCAGTTTTGGTGGTTTAGGGACTAATCTTAAGCAGAAGTTGAAGAAAGGGGTAAGTAAAAAAGATTTATGTTATTCTGTTCAAGAGACAGTGTTTGCTATGTTGGTAGAAGTAAGTGAAAGAGCAATGGCCCATACAGGAAAGAAAGAATTATTATTGGGTGGAGGGGTTGCTTGTAATACTCGATTACAAGCAATGTGTAAAAAAATGTGCAAAGATCGAGGAGGAAAAATGTTTGTTCCTAAAAATGAATTTCTTGTTGATAATGGGGCTATGATTGCCTGGTTAGGACTTTTGCAATATAAATCTGGTGAGAGAATGAAATTAGATGATGCTATCATTAAACCGTATGTTCGAACTGATGATGTAGAAGTCAGTTGGAGATAATTACATCCCATGACTTTTTTCAAACTTTTCTTCTAACTTTGGAGCCATAGGTTCATAGATTAACCCACAGTCTTTACAAATTAATTGATTCTTATCTTCTTTTATAATAATATTAGATGAAGCACAGTCAGGACACGCATCGAGTTCTTTTACTGATTTTATCATAAGGTTCTATGGAGTAAAATACTATTTAAGATTTACTATTTTATCAAACTAGAGATGAATTTATAAAGTACAACATATTCCTATATCCATGGATGAAGATATTTCCGATTGGGCACATGATAGAAGTTTCAAAACATGTTATTTAAGATGGAGGGATGCACGATCCATATTACAAAATGCAATGGATTCTGGAGTATCTGCAAGAGAGTTGTACTTGAACCAAGAGTATCAGAATGCAATTCAAGCTAAAAAGGAATTTGGATTCACGAATCAAGCTGCAGCTTTTCTGTTAGGAAATATAATTGATTGTGTGGTACAAGGCTCTGCCCGGTATCATGATACTTGGGATTATATTGGAAAAGTTTCGCAGGCGCCATTGAATATTACCTTAGAAAAGATGGAGCCATAGAAGCTGATCTCCATAAAGAAATTACAATTACTTAGCTTTATATCTTACAATTTTCTTGAGAATAGCTTCTTTTCCTTTCCAATCTAATGCTTCTTTTAACACTTGATCTATTTTCTGAACGGGAACAATTTTAATTTTCTTTAATTTATCTTTAGAGATAACAATATCCTTTGCGTTTGCTTTTGGAATAATGACTGTTTTGATACCCGCTTCAATAGCAGCTTCAATCTTAGCAGTTACACCACCGATAGGAAGGACTTCTCCTCGTACTGATAGAGAACCGGTCATGGCAACATTTTGTTTAATAGGGACGTTCTTTAATGCAGAGATGACTGTTGTGGCAACTGCAATGGAAGCTGAGTCTCCTTCAACACCTTCGTATGTTTGTAAAAACTGAATGTATATGTCGTATGTTTCTTTTAGATCGTCTCCAAAGTATTTTTTAATTATTGCTGAGACATTTTTAATTGCTTCTTTAGCTATTTCTCCTAATTTACCCGTTGCAATCATTTCCTTTTCTTTTCCACCCGGAGTTACTGCTGCTTCGATTGGTAGGATAATTCCTGATAAAGCAGCGTCTGTTCCCATCACTGCTAGTCCATTTACTCGGCCTACTTGCTTTCCTGTGGTAACGATTACTTCATACTCCTTCTTTCTCTCGATATATTTATCAGCAATTTGTTTTTCCAAAGGTCTTGCTATTGTTCTAGCTGTTTCAATATGTTTCACTTCTACTAATTTTGCTTTTTGTTCCCTAGCAACGTCGCCAGACGCTCGGATTAAACCACCTAATTCTCGTAATCGTAAGGTGAGATGTCCTTTTCTATTTGCCATTTTTTTGGCTTCTTCTATTATTTGTAATACTGCGGTTTTTGAAAAATGAGGAATCTTTCCATCCTTCTTCACTTCCTGAGCAATAAATTTAGCAATAAGAAATCTATTTTTTTCTGTATCTACATTCGTATCTTTCATGTATACTTCGTATCCATACCCTCGGATTCTCGATCTCAGAGCAGGATGCATATGTTTGATGGTCTCAAGATTACCTGCTGCTACTAAGATAAATTTACAAGGAACGGGTTCAGTTCTGACCATAGCTCCAGCAGATCTTTCTGATTGACCAGTTATAGGATATTTTCCTTCTTGGAGAGAAGTTAGTAGCTCTTGTTGCGTGTGTGGCTGTAACGTTGCAATTTCGTCAACAAATAAGAGTCCCATATGTGCTTTGTGTATCATACCTGCTACAACTCTCTCGTGTGCAGGAGTTCCTAGACCTCCACTTTGAAATGGATCGTGGAGAACGTCTCCCAACAATGCTCCTGCATGAGCTCCTGTTGCATCTAAAAACGGTACTTGTTTTTTCTTAAAATTGTCGACAATCACTTTTGGTGATTGAGATTGTCCTTGCATGCCAGGACGTTTTCCTAGATTTATGAATAAGACAAATGATGCCAGAAAAACCATTCCACCTAAAAATAATGCTGCAAAGATAATATCTGATTTGTAGTATGATCGAGCCCACCAAGGAGCAATCATGGCAATTATTAGTAAAATGAACATGATGATATTCTGATTTTTGAGCATGGCATTTCCTTGCAGTTTTGCTCGTTGGACTAATTCTCTCCCTTTACCACCTGGCATAGTTCGAATTAAGGGTTGATTTTCATCATTAGGATTAGGGAAGGAGATAATGTCATTTAATTTTTCCTTAGGAAGAATTTCTGCTAGAGCCATACCTAACATGGATTTTCCTGTTCCAGGTTCACCGATTAAGAGAACGTGTCTTCTTTGTGAAGCTGCTTTTTTAATAATCTCTACGGCATCCTCTTGACCCACTACTTGATCGGCAATTTTGTCAGAGAGTTTTATTTCTGCAGTAGACTTAAAATTCAGCTTAGGCATGCATGATAATTCAGAATGACTGTATATAAAGTTTGTGTTTGAATGTTTTGGTTGCGGAAAGTGTGTAAATTCTTTTTTTATTTTGAGTTTTTTTGTAGATTTTCATGTGAAAATGAGTATACTTTTTGGAATGTTTGGAAATATTACTGAAAATTCTTGTAAGGACATATTAAGGTGTAAATGTAGTATATTTATAGAAAAAAGAAAAAAAACCGGGATCGCATAATCCAATATTATACATTGAATTGGTATTTAAGTATATAAATCTTTCCAATCACGCCGGGTTCGCATAATTCGGTATTGCGGCAGATTGAAAATCTGCTTTCCTTACTGGACCTGTGGGTTCGAAACTTTACGTTTTGAACGTAGGCGATATTCCCACACCCGGCGTGATTTTACCATGCAAGAAACAACACTTTACAAACTGAGTATTATTAGTGGAAGTATTGGAGTAGTTGTATTGCTGTTGTTGAGTATGTTTATGGAGTTGCCAGTCTCCTCTATTGAGAGTCTTACTGATGATATGCTAGATAGAAACGTTAGGATTATTGGAACTGTTAGGAAAATGGAGGATTTTGGTAATAGAGTTCAGTTAGTTGTGGAACATTCCAGTCAGTTGGATGTGTTATTATTTAGTGATGGGAGTAGATTGAGCATAGGAGATAGTGTTGAAGTGTTAGGATCATTAGAAGAGGATAAAGAAAATTACCAGTTGGTGGGTGAATCGGTACATGTGTTAGATGATTGAAATTGTAGTATGTATGATCTTGGGTATGGTATGTGGTACTATTACTGGCCTTATCCCTGGAGTACATGTTAATCTTATTTCGGTGGTGTTAGTGGGTATTAGTGGTATATTGAGTGATTGGTTTTCTTTAATGGGTGTAAGTGTCATTATTATTTCCATGGCAATAACGCATAGTTTTTTGGATACGATCTGTGGGACTTATTTGGGGATGCCAGATAGTGATCAAGCAATAGGATTACTGCCTGCACATAGATTGTTACAGAAAGGATTAGGACATCAGGCTGTTGTATTTACATTGGTTGGAAGTTATCTTTCTCTGCTTTTAGGGTTAGTATTGTTTCCTTTGTTTTTATTTGGGATGAAATGGTTGGAGCCTGTTTTGAAGGGAGTGATTGGTTATATTTTGCTATTGGTTGTTTGTTATATGATTCTAAAAGAGAAGGGATGGAAGAAATTGAAAAGTTTAGTTGTTTTTTTGGTTGCTGGACTTTTGGGTTGGAGTGTATTGCACTTAGAGATGTTAGAGCAGCCTATGTTACATATGTTAAGCGGATTGTTTGGATTTAGTCTGTTGTTGGTCAGTTTATGTCAAGATTCTGTTATGCCCGAACAACGATTTGATAAAGGAGTTATGTTACCACGAAAAGATTTGTGTAAGGCTGTTGGAGGGGCAACAGGGATTGGCTTTGTAGCTGCATTTTTACCAGGATTTGGGAGTTCTCAGGCGGCTATTATAGCTCAGCAGTTAGTGGGGGAGATACGTGAGGAGGGTTTTTTAGTGTTGGTGGGAGGGATTAATACGGCAAATACTGTTATTAGTTTTGGGACAGCATATATGTTGGGGAAAGCTAGAAATGGAGCCATATTGGCTGTCTCTAAAATGTTGGATGGAGTGGTTTTTGAAGTAATGATTGTGTTTTTGGTGTGTGCTTTGATTGTCAGTAGTGTGGCTGTTCTTTTGGGTTTGAAATTGAGTAAGATATTCTGTAAGTTTATGACTCAAGTAGATTATAAGAAATTGGTTCTTTGTATTTTGGGGTTTATAATTTTGTTAAGTTTGTTTTTTGATGGTTGGCTAGGGTTATTTGTGCTGTTTGTGAGTACTTGTGTGGGATTATTAGCTTCGTATTTTGAGGTGGGGAAGAACCATCTAATGGGATGTTTATTAGTGCCTGTGATTTTGTTTTTTATTTAGAATGAAAAAGTTTATATATAATAAAATATTATCTTTTGTTATAAAATATAACAAAGGTGATACAATGGTACAAGCAATAATACACATAGAAGAACATCAGGATAGAGTGTTAAATATTGTCAAAGGCAAATTTGGGCTAAAAAATAAATCTGATGCCGTAAATTTTATTATTGGAAAATTTGAAGAAGAGATGTTGGAACCTGAATTGAGACCTGATTATAGAAGTAAACTGGCCAATATTGTGAAGGGTAAACATCTTTCTCGAGAAGAAATGAAAAAAGAGGTAGGTTAAGTGTATACAGATGAATATAGTGAAACTATAGTGAAGAAATTGAGGAAGATTAAGAGGAAAGATAGTATGTTGTATGATTCCATAGAAAAGAAGATGGATTATATTCTGCAGAACCCCGACCACTCATTCAAATTACTCCATCACAATATGAAAGGGGTAATGAGGATACATATCAATCCATTTGTTCTAGTTTTTACTATAAATCATACTACAAAAACAATTTCTTTTGAAGATTTTGACCATCATGATAAGATCTATCGATAGAAAAGCTTTTAAATAGTCTCTGAACTCTTAAAGGTATGAAAGGAATCATATCAAATTTCAGAAGAGGAAGACATACCATCTATCAAAGACATATGATTGTCCATGTTGATGGTGTAGACTCTGCAGATAAAGCTAAAGAATTAGTAGGCAAAAAAGTCAGTTGGAAGACTGATGGAAAGGCTGGAAAAGTTCTAGAAGGTAAAGTTGCAAGTGCTCACGGTGGAAAAGGAGCTGTTAGAGTTATCTTTGCAACAGGTATGCCAGGGCAATGTATTGGGAAAGAAGTTTTGGTTGAGTGATTATTTTTTATTAGCAGCTGCTTGAGCTTCTTGTGCAAACCTTCCAAACATTCTCATTAAGAGTAATGCGAGTTGTGATTGACTATTGAGTTCCCCTTTTTCTTTATGTTTTTTAGCTTCATATTCTGTAAATTCATCTTTAATAATATCTGGGGGGAATCCCTTGGATCGTAGATTGATAACTCCACCCATAAATTTTTCATTTTTATGTTCAATAACAAACAAAATATTTACTAAATTGACATGGAGATCTCTTACTAAAAAGGCTTCTTCTTTTATGATTGCTAAAAATTCTGTGGCTTTTTTAGTTGCTACGGCTGGCTTAGTTGCTTTAGCCATGTTATTTGCTGCATTTTTAGCGAGTTGGATGTCTCTTCCAATTTTTCTTGTTTCTTTTGAAGCCTTACTTATTTCATTAAATTCAGTCCTTAGTACCATAGCATCCATTCTTTTTCTGTCTTTTTCAATATTGGACCAAAGTAGTCTTACCTTGTCAAAAGTTTCAGAAAGTTGTTGGCCTGCCTGACTCAATGCATGTAAGGCTGTAGATCTTACCGCTTCATTTTTATTTCTGCTTGCTATAGAAAGAGAATCTTCGAATGATTTTTTTAACTCCCGGTATAATTGAGTTTCATCATTTTGGCCGATATTGGCTATTTCTGAAATTTCTTCATCAGATAGTTCAATTTCCTCTTGAATAACTCCCTTAACTTTTTTTACTGATCCCCTGTTAATGGCATCATTGTATTTTGCCATAATTGAATTTCGTAATTTTCCCTCTTGTCTTACCAATTTATTGAAGGTTTTTCTGCTTCTTATTTTTAATATAAAATTAGGAGAAAGTACTGTGCTTAATTTTGCTTCATCTATAATGCCGATTCCCATAGTATCACCTTTGTTTTAGTTCTTTTTAAATGTTTGTTGTCCTTATGTATTGATGAAAGTTATGTTGCATTGCTGTATTCTCTCTCCACATCTACTTCTGGAGTCTGAGGAGTGTTTTTGAAGTATTCATTAAATTTAATAACAACATCTTTACAAAAATTCAAAACGTCCTGCATGGGTGTAAAAAACTTCACTTTGAAATCTGCCTCTAATTTTTGCACAATTTCTGGAGAGTTTACAGCCTTGGTGTTAATCTTAGTTTTTGCTTCATCTAGGAATAAAAAATTCATTCCAGGCCTAGTTGAAGCTGTTTGTAGTATAGATAATTTTAATGCTTCAGGATCTTTCACATCATTATATGCTTCCTCGGCAGCTATTCTGTCCTTAGGATTCTTGTGCTCAATAGGTATAGCCTTGTAGAGTTTCATGGAATTTTCCCAT
Organism: uncultured Methanosarcinales archaeon; assembly: GCA_964385185.1. GTDB lineage: Archaea > Nanobdellota > Nanobdellia > Woesearchaeales > CALCXY01 > CALCXY01. Next base: position 1,202 of record CAYLOA010000005.1, on the reverse strand, counting down.
AATTTAGGCAATTGTTTTAATTTCATTTTCCCAGGGGTGAGAATTAGAGCTTTGATTACCTCATCAGGATTTGTAGCTACGGCCTTTTCAAATCTATTTGTATAGAAAGTAATTTCTTTAGTTATAGCAGAGATATTTTTATCTATTTCTTTATTTTTGAAATTAAACTCTATGATTTGTTCATGCACTAAATTTTGTTTTTGTTGTTGATCCCTCAACAATGTAATCAATACTCGTAATGCTTCTCGATCGTTTGGATTTTTCAGAGGTTCTAAACTCCTAGGAGAAGCACTAATTTGTAATATTCTTAGATAGTACGTTCCACTCGGAACGGTTGATGGCATTTCAACTTCTAAGGGTATAGACACTTTCTTAAAGACTGGGATCGAAACAATATTTTTGTTAATTTTACTATTTCCAACAGGAAAAAAATGCTTTGCCATTCTTACTTGCACATCACGTATTCTAGCACGTCCACTTGCATCAGAACGAATACCTTCTTGGTTGCCATATACCATACCATAGATGTAATAGGTATTTTGTGTATATGTTAGCCGAGCATTTCTTGCACTATGTCGATTCGGTACATTTACTTTCATCTTTTGTGTTATCGGTTTCATTTTAGTTAGGGTGTTGGGGCAGGATTTACTGTACAATAAAATATTGCTTTCTTTGGTGTTGTTAATATTCCTTGACCTGCATTTGGTGTGACGGTTACTACTATATAAAATTTGACTTCAATAAAGATTCTTGCATCAATTAGCATTTTGCAGAATTTATCAGTGTTTTGAAAATTAATGGTTACAAATGTGCCATCTTTATGACTTTCCCTCTTGGAGTACTTAATCTGTCCTTCCTCTTCAACCCCCAGCTCAATTGGTTTTTCCCTGAGTTTTGTAGGACTTCCTGCACCTTTAAATTTTATAGTGGAATTATTTCTTCCCGGAGCAAACATTTCTTTGATTCTATCCAAAATATCATTTCTCACAGGGTATGACGTATCTTGTTCAATTGTAACAATAATCTTACAATCTTTAATTTTTGGGCCTTTATTATGGTGGTGCATAAATGTTTGAAATGAACCAGCCCTAGTATTATTTGGATCATCTCCACTTGCCGATAGCCAAACTTGATGAGTTTGTTCACGTACAAACTGATTAGGGGGCAAATTGGGGACGTCAATTTTATTGTCAAGATCGTTA
>CAYLOA010000004.1:64657-74944 GCA_964385185.1 uncultured Methanosarcinales archaeon | reverse complement strand
TCCTAGACAAAGTGGACATTTTCTATATGACAAGAATCCAGAAAGAAAGATTCGATGACAAAGAAGCCTATGATAAACTCAAAGGCTGTTTTGTAGTAAACAAAGAGACCATGAAACAAATGTCCGAAGGAGCCATTGTTATGCATCCCCTTCCAAGAGTAGATGAAATCTCCCCTGAAATTGATTCAGATCCAAGAGCCGCCTATTTCAGACAAGCCAAGAATGGATTATACCTAAGAATGGCTCTTCTAAAACTAGTTCTAGGAAATAACTCATAACTTCAACCTCACTTGCACCCTTCACAACCTATTTATATACCCTAAACTATAGATAATTCGGTGATAAACATGATAAAATACCTAACAATACTAGCAATATTAACCCTGGTCCTATCTGGGTGCACAACATCAGTCATCCAAGCAGACCAACCGAGAACTATATCAGTATTATTAAACTCTAGAATATAGTGTGGGGCTCCTTTATGTTCCTCTTTGGGATCAACAGCTTCCACCACTGATTCTGCAATACGATCTGATGATACATCTTTAGGTTCCCCTACATCCATCAAAAGTATAGTAGAATAAAATACAGAATAAGCTAATAGAGTTATAAAAACCTTGGGCTGTGATAAAAATTCCATAAACCCATACTTACGTTCTTTGACCATAAAATCTCAGTTACGGATATAATATAAAAAAGTATGTAAAGAAAAACAACAACAGGTTAATAAACTCTTTTTCTCTTTTTTTTATATGTTTGAATTAATAATATTAATCCTCGGCTTAGGATGTCTCTACTATGGATCAGATATCATAGTAAACTCATCAAAAAAAATAGCTCATAAATTAAAAATTTCACAAACGTTAATTGGATTAACCATAATCTCAATCGGAACTTCAATCCCAGAAATAATGACCAACTTATTCTCAGGATATAAAGTATCTCAAGGGGTCCAAGCTTCAGGAATTGCTATAGGAACCAATCTAGGTTCAGACATCACACAAATAACCTTAGTCTTAGGCATCACAGCACTATTAGGAACCATGTATGCCACGAAAGACACCTTAAGGAGAGATGGCAAAATGATCCTCTTCTCCATCATTGCAGTGTTCATTGTAGGATACACCGATTTCAAAATAACAATCGTTGAAGCCATTGGACTCTTAATTCTATACATCCTCTACCTATACAAAGTTGCAAAAAATGAAAAATTCCTAAAATCAGCTGCATTCCATAAACATCACAGCCCTATTGGCAAAGAACTGTTTAAATTTGGAATAGGCCTCACCATATTATTAGTAGCATCCAAATATGTAGTGGAATCAGCCCTCTCACTCTCATCACAATGGGGTGTAGCCCAATCGTTTATTGGAATCATGATTGTAGGGGTAGGAACAGCTCTTCCAGAACTCTCCACAGCCATAAGAGCCATCACAAAGAAAGCAGGAGATCTTTCCATTGGAACACTATTAGGTTCAAACATAACAGATCCCATGCTCTCCTTACCCTTAGGAGCAATCATGGCAGGAAGTATAGGACTCAATTTCGACAAGAACTTATTATTCTTCGACATCCCTTTCTGGTTTTGTGCCTCAATTATAGCCCTCTATCTCTTGAAAAGAAATATGAAAATTGGACAAGACGATAAAAAAGAAGGATATATCTTAATAGGACTCTACCTCATCTTCATAACTGTAAAGATAGTCTATTTTAGATAAAAGACTAATAAACACGATACCAATGATACAATACTCTATCAACAGCTCGTAATTTCTCCATCCCTCTACCAGAAATGATTAAACAATTATCTTCTAGTGTAATCTTAGTCTCATCTTCGACATCATCTAAGAAAATAACTGCTTTGTCAGTATCATCACAAGTTACAATAGGACGACCCACACAAGTTTCTGTCCCATCATCCTCAGTACAAGCAGCAATAGGAGTTACATCTAATGCACGTGCTACACTCAAACTAAGCTCACCTGCTGCTAAAGCAGTATAGGTAAAGTTATCCGCTTGTGGATTAAAAGTTACATACACTTCTTTATTGTTGTCAACAAAAGCGTTAAAAGTATCTAAAATTTCTCCTTCTAACTCAACTTCTAAAGCTTCTCGAGGATGAAATCGTAAACTTACAGTATACGTAGTCTCAGCATCCCTTTGCCAATTAAAATGCCAAAAATCTGCTTTTTTGAAAAATACAAAACCTTGAAAAGTCTCAACAGGTACTTCAGGCTCAGGATCATAGAGCTCAATAGCTGCTACAAAAACTAACACTAAAACAACAATACCTATAGCTGTATAAATTAAAATCTTATCTTTACTAATAGGTGTTTTTTCTGTACTCTTTTCTTCGCTCATGCTATCACTCCGTAATATCCATATAGTATTCTTTCAGATAATCTTGAAAAACTATAATCACTATCTCCTGTTAAAACAATACAATTTCCAATAGTAGACACACTGGTAGTATCTCCTGCTACAAGCATAACAACAGGAACAGTCGGTGTTGCTTCAGCACACGTAACAACAGGCAAATTAAATTCATTCTCTTCAGTAAAAGCAGTAACAACATGAATATTTTCAGCAACTAAAGCTCTATTAAAATCATAGGTACTCTGAGCAATCGGTCCCTTCATTGCACTATCTACATCACTAGTAAAATACACCATCTTAGCATTTGAAAATGCAGATGAAACAGCTGAATCAACGGGAATGTAATCCACATCTTCAGGATAGTAATCAAACAATTTATCCTCTCCGTTCAATTCAACTTTCCATTGATTCTGAAAGATAGTAAACTTATGTCCATTGTATCTTTGAGAGGTGCTACTTGCCCCGTCATTAAACCCAAATACAAAGACTCCAAATACGGAAGACACCATAAAAAATACAAGGATAATCCCCATGATTAAACGTCTACGCTCTTCATCCATAAAGCACTGAAACATTACATGATTTAAAACTCTTTCTATTACTCCAACCTAGTAAAATATATAAACAACCTCACCTTAACCATTCCCATGAGCAATCATAAAAATACAGTCATTGTGAGTTTAGTCATAGTAATAATCGTTCTTGTTGCATTTATTGGATTTCAAGCTTTAAGATCAAACTTAATAGCTCAACAACAATCCATATTCAACACAGGAGTCCAGCAAGGACAATTACTAGAGCAAAGAAACATCCTAGAAGGCATCATCCAAACAGGATCATACACGATTCCCGTTATAGATGAAAACAATGAAACTCAACAAGTAATTTTGGGTATTGTACAGCCACAATCTTCATAATCATTTACGTCCGTAAATAAAAATATGAGTTGTAAAAGCACCTTCTCGTTTATACGTTGCCTTTAACTTCTGCTTAGCAAACAACTTAACAATAGCCTTCTTATCATCCAACACCACAGCATTAGGAGTCACATTCAGAACATGATGCTTAATATGAAAACAGAACTTACCATTTTTCTTAAGCACCTTCCTAACGTCTTTCAAAAAACTCTCAATATCGGAAACATGTCCTAGAGCATCAAAACTTACAAAAACATCTGCCTTCTTAATATGTTTAGGCATACTCCAACTAGGCCTGTATTTTGCGTGAATTTTCTTCTTAAACTTCTGAGGGATATGGGCTAAAAACGTCTTAATCTCCTCTTTAGCTTTGTCAACAGCATAGACCTGCTTAAACGGTACCTTATCCTTGATCAACAACTTAACGAAAGATCCCGTCCCACAATTAAAATCAACAATAGTACTATTTTTCTTAAAAGGCCCCACATAACCTACAATCTTTCTAAAAATGGAATGCTTCAGAGCCACATGATGAGTATAATGAGAGAAAAATGCCATAATATTCCGTCGCAAAGTAACATACTTATCATCATAAAAGATTTCAATAAATAAATAAGCCGGTATCCCTAAAACAACAAGCAATCCTGATATTCTCAAGATATCCCATGCTGCATGTGTCTCTCGAATAAACATTACCAAGAGAAAAATCAAAAAACCAATAGTAATAATGGGACCTACCTTTCCAAACCAAATCTTGTAGGGTCTCTTGGTATTAGGCTGTTTAAATCGTAGTATCACAACACTCAACAACACAGCAGAATAGATAAATAAAATCAATGGGATAAGCATATGTAATAAAGTCTCATACTGACCTGCTCCGATATAGACCAAAATACTCACGACAAGCGCTTGAAAAATAATACTCACATAGGGACTTTTGTATTTAGGATGAATCTTAGCAAATTGTACAAAAAACAACTTATCCTCAGCTATACTCATCAAAAGCCGTGGTGCTGTCACAATCCAACACGCTACCGCACCAATAATAGAAATAAACACTAAAACTCCAAAAATAAGCAATCCAGGTGCTCCAAACAAGGCACCCCCAATATCTCTTAAAGGTGCTGCAGACTCTCCAAATTGCTCCCAAGGGATAACTCCTAGTGAAGTAAATGCCAAAGTAAAGGAAAGTAATACAATAACCAAAGTTCCATAAATAAGAGCCTTTGGCATAACTTTCGTAGGATTTTTCGTCTCTGCTGATAAAAAAACAGCACTCTCCCATCCAAAAAAAGTCTCAGCAATAAAGAAAATACTCAGTAAAATATTCATCGCTGGAAAAACAAAAAAAGGCTTAAAATTTTCAATTGAAATATTAAAGAAACTAGGAATAATAATCGCAAGAACAGTAAATAAGGTGACCATAGCAAAACTTACTAACATAACAGTCGATGTCTGCATTCCATGATAAGCTACTGCATTAAATATCAAAATCAAACCGATAGCTATCGGAACATACCAGCTACTATACTGTATAGGGATAACGTATTGTAGAGCACCTAATAACAACATAGCTATCGTCACACTTCCAGCTATCGACGTAGCCCAACCTATCACAAACGACCAAAACCTTCCATAAGCCTGCTTGGCAAACTCATACACTCCCCCAGCCTTAGGAAACATAGCAGTAAGCTCTGAAAAACACATCGCAATATAGACAGCAATAACAGAGAGTATTGCCCAAGAAACTAGTGAAGCAGGACCAGCATGCTTTGCTCCAGCGGCAACTAAGAAATAAATTCCTGTCCCCATGATAGAATTGATAGTAATCAGCAAAATAACCTTAAAACTCAAAGTACCTTTCATCTCACGTTCGTGAGGTTGCTCTTTCCGTATTTTTGCCTTCTTAATATGCTTCCGCACCCGTAAAAACCTTGGTAATCTCGCTCCAACCCTAATCAATCTCAATAGTCTACCATATCTTGCAAATCGAGTCAACTTACTAGCCCGACCAATAATCCGTACCCCTCGCAATGCACGAGTGAATACCAATTTATCCAACCCCAAAAATATTAAATTAAAAGGAATAGTTGCTATAATATCAGGCCAATACTTCTTAAGAAAAGGACCAATACTCCGAACCTCAAACCATCTATGATAAAGATCAATTGCAAAAATAATGATCACAAAGACATCAAAGACATCAATCCATATAGCATAAGCAGAAAGGTCGGTAAACAATTCAAAGATAGACAAAGTCAAAAGAGCCACCAATAATGGTGGAATAATCAGTTGCACTACATCATCTATCTTATTTTTAGTCATGTTCACCCCTTATAGTGTACTATCTGCATATTCCAATATATAAATGTAATCAAATGAACTAAATATCATCAGCATAACAACCAAAAGGTATATATTGATTAAGAGATACAAGAGATACAAGAGATACAAGAAATAAAGGAAACAAGATGACAGCTATAATTCAACTCAAAGATGTCTGGAAAATCTATGATTTGGGAGAAGTTAAAGTAACTGCCCTCCAAGGATTGAATCTAGAGATACAAAAAGGAGAATTTGTCTCCATTATGGGCCCCTCAGGATCAGGGAAATCCACAGCAGTAAATATGGTAGGATGTCTTGATCTTCCTACCAAAGGAACTATCACCCTCAACGGAAAAGATATCTCAAAACTATCAGAATCTTCTCTAGCACAAATTAGAGGAAAAATGATAGGTTTTATCTTTCAACAATTCAATTTAATCCCTACCTTGACAGCTAAACAAAATGTCATGCTCCCTTTAATGTTTCAAAACATAGTAGAACATAAAAGAATTACAAGAGCAGAAGAACTCTTAACGATGGTAGAATTAGGTGATAGAATGGACCATAAACCTACTGAACTTTCAGGAGGTCAACAACAAAGAGTAGCAATTGCAAGAGCATTAGCAATTAACCCGGAGGTAATCTTAGCAGATGAACCCACAGGAAACCTAGATTCCAAAACAGGACTCAATGTGATGAAATTCCTAAAAGATCTACATAGAAAGGAAGGAAAAACCATAGTAATGGTAACACACGATGATTATGTCGCAAAAGCAGCTGATAGAACGGTACATTTAAAAGATGGGAAATTAATGAGCAGACAAGCAAAATGAAAAAAATACTCCAAGTAATACTTATACTCACAATCTGTATAGCATTTGCAGGAATAGCTGAAGCTGCATTAAGTAAATCCAACACAGACTTATCAGTAATTATAGTCAGAAATAAATCTGAATCAAACATTAATGATGTCTCATACAACTTCATCAATCAACGTCCCGACCCTGCTGAACCAGGTGGTATCGTGGAAGTCAGACTAAAGGTAGAAAATATTGGAACTTCTGACGCTCCAAATGTATTATTTGAATTTATACCTAAATACCCCTTCACATTAGCAGAAGGAACAGAAAGAGTAAGATTAGGAAGAGTAGGTGCTAGACAGGTAGGAGAAGATGCATACATCATTTTTTACAGATTAAAAGTTGATGAATCAGCAGTAGAAGGAAATAATAAAATTAGCTTTCAATTCTCACCTAATGGGGGATTAGCCTGGACAAAACTAGAACCTTTTTTTCTCAGAGTGCAAACAAATGACGCAATATTAGCAATAGAAGAAATTTCCACAGATTCAAAGGTCTTATCGCCAGGAACAACGACAAATGTAGAGATGACAATAGTAAACACAGCAGATTCCGTTCTCAAAGATCTACGATTTAAACTCAATCTAGATGATGTCCCTTTTGCTCCCGTAGGAACTTCAGATGAAAAAATGATTCATCAATTAAGTGGAAAAGAATCAACGAAAGTAATATTCAATCTCAATGTGGAAGCAAATGCTGCTTCAAAAGTCCATAAAATTCCATTAGAAATTTCTTATTTCGATGAAGTAGGAAGAAACTATTCAAAAAATAATGATATTGGAATTATTGTAAACGATGCACCTGATTTTTTAGTAAATATAGATGAAACGGAAGTCTACACAAGAGGTGGAAAAGGAAATGTAATCATCTCCGTATCCAATGTAGGTTCTTCTGAAATTCAATACCTTACTGCAAATTTAAACCCAAGTAAAGATTATACGGTAGTCTCTTCACCCTCTGTATACTTGGGTAATCTAGATTCAGATGATTTTGATTCAGCAGAATATGAAATATACGTCTCAGCAAAAAAACAAGCAGTTCTAGATCTTGATCTCACATACAAAGATGCATTTAACAAAGAATTTACAAAAAGTATCCAATTGGATCTTCCTTTGTACAGCTCTCGACAAGCAAAAAAACTAGGATTAATCCAAGGAGGTTCTTTTGTAGGATCAATATTCAGCTTAGCATTTATAGTAATTCTAACAGTAGCTTGGCTTTTTATGGTGTTTGATGTCCTTAAAATGACAGGACCACGCTATAAAACAATTCTCTGGAGAATATTAGTAATCGGTGGGTATGTATTTGGTGCAGGAATCTACTGGTTAATGAAAAAGAGAAAAACCAAGCAGTAAAGATGATTAAAGACTATGTCTTAATTACACTAAGATCCTTAAAAAGCAGAAAATTAAGATCTTGGCTTACCATGTTGGGAATTTTTATTGGTATAGCTGCTGTAGTTTCTCTCGTTTCTCTAGGTCAAGGACTTGAGGAAGCCTTAACAGCTACCTTTTCAGATTTAGGTTCAGACATTCTTGTAATCCAAGCAGCCAGTTCTGGTTTTGGCCCTCCGGGTAGCCTTGCAGCAGTACCCTTGCTGGAAGATGATATAAAAATTGTGGAACGCTCGAGAGGTGTTGAATTTGCCGTGGGAAGATTACTCCGAGGAGTAACAGGAGAACTCAATGATCGTACCGTTCAAACTTTTGCCATCTCTCTTCCAGAAAGTAAAGAAGGGAGAGACTTTGTTCTGAGAGCATTAAATGTGGAAGTTAATCAAGGAAGACATCTCAAAACAGGAGATAAATTCAAAGTAGTATTAGGTAATAATTTCCTAAAAGATAATAATCCATTTGATCGTCCAGTAAAAGTAAGGGAAAAAATACTTCTTGAAGGGAAAAAATTTGAAGTAATAGGCATCATGGAAAGAATTTCAGCACCATTTGGAAATGATGCATTTCTCATTATGGAAGATACCTTACGAGATCTTGTTAATGAACAAGATGAAGTTGATTTTATCAATGTCCAAGTGGCCAAAGGATTTGATAATAGAATCGTTGCACAAAACATTGAAAAAAATATGAGAAGAGATAGAAGATTAGATCTAGGAGAAGAAGACTTCACCGTAGAAACTCCTGAACAAACTGCTTCAACATTTGGTTCTATCTTACTCATCATGCAAGCACTCATTATCGGAATAGCTATGATTTCTCTGTTTGTAGGGGGGATAGGAATTATGAACACCATGTTCACCTCTGTCTTAGAAAGAACTCGAGAAATAGGAATCATGAAAGCCATTGGAGCAAAAAATAAAGATATCCTAACATTATTTATGATTGAATCTGGATTCCTCGGAATGTCTGGAGGGATTGTAGGCATCATTATGGGCATCGCCCTCTCTAAATCAGTTGAAATTATTGGAAAAGGTCTCCTAGGTACAGATTTACTCAGAGCCAACTTCCCTTGGTATCTAATTTTAGGAGCACTCATATTTTCATTTGGTGTAGGTACCGCATCAGGAGTAGTTCCTGCACTCCAAGCAGCTAAATTACATCCTGTGGATGCGCTAAGAAAATGATAAAAGATCTATTACAATACTCACTGAGAACATTACAACAGCGAAAGCTACGAACATCATTAACCCTGTTAGGAATTTTTGTAGGAATTGCAGCAATCGTCTCCTTAATATCACTAGGACAAGGTTTTGAAAAAGAAATTAATGAACAATTTGAACTACTAGGTACAGACAAATTAATTATCACTCCGAAAACTGCATTTGCACCTCCCGGATCACAAACGCTGGGAATCTCCTTAACCGAAGATGATTGGGATTTTGTAGCCAAAATAAAAGAAGTAGCAGAATCCACTGTATATATCATCGTACCTGCAAAAATAGAATTCAACGATGAAACAAGATTCTTCAATGTAATTGGAACAGATACAGGGGTTGGACTAAAAGTATGGGAAGAATTGCTAGGTGATGTAGAAATTGCTGAAGGTAGAATGATCAAGAAGGGGGATAAATTCAAAGCGGTTGTAGGAAATTATCATGTAGAAAGAAATTTATTCAAGAAAAATGCTCAGGTAAGAAACACGTATAAAATTAACGGACAAAATGTAAAAATAGTCGGTGTCTTGGATTACATAGGTTCTGCTGAAGATGATAAAGCGATAAGTATGCCACTAGAAGCTGCAAGAGAGTTATTTGAAATTCCAAACAGGGTGGATGCTATCATTCTCAAAATGGAAAAAGGAGTAGATCCCGTCATAGTTGCAGAAAAAATAAAAAGAAGACTCAGAAACTTTAGAGATCTTGAAGAAGGAAAAGAAGACTTTGCAATCCAAACATTTGATGAAATCCTAAGATCACTCAATCAAATCTTGGGAGTCATCCAATTGGTACTCATAGCCATTGCAGGAATTTCATTATTAGTAGGAGGAATTGGAATAATGAATACTATGTACACTTCAGTCATAGAAAGAACCAAAGAAATTGGAATAATGAAAGCAATTGGAGCAAGAAACAGAGATATTACCCAATTATTTATTTTAGAGTCAGGGTTGTTAGGAGCTGCAGGAGGAATAATGGGCATTCTAATAGGAATTGGATTCTCAAAAGGAGTGGTTTGGATTATTAAGAATGTATTATTGTTTGAATTCATAGATGTCTTTTTCCCGTGGTATTTAATTTTAGCAGTTTTAGCATTTTCATTTACAATAGGAACAGTCTCAGGAGTATTACCTGCAATACAAGCAGCTAGGCAGCAGCCTGTGGAAGCTTTAAGGTACGAGTGAAACGAGTATCTTAA